>CAYRDV010000532.1:0-3471 GCA_964422885.1 uncultured Candidatus Sericytochromatia bacterium
TGAAAATTTAAATTATTCCTTTGCTTCAGGTGATATAAAATTTAAATTGAAAAAAGGTATAAACCCCAGTGATATATCACCAGTAAAAATAACTGTAGTAGCACATTCAGAAGGGTATTTTTCATCAAGTATTCCGATGGAAATTAAAAATCCTAAAACATCGCTGTTTACAATAAACCTGGTAGATATAAAAAATGCACCTAATGGTGTTGTAGCTCAGGAAAAAACAAATAAGGCCGATATTTCTGGAGCTTTGACCGATAAAATTAATATAACTCTTGATGAACCCAATTCAAAAACAAAGTTATCTTTAAGTCTTCCTGAAAATACCATTTTGAAAGATAAAGATGGAAAACCTTTAAGTGGAAATATAAAAGCTAATTTTGGTTATTTTAATAACCAGTCTCCGGACTCTTTATCTTCATTTCCTGGAGGATTAAGCAACGCAAGTGTTGATATTAACGGAAAACAAAATAATGGATATTTTATGACAGGAGGGTTTACTTCTGTTGAATTAACTGATGAAAAGGGGAATAAAGCTTCTACTTTCAGTAAACCGATGGAAGTATCAATGGAGATTCCCAAGGGGACAATTAATCCTGATACCGGAAAAGAAATAAAGTCAGGAGATAAAATTGGTATCTGGAGTTATGATTCAAATACTGGTAAATGGTCTTCTGAAGGAGAAGGTATTGCCGGAAACCCTGATGCATTTGGTAACTTCACAGTAAAATATGCTGTTAACCATTTGTCCTACTGGAACCTTGACTGGCATTATAGTACAGTATGCCATCCAAAATTAAGATTAAAATGGAATGGTGAGCCTATTCCGGTTCAGATGGAAGCACAATTCCAGGGCCAATACTGGAGTTATCCATCAATACTTAAAGATGAAGTAAATGATCTTTATAATGTTCCAACCGATAGAGAAGTTACATTTATTGCCAGATTTGGAGATAAAGAAGTTGGTAGGACAAGTATTACTTTGGGAGCTGCGTGTCCTGAAATAGGTGTTGATATTAATACCGAAGGACTTCCAAAAATGAGAGATATACCTGTTTACGTAGGTTTAAAAAGCAAAACGGAATTTACTATTCAGGAAATCAGGAATATAGCAGTATCAATAGGCATTACTCAGACAGATTTGATAACCATGCTTGATTACTTCCAGAATAATAATGTACAGGAGCCTATAACATTAACTGATGAATTAATTAGTGAGTTGGAGAAAAAGGGAATAAAAAACCTAAGGGAAGCGAAAACCTTGCTTGAGCAAAAGGTAAGACCTGATACATGGCTTTATGATTATGTACCAACCCCTTATTCATACAATTATTTTGAAGTAAAAGGAGGAAAATCCTCTATTCGTGTATTTGATGGAGAGACTCATAATTTATCTGTGTATTTTTATTATAATAATAAATTTTACTGGTTCAATAATGATTTTAATATAACAGCAAATACCAGAGAAATAATCCTTGAACAGGAAGATACTGATTTAACTATTCAAATAGTAAAGGATTACTTAAGAGATATGGGTATCAGTATTTATTCACTTAAAAATAGAAAGTAACAATTTGTTCAGTTTATTGGTTAAAAAGACTAATAAGCTGAACTTTTTTAAAATATTAATATTCAAAATACCATGTGATTTTAATCTAATTTTAAAAAGGAGAAAAATATGAAAATCAAAGAACTTACTAAGACTCAGGAAATTATAAAATTTATAGAAGAACTTGAAGTTCAGTTGTCGCTTGGAAAAGCTGAAGCAATTGATGAAATTGAAAAACAAAAGGTAAATTTAAAACAGTTTATCGATGAAACCTTAAAAATAATATCTGGGACTAAAATGGAAAATCATTTAAAATCAAGCCTTGAAGAAATTCAATTACAACTTGCTTTGGGTAAAGCAGAAACTAAAGAAAAGCTTGAAGAACAAATTGAAAAAATTTTGAAAAGTATAAGTTTATATAAATCTAAAATGGAATTGCTAAAAGATGACTTAAAAGATAAATACCCCTCAATAGAGCATTTTGACAAAAATGCTGACAAATTGAAAATGTTGGTGGATATAGCCAAGCTACAATTTCATCTTGGAAAAGCTGAATTAAAAGAAGAAGTAGAAAAGGATAAAGATATTTTCTTGAATAAGCTTAAGGACTTTAAATTTAAAATCGGTAATGATTATGAAATAACAGAAGATAGGTTAGAAAGCTTTAAAGAAGGTATTTATAATGCATTTGATGCTTTTAAGTCTGGATTAACCAAATTTAAATAGTTTATAAAAAATATTTGAAAATAGTGCTAAATGTAAACATTTAGCACTATACCGTTTTCATTTTAATTAGCGAAAAGGAAAGATTCTGGACAAGCCAGAACGACAAGTTTTAACTTATAAATATTTCGCTAAATAAACGCACTTTGCTATATTTTTGGAATTCATAAAAGAGAATTATCATTCAAAAAATTAATTTAAATCATTTTTAACTGGTAATATATTCCAGATATACTTTTGTGGTTGTTCCCTGTTCAGGTTCACTTTCAATACTTATTTCTCCATTATGAAGATGGGTACACCTTTTTACTATAGATAATCCCAATCCGCTGCCTGAAATTTTACCTACATTTGAACCCCTTTTAAATTCTTCAAATAAAGTTTGCTGATCTTCCTTTGAAATACCAATTCCATTATCTTTAAATGTAAAAACAAGTTGATTGTTTTCTCTGGAAACTTTAAAAACGACTTCACTACCTTTAGGTGAGTATTTGATACAGTTAGAAATAATATTGGTCAGGATATGCACTAATAGTTTTTCATCAGCATAAACTAAATCATTAATATCTTTTACTTCAAAATTTATTTTATAATCGTGATTAATTAATTGGTAGTCATCAGCAATTTCTTGGCAAAACTTAGTTATATCAATAAGTTCAGGTGTAAACTTAAGCTCCTCCTCGCCTGCCATAGTTGCTAGTAACACATCATCAAGAAGATTGGAAATGAATTTTGTTGCTTTTATAATTTTCTCTAAATTGCCACTTAATTCACTTTTGTCTAAGTCTCTTTCTTTATTTAATATTGTACTTATCATTAAAATAATAGAAAGTGGGTTCTTTAATTCGTGAGAAGCCATATAAATAAATCTGGATTTAAGCTTATTCAACTCTCTTTCTTTTGCCAGACTTTCCTCAAGTTCTTTATTTTTTTTCTGTAATGAGTTTTTCAAATCCTGAATTAATAAATGATTCTGTACCCGTAAAATTACTTCTTCATATTGAATAGGTTTTGTTACATAATCGACAGCTCCCACTTCAAACCCTTTTACTTTATTCTCCGTTTCAGTTAAGGCAGTCATAAAAATTACAGGTATTTCTTTGGTTTTTTCATTACTTTTTAAGATTTTACAGGTTTCAAATCCATCAATCCCAGGCATTAAAACATCAAGAAGAATTAGATCAGGTAAAGCATAC
>CAYRDV010000533.1:0-3446 GCA_964422885.1 uncultured Candidatus Sericytochromatia bacterium
ATTTCAGGTCATACACCCGTTCAAAATGTAAAAAGGTATGGAAAAATTAACTGTATTCAGATTGATACAGGTTGTGTCTTTAATGGCCGCCTGACAGCTTTATGTATGGAAACGGACAAGCTTTTAGCCGTTAAAGCCAGAAAAAATTATGCTCTTTAGGGAAATTTGTCTGAGCAGTGGGTAGCTATCCACTGTTTAAAGTGAAAGATATTTTTATAATTTATATTGTTAAAAAATGAGTGTTCTAAAAGCAGCAGGATTAATCGCAATAATTTCTTTAATTGCCAAATTTGTAGGATTATTCAGAGAAATGGCAATAGGAGCATATTATGGGACTAGTTATATCAGAGATGCCTATCAGATAGCATCACTTTTCCCGGCTTCTTTTGCTCTGATTATGCTTGCAGGTCTTAATGGTCCTTTTCATTCAGCAATAGTATCGGTGATTTCTAAATACAAAGCTCAGAAAGCAGATAAAGATATTAAGGCCGTTTTATTTACAATAATTGTCTTTTCATGTATTTTTATGGGTATTATAAGCTTTATATGTATTGAGTTTGCCCCATTTATTGTCGATTTTATTGCTTCAAAAGAAATACCACCAGAAACCAAAAGCCTTGCGGTTTTTCAATTTAAAATAATGTGTCCGATGTTCGTTTTATCAGCACTTATTGGCATATCTTACGGGATTTTAAATGTTGAAAAAATTTATCTGACTCCTTCTTTAAGTCCTGTAATGGCAAGTCTTTCAGTAATTATTGCCTTAGTTGTCTCTTCACCTGAAACACGCCCTATGGCTCTGGCCTGGGGTACGATGATCGGTGCTGTGTTTCAGCTTTTATTACAGATGATTCCGCTGATAAAAAGGCTAAAAAATTATATCGGTTTTAGGTTTGAACCAAAACACCCTGGTGTTTTATTGGTTATTTCAATTCTTTTGCCAGCATCACTCAGTTCAACAGTAGGCCAGATCAATATTATTATCACCACCTATTTTGCTTCAGGTTTGCCAGTAGGAAGTATTTCTGCACTTACATACGCAAATTTTCTTTACCAGTTACCTTTGGGTATTATGCTTACAGCACTGCTGGTACCTATGCTTCCGGTACTGAATGAAAGTGTTTTACTAAATGATAATAAAGAAGTTTTTAAAAAAAATATAAATAAAAGCTTACGTTCACTGATCTTTATTTCTGTTCCGGCAACTTTTATCCTGATATGCTCCGGTGAACAGTTAATCCAGGTAATGCTTGAAAGAGGTGCTTTTGATAAGGAATCTACATTACTCACTTATTTAGTGCTTACTGGTTACAGTATCAGCCTGATTTTTTATGCTGCCAGGGATTTACTGGTAAGGGCCTTTTATGCCCTTGATAATGCCAAAATACCTTTTTATTCCAGTTTCATTTCCATTCTTCTTATTTATGTTTTCTGCCTCTTTTTTATAAAAATATTACACTTAGAGGCACCAGGTATCGCAGTTTCCATTTCCTTTGTAACCATATTTAATATGCTTATTTTAAGTATATTATTAAGAAAAAAGATTGGCCCCTGGTTGGAAAATGAAACTATAAAGCATTTGAGGCGGGTACTACTTGCCACACTTCCAGTGGCTATTTTTTGTACAGGTTTTAATTATTATGTAGATTATTATTTTAATATTCCAATATTTATGATATTTTCAACACTTCTTAGCATAATTGGGATATTTTGTATTTACTTATTAAGATTATTAAAAGATGAAGAAACTATTCTTATAACTGATAAAATTATTTCCCGTTTTAAAAAATTAAAAAAATAACTTAATAATAACTCCCCTAAAGGGGCCCCTGTTTCTGAGTACAGAAATAACAATATACAGATTCATTGATTACTGTTTCTGTGCCAAAAATTAATTCCCTGGCATTGCCCATGTTAACCGCAATTTCCAGTAATCCTGAACTTCCTGAAATCGCCACTAATTTACCCGGTTCAACATCCATAAAGGTTTTTGAAATTGAAGAAATAATTATATTTCCTGTTTTAATTTCTTTTATCTGATATGCTGACAATAATTCAGCTGAGATATTAGTCATAATATTGCCAAATTTATCTGTATAAATAATAAACCCTTTAATAAAATTTCTGGTTATATTAACCTTTTTTATTTCCAGGGAAACCGGGGTTTCATTTAAAGGTGTACCAAATTTTGAATAATTAAAATCTTTGGCTAATTCTGCAGCAACAGGGGAAAAAATATCCCGCCCATGAAATGTCTTACTGATATTTTTTAAAAAATAAAATTCATTGGTAATATTAATAATCTCATTAGAAATATCCTGATTATCTAAAATATAACTAAAAACACCATTATCAGGGCCAATAAAAAAATAAGGTTCTTTTTTTATTAAAATTGCTTTCCGACTACTACCAACCCCAGGATCAACAACGACCACAAAAATTGTATTGGGAGGAAAGTACTTGTATCCGGTAAATAGCTGAAAAGCAGCCTGATAAATATTTCCCGGTTCAATATTATGACAAATATCGATGATTGCGACATTAGGGTTAATAGAAGAAATAACTGCTTTCATTACCCCTGCATAATTATCCGTAAGGCCAAAATCAGTTATTAAACCAATTATGGACATAAATTACCTGTTAAAGTCAGGGAAATTCTCAAAAGCTCCCTGCATATTTTGCAGCATTCCAGGAGCAAAATTAAGATGTTCTTCAAGTTCTTCAACCGAATAGCTATCTCTTATTGGTAAACCAAGTGCTGCAACCGTACTTTCTTCAATATCATTAATTTTTTTATGCAGTTCTTCTGTTGTGTTACATTCAAAAATGCCCATCAAGTCTTCTTCAGAATAATCATCTTTTAAAGGAATTCCCTGAAAACCAAAGTTATGAACAATTCCTTTAACAATAAAATTAATATAGTCCTGAGGTAATTTTGGCATTTTATTTATTCTTCCAGCATTCGCCAGCTTTCATTGACATACATCTTTTTTCGGTATCACTATTTTTTTTATCTTCATCAGTAATGCGACCAAGATAACAAAATATACTTCCAGGCTGCTGTTTAGCCTTATTTCCGGGATCTTCACTATCATAAAAAACTTCTTTAAAACCGCTTCCACACCCAAAGGTAATAGGCTTCATTAATTTAGGCATTTAAAAACTTCCAACCTCAATATAAAATATCTCCCACTTTGTGAGGGCCATTATTTACAGAGTTGACTCCTCACGAATAACCCCTAATGGGGCTGATTGGTATTGAATCCAAAGCAATATATCAATACTAAACAAATTATACTAATAATGATATCCGATAAAAATATCTGATGTTATCAGTAGAATAATAATATTTACAAACCGGATTTAATCATATTTATAAAATCCTCTTTTGCTTTTTTTGCCCAAATGTCCTGCATTTACCAGCTTTCGCATTAGAGGGCAGGCCC
>CAYRDV010000534.1:0-3409 GCA_964422885.1 uncultured Candidatus Sericytochromatia bacterium
AATTAAGACCCTTACCCTGTAAATATAATCTTCTCAGACTTGTACCGGAGCCTTTGGGGGCCACAAGAACTACATCAACATTTGGCGGAGGAACAATTCCAGTTTGGTCATCAAAAGTAATACCAAATCCATGAGAGAAAAATAATGTTTTATTTTCTGTAAGATGGCTTTTAACCGTAGGCCATAATGCAATCTGCCCGGCATCGGAAAGGAGAAACATTAAAATAGTGCCTTTATTACAGGCTTCCTCTAAATCAAATAAGGTTTCACCTTCAACCCAGCCATCTGCAACCGCTTTATCCCAGCTTTTAGAATTTTTTCTTTGCCCGACAATTACATTAAAACCATTATCTTTTAAGTTTAATGCCTGTCCCGGACCCTGAACACCATAACCAAGTACAGCGATTGTTTCTTCTTTTAGAGTCAGTAATGCTTTTTCAAGAGGATATTCTTCCCTTGTCACCACATTTTCTTCTACACCACCAAAATTTATTCTTGCCATATTTTTTTACCTTTAACTATCAATTAAATTACACTTTGATTCTTCCAACTGTTTAAGAAGAGTCGTTGTTTCACGTTTTGACTTAGAAACGGCTATTCTTGCCGATCTCACAAATTCTGAAATGCCATATTGTTCAAGTTCTTTATACAATTTCCTGGTTTCGTTTTTATGCCCGGTTTTTTCGATCAGGACATATTCATAATCTTCTTCAGTTGGAAAAAATCGAGCTTTATGTATAGTCATAATTCGATCAATTTCCGGGTTAACATTATATATTTGCTTGGAAATTTTGTATAAAGCTATTTCCTGATAATGGATCTGATTTTCTTCATAAAGAAATGCCGCCAAAACCTCAATAAGCTTATCTATTTGTTTTACCAGTTTTTCAGCTTTACTTCTGGTAGAATGTAAAACAATTGTGTAACGGCTTATTCCCCGAACCTCAGAATCAGATACATTGATTGATTCAATATTCATTTTTCTACGGGTAAAAATAATTGTAATCGCCTGAAGGAGACCTATTTTATTTTCTGATAAAACAGAAATAGTAAACAGCCTTTCAGATGAATGATCTGTATTTTCTGTATAAATTGATTTTTCTGTCATTAAGCTCCTCTGTTTTTACAAAAATCTGGTAAGGAAATATTATATATTGGAAAAAGTATTTGATTTTTCATAAAAAATTCCTATGATAATCTGATATTGGATACTGACTCCCCGGATGGAATCATTGGGAATACATTATCTTCCTTTTCAACAATAATATTTAGCAAATAAGCATCTTTTGACTTAAACATTTTCTTTAATTCTTTATCAAGTTCTTCTCTGGTTGTTACTTTTGCTGATTTAATAAAAAATCCTTTAGCAATTGTTACAAAATCTGGATTAACCATTTCAGTAAATGAATATCTTTTTTCAAAAAACAATTGTTGCCATTGTCTGACCATACCCAGAAAATTATTATTTAAAATTACAATTTTGACACCAATCTTATACTGATATATTGTACCTAATTCCTGTAAAGTCATTTGGAAACCACCATCACCAATTACAGCAACGACTTCATTATTTGGACAGGCCACTTTAGCTCCGATTGCTGCAGGGAGAGCAAAGCCCATAGTGCCAAACCCTCCAGAAGTAACATTACTTCTGATTTTATTGTAGTTATAATATCTCATTGCTACCATCTGGTGTTGGCCCACATCAGTAACTATAATTGCCTCACCATTGGTAATTTCTGAAACCTTTTTCACAACTTCAGCCATTTTCAAGCTACCTGATGCAGGATCAAGTTCATGTTTGATTACTTTTTCATACTCAATCTGTTCACAATCTTTAAACTCCTGAATCCATTCATTATGACGGTTTGGTTTTACTTTTTCCATTAATGCCTTTAAGGCAACTTTGGCATCAGAATTAATTGCTACATTCGCTTTGACATTTTTATTTATTTCAGCAGGATCAATTTCTATATGTATTACCTTCGCCTGTTTTGCATATCTGTTTAGGTCACCAGTTACCCGATCATCAAATCTCATTCCGACAGCAATCAATACATCACATTCGTTGGTTTTAATATTTGGCCCGTAATTACCGTGCATTCCAAGCATACCAACATTCAGATGATGATTTGTTGGTAATGCTGAGAGACCCATAATTGTCCAGGCTGCCGGGATACCAGTTTTTTCAATAAAGTATTTTAATTCTTCTTGAGCCTGAGAAATTAAGACACCATGTCCAAAAATTAGAAATGGTTTTTTTGCTTTATTTATAAGCTCTGCTGCATGTTCAAGGCTTTTAGGTTCAAATTTTGGATAAGGATGATAACTTCTGATCCGATTACATTTTTTGTATTTAAAGTGACACAATTCGTTCTGAGCGTCTTTGGTAATATCGATCAAAACAGGCCCTGGTCGCCCAGAACTAGCTATATAAAACGCTTTAGCCAAAGTTTCGGCTATTTCAGAAGCTTTTGTCACCTGATAATTCCATTTGGTAACAGGCATCGAAATACCTATAATATCTGTTTCCTGGAAAGCATCTGTACCCAAAAGGTGAGATGGAACCTGACCTGTTATACAGACTACAGCAGTAGAATCAATCTGGGCATCAGCAATTCCGGTAATCAGGTTTGTCGCTCCGGGGCCAGAAGTAGCAAAGCAAACCCCAACTTTTCCAGAAACCCGGGCATAACCCTGAGCGGCATGAATAGCCCCCTGTTCATGCCTGACAAGCATATGATTTACCTGTTCATGAAAACCGTAAAGAGCATCATAAATGGGCATAATTGCCCCTCCGGGATATCCGAATATTGTATCAACACCCTCTTCAAGCAATGAAAGGATGACTGCTTCTGAGCCTGATACTTTTTTTTCGGTTTCGATATTTTGATTAGTTTCTGGTTTTTTTGAATTTTTAGTTATTGTATCCATTTATTGATCCGTTATACAACCTTCTGATGCTGATGATACCATTTTGGCATATTTATATAAAACGCCTTTTTTAAATTTTAATTCTGGGGGATTCCAACCAGCCCTTCTTTGCTCTAACTCTTCTGCTGATAAATGAACATCAATACGGTTATTATCTGCATCAAGAGTTATTTTATCGCCATCTTTCAAAAGAGCAATTGTTCCACCAGATTGAGCCTCTGGTGTAATATGTCCGACTACAAAACCATGAGTTCCACCGGAAAACCTGCCATCAGTAATCAGGGCAACATCTTTGCCTAACCCTGCTCCCATTAATGCTGATGTTGGTTTTAACATTTCAGGCATACCAGGACCACCTTTTGGCCCTTCATACCTGATTACAACAACATCACCCTTTTGCACTTTCCCATCTCTGATGGCATCATTGGCATCATATTCACTGTCAAATACCCTTGCCGGACCTTCAAACAACTCA
>CAYRDV010000535.1:0-3400 GCA_964422885.1 uncultured Candidatus Sericytochromatia bacterium
ACTTCTGTCTGAACCAGGATTCACAGGATTAAAAGATTATCAGGATTTAAGAATAATTTAATTTTGGATATGTTTTGAAACTAACTTTTTGACCATCCGGGATCTTTGTGATAAATAATTATTTCGTAATAAAACGGGAATGTGAAAACTAATGAAAGAAATTAACAATTTTGAATAGAATAAAAGAACTCATTACCAATTGTTTTAGCATTCCCCAATTTGGTCAATTATACCCCCCTCCTTTGGTAAAGGAGGGGCTGGGGGTGGATTTGGAATAAAAATGGATAATCTTTCTGAAGATATACTACAGGAATTTATCGATACTGTAAAAAAACTCCCAAACTATGAGTACCGCGAAACTCAATTAGAAATGGTGATGACTATTTTTAAGGCGATAGCTGATGATACCCATGCGATCATTGAAGCCGGAACAGGTAGCGGAAAATCATTTGCCTATTTATACCCTTTAATTACCAGTAATAAAGTTGCGGTTATATCTACCGGAACAATAGCATTACAGGAACAGATTTTAGATAAGGATATTCCTTTTCTTAAGCAAAGCGGAATAAGAGACTTCAATGCAGTGATAGCAAAAGGAAGAAATAATTATGTCTGTAAACAGAAATTATTTGAACTGGAAAGAACCCTTTTTCCTGGCAGCCCGATGAAAGCTGAATTAGATATTTTGATTAGTAATTTAAATTCCTGGGATGGTGATTTTGCAAATCTGCCTTTTCAACCGACAAAAGAGCTAAAAAGAGAAATTGAATCAACAGCAGAAGACTGTATTATGAGTAAATGTGAGTTTTTTAAATATAATGAAGCTCCTTTTTATAATGCCCGCAAAAAATTGGCAAAAGCTGACTTGATTGTTACCAACCACTCTTTGTATTTAAATGATGTTATTTCCGGAGGTAATGTACTTCCAGAGCATGAAACAACTGTTTTTGATGAAGCCCATCATTTATATAATATAGCTGTTCATGCATTTACTGTTTCAATCGGGAGATATTCAACAACCAAACTTTTACAAAAAATACAGAAGAGGGTAAATCATATTCCTGAATCAATAACCAGGCAAATAATTAACTCAGAATCAAAACTGTTTGAGTGGGTTTTTAGTTTTGGAAAACCCTTATTCAGATTGTATCAGGATCATAATATTACATTAAACCCAATTGTTGTAGAGATTCTTGATTCTCTCCGGGAGCTTGAACGCTGGCTTGAATTTACTCCAATAAATGATACTCTTTTCCCGGATGAATTATTACAGTTAAAAGCAAATTCACACCGCCAGAATTTATTGAAACAATTGGATAATCTAAAAAGAAAGTGGAAATTTATTATAGGTGAAGAGTCATATTTTGAACGGGTAAATTGGGTAGAATCTGATAGTTACCGTGGTTTTTTTGAAATAAAATCAGCCCCTCTGTTTATTGATAAAACACTTGAACAGGAAGTTTGGAGTAGAAAAACGGGAATATTAACTTCTGCTACTATTTCTGTAAAAAATACTTTTGACTATTTTAAGAATCAGTTAGGAATCAAAAACGGATATGAACTGATTTTGTCCTCGCCCTTTGATTATCCATCACAATCTGCTTTATATATACCCTCAAATGTTCCTGATCCAAATACTGATAATTTTTTGATTAACTGTAAACAATTAATTCTTGAAACCTTAAATATTACAAAGGGAAGAGCTTTTTTACTTTTTTCATCCTGGAAAAATATGGAAGTTGCTTATGAATTATTAAAGGATGAATTAAATTTTCCCAGCCGTAAACAGGGAGAATTAACCAGGAAAAATATCATTGAATGGTTTAAAAATACTCCCAATTCTGTTTTATTTGCTACTGCAACCTTTTGGGAAGGAATCGATATTCCCGGTGATTCTTTAAGTTGTGTGATTATTGACCGATTACCTTTTTCAGTCCCTGATGATCCGATTATTCAGGCAAAAGTAGATTATATGAAATCTAATAATATCAACTGGTTTATGGAATTTATGCTGCCAGAAGCAATTATTAAATTAAGACAAGGTATTGGCAGACTGATCAGGACAAAGTCGGATAAAGGCTTATTAGTAATACTTGATAACCGGATAATTACAAAAACTTATGGAAGAACTGTTATAAAATCTTTACCACCTGTTACCAGGATAAAAAATATCAGTGAGGCAAGCAGATTTCTTGATTAATCAATTATGATATAATAATCCTAACTTAATGTGGGTTCTTCCACTAATATTAATAATGTGAAATTAAAACTATATGCAGGGTATAAGAGACTATATTTTACTTTATATAAACGGTAAAAGACATAAAATTTACCGTGAAGATGCCTTTAAATCACTATCAGACTATCTTCGTTATGATAAACAGCTTGTTGGGACCAAAGTTGTATGTGCTGAAGGGGATTGCGGCTCTTGTACTGTAATTCATGGGATGGTTAACATCCCCTTGGCCCCCTTCAAAGGGGGAAGTGATAGAAACTCAATTGATTACAAAATTGTTAATTCATGTATAAAATATATGTATCAGCTTGATTGCACCCATATTATTACTGTTGAAGGTCTAAAAAACCAGGGATGCCTCAATCCTATTCAGGAATCAATGATCAAAAATCAGGGTGCCCAGTGTGGTTTTTGTACTCCTGGTTTTGTTGTGGCGATGACATCTCTTTTTGAAAATAAAGATAAACTTAATCAATGCGACTTAAAAGATGGCTTAACTGGTAATTTGTGTCGCTGTACAGGTTATGAACCGATTATTAAAGCTGGTATGGATGTCAATTCATCTGAAGTTAAAAAGATTAATGAACTCTATCCATCAGAACCAATTTTTCAGGATTTGCAACAGCATTTAAAATCATCTGTTCTAATCGATACTGGTGAGAAAAAGTTTTTTAATCCTGTTTCCGTTGAATCTGCAATCAAATTTAAAAATGAACAGCAGAAAACAGTGATAGTTTCTGGTGGAACTGATATTAGTGTACAAATGAATAAAAGGATGCGTGACCCTGATATTATCATGAATGTTGGTTCTATAGATGAATTAACTCAGCTAAGGGTAGAGAATAACACTATTATTGCTGGTGCAAGAGTTTCCCTGGCACAACTGGAAACATTGGCCCAAGAATTTGTTCCTGAATTTTCCAAAATTTTAAAAGTATTTGGCTCTCCACAGATAAAAAATGCAGGAACACTTGCTGGAAATATTGCCAATGCGTCACCAATTGCTGATACAATACCCTTTCTTTTTGTAATGAATGCTGAAATCGAATTAACTGGCTTAAATGGTAAAAGACTGGTAAATATCAATAATTTTTACAAAGGTTATAAGGTTTTGGATTTAAAACCAGATGAAATAATCAGTACTGTTTTTATCCCTTTACCAAA
>CAYRDV010000536.1:0-3400 GCA_964422885.1 uncultured Candidatus Sericytochromatia bacterium
AATTGCGGTCCTTGCGTGTAGCTTTTTTGCGATAACAATTAAATTATTATAAATATCTGTTGATTTTAGGATTGAAATAATCTCAAAACCAGATTTATCAAATAGTTTTTTAAAGCTATCTGTTGAAAACAGAAAATTATAGCTATTACTGAAATTATCTTTATAATCATTAAATATATCTTTAATCTGGCAAATAAAAATACCTTCATCATTCATAAATTCTTTTAGTTTAAGTAGGTATTTTTGTGGATTATCAGACGTTTCTAAAACTAATGTTCCATTGACAACATCAAATTTTTCAGTGGTTTCAAATTCATAAACTGATTTATTGATAATAAAATCTCTGGAAAATTTTTCCTGGACAAAATTATACAATTTGGAATCACTCTCTAGTCCTTTTATAGTTTTTATACCTTTTTTATGTAAAAAACTAAGAAAACTACCAGAAACACATTCTATATCTAAAATACTTTCAAAATTAATTTTGTTTTCTGTTATCAGGTCAAATAAAGTTTGATAAAGATTATTACTATCTTCAGCTTGTAATACTTTATCTCCAATATGTGGATAGGTATGATCTTTAGATAAAGATATCAGGGTTTTACATTCCAAACACTGATAATAATCAGTATCCAGGTATTTTATTAATTCTTCGCTTTCATTACACCAGCAAACCTGACTTTTTTTTAATTCACATATTTCAAGAATTTTATTGTTGATTTTATTTTGTAGTTCTTTTGTAAAATACTTTGGTGGAAAAAACTCAGAGTATTTACATATAAATTCATTAGCCTGCTGATAATATCCTGAATAAAATAAGGCTAAACTTTTATAATAATAGTAGTATTGGTCTATATTTTGATCTAATAAATTAAAAAATCGTAAAGATTCATTATAACAACCTTTATTAAATGAATTAATTCCTTTTTTTAGTCTTAATTTATTTAAAGGTTTTGTTTGTCTAAATTTTGACTTTTCAAAACCAGATGAATTTAAGATATAGGTACAATCAATATCATTTATATCGCAGATTATTTCTGAACCATGGATTACTGCTTGTAAGGCCAGTTCTTCAGCCGAGTTTACTTTATCTAAAACATTTAGTACATTTTTTGTACATAAAATAAGCTTATATTTTTTTGAAAAATAAATATAATTTTCAATGTCAAGTCTGATTGTTTCTTCCTTAATTATTAATAAATCATCTTTAAATTTACTACTAATAGAAAAATCAGGCATTAAAAAGCATAATAGCTTTGTTTTAATGTTATTTATTTCTAAATTACTAAAATATTGGAAAATATTTTGTTCTCTTACTTCAATTAAATCTTCAAAAAAATCAAATCCTGATAAAGCCTGTTTTGTATTTGCTTCAATAATTTTTTCTGAAATAACAAAAGTAGTTTTTATATCTTTAGGCTCATGATAAAAATACTCTTTTATGCTTTGGGTAGGAATTTCTAAATTTAGATTTTGCAAAAAAAGTTGAATAAAACTAAAGGGAGTACATTTCTTATTTACAATTTCAAATAAATCATTGGCAATTTCTGCTCTTTCTTTTGGTCTTGATAAAAAATAATCAATTTTTTCATTTAGCTGCTCAATATTATAATAAAATATTTTTTCTATATCATTTCCAAAGACTTTTCTCATATCATCTTTCGGATCTGACAGGCAAAATCCACGACTGGCCATACTATCTATCAATTTGGAGGGTAGACCGTTAAAAATTAAAGCATTACCAATCCCCAGATTTATTTTTGACGAAGCATATACATGTGGTAATTTTACCGACTGATAAGCATTTTCCTGGTATTTCAGGTTACTGAACTCTTTTAATTTGAGTAGGCTATCCTGCCCTTCAGATATCAAGCCAAAAATATTTATGTCATGCTTTATTTTACTCATAATTCCAATCCGGTTAGAACTGTTTATTGAGTGCCATTTTACAAAACCATAA
The DNA here is from genome assembly GCA_964422885.1 of uncultured Candidatus Sericytochromatia bacterium. Taxonomy (GTDB): domain Bacteria; phylum Cyanobacteriota; class Sericytochromatia; order UBA7694; family JACMQJ01; genus CAYRDV01. The sequence goes on from CAYRDV010000536.1 coordinate 1,961, forward strand.
AAATTCCAGAAATGCTCAGAATTAAAAAATAAATTTTCTTTTTCTCTTGTCGTTATATCCAATTTTTCTATTTCACCAATTATTGATTCCCATGATGTTTCTTCGAGGTTATTTATGCGCCTTTGGCAAATCCTGTTTATCAGCTCTTTATAAAAAGGTTTTGAGCTATATTGATTATTTTCATTTACCTGATATATATTTCCACAGAAGCTGATATCTTTGTCCTGAATTATTAAATTTGTAGTCTTTCCATACTCTAAAAAAAAGTTACAGGCAAAAAGAGGATACCAGAAAACCCTGGATGGTTCTAAAACACCTAAATTTTTTAATACTTCAATGTGCCCGCTGTCCCACATATAATGATAAAGTAATTTATTTTTCATCAGTCTTTGATAATCTTCAAGTACATTGGTATCATTTTTGTCATAAAGATTTCTAATGGAGCTTATATATGGTATTACCGGACTTATAGGATCATCAGGGGTTACAATTATCGGCTTTTCGATATAATCAAAAATATTATCTTTTCTGATCAGTATTGGTAGAATATAATTAATATTTAAGGAAATAAAGAAATCAGGTCTAAAATCTTTTATTTCTTTAAATGTATCATTATTTATATGAATTAACTCATTGGTTTCATAGTATCTTAATTCAAGGCCCGCATATTCCATTGTCTTATAAAAATCGAGTGTTCTGGAAAATGTCGAACCACCTAATTTTTTTTCATAAGAGAGCAAAATAGCTTTTAATGTCATTAATTTTTACCTTTAATGTAACTCTTCTTTGCCTGAAGCTGTAATTATCGGTATATTTCTAAGCCATTTCTGAGGCTGCCACCAGGATTCGTTATTAAGATACCATTCTATTGTATTATTTAAACCATTTTCAAAATTAGTTTTAGGTTGCCAGTTTATTAAATTTTTAAATTTTGATGCATCGCACGTATGGCGGAAAACCTGCCCGGGCCTATCTCCAATAAATTCTAACGTATTAAGATCTTTATTCATTCTTTCTTTTACCGTCTTCGCAATTTCCAGAATACTTAAACTGTTTCCTGTGCCAATATTAAAGACCTGCCCAATGACTTTTTCCTTTTGGTTATGCATCAGCTTATCAATTGCTTCACAGGTATCCTCAACAAACATCCAGTCACGTGATGCTGAGCCATCACCATGAATTTTAAGAGGCTCTCCAAGTATACAACTAGTAATAAATCTTGGTATCAGTTTTTCAAGATGCTGGTGTGGTACGTAATTATTAAAAGCCCTGATAATAACAGCAGGAATATTATAAGTAGAAAAATATGAATAAACTAACCTGTCAGCGCCACATTTTGCTGCGGCATAAGGACTCATCGGGTTTAAGGGATGTTCTTCATTCATAGAGTCATGAAAAGCAGTACCATAAACTTCTGATGTTGACATATGAATAAAAAGC
>CAYRDV010000537.1:0-3396 GCA_964422885.1 uncultured Candidatus Sericytochromatia bacterium
GAAGTGAGGCCACTTCGTTCAGTGAGGTCAGACAGCTAAAGCTGTCTTAGTGAGGAGGAAGTGAGGTAGAAGTAAAAAAAAGAATCTTCTTTTCACTTCCTCACTTCCTCCTCACAGGCAAATTCATTTGCCGCCTCACAAGCAAGCTTGCTTGCTGCCTCACTTCCTCCTCACTTTTTTTAAATAGGATAAAATTTAAAATAGGGCCGGAAATTATAAAAAAACAGAGAAAAAAATATGTGTGGAAGATACTCATTAACCGTTTCAGCAGAGAAGTTAGTAAACCAATTTAAGGCGATTTTACCTGACGAAGGATTTTTACCAAAATACAATGCTGCACCATCACAAAAATTACCAATAATTACAGATAGTGAGCCGGGTAAAATTCAGCTCTATCGTTGGGGGCTAATCCCACACTGGGCAAAAGACATAAGTATCGGGAACAAACTAATTAATGCCAGAGCTGAAACTATTAATGAAAAACCTTCATTTCGGAACGCTTTTAGAAAACAGAGATGTTTGGTTCTGGCTGATGGATATTATGAATGGCAGAAAACTGATACAGGAAAAATACCTTACAGGATAATTCTTAAAAACGAGGAACCTTTTGCCATTGCTGGTATCTGGGAATCATGGCATGATGAAGCTGATAATGAAATAAGATCTTTTTCTATTATTACTACAGAAGCTAATCCATCTTTAACAGATATTCATAACAGAATGCCTGTCATTCTTAATCCTGATGATACTGGAAAATGGCTTGATAAAAAGCTTTCACAGGATGAGGCCTTGTTATTATTGCAACCTTTAGCTGATGAAATGGTAAAAGCCTATCGGGTTTCGACAATGGTAAATACTCCTTTTAATGATTCACCTGAATTAATACTGGCATTAAATTAAATATGAATGATATCCAAAAAGTCAGTATTCGTGCTTATGGGTTATGGGTCAATGAAAAAAAGCAAATATTGGTAAGTGATGAGACTATTGATAATAAATTTTTTACCAAATTTCCCGGTGGAGGCCTTGAATTGGGAGAGGGGTTAATTGAATGTGTGAAAAGGGAATGGCAGGAAGAATTAAATATTGAAATCGAAGTAAAAGAACATTTTTATACTACAGATTTTTTTCAAATATCTGTTTTTAATTCAAATACTCAGATAATTAGTGTCTATTATCTGGTTGAACCCTTAACAACTCCTGATATTACCCAAAAAGAGCAAGTGTTTGAATATGATGGTATTCAAAGTATTATTAGAGCTTTTCGGTTTTTAGATATTTGTAATTTATCAGAAAATGATTTAACTTTACCTATTGATCAAAAAGTTGCCTTATTTTTGAAAAAAAGATACTTAGAAAATATTTGAGAATCTACTTTTGATTTTTCTGAAATTAAGCTAAAATTATTAAGCAATGTTTTTTTTATAATGCTAAAAATGTAAAGCGTTGGAAAGCAATATTAGAAACAATTATCATTAAATAAAAATATAAAAGTTAAAAAATTCGATGAAAAAGTTAAAAAAAATAGGAATAATTGTTCTTTTTATACTTACTGGCTGTACATCTTCATTGCAGACTGAAAATATTCCTCTAATCAATGCTGATATAAAACCTGCTATTACTATAAACAATAATCCGGCAAAAACTTTTTTTCCTATAGATCCTGATTTTGTTTGGCAATATGATGTTGTTTTTCATCCTGCTGATGATCCTTATGTTGATTATAAAGGAACATATACACTCAAGGTAGAAAAATCAAAGAAAAAGAATGAACAAACGGTCTTAATTCTTAGAGGTATGGACACCTTAAATAATGAATATCATTTTCCAGAAATAACTATGGATAAAGATAATGTAAGCATAAAAGGTGTTGATTATTTTGGCTTTGGAGCCGTAGCAGCAGATGATTTAAACATTGATTTTTTGCATCTCCCTCTTAAACTTGGTAATAGCTGGGATGATGGTTTGTGGACAGGAAAAGTAAAAAGTGTTGAAAAAGTAAGTGTTCCTGCCGGAACATTTGAAGCCTGGAAAATTGATTCAATAGGTACATATAATCAGGCATATACAGCAGTTGGAAATTACTGGGTGGTTCCGGGTATAGGAATAGTAAAAAGTGAACTTAATACACCTGGCTGGCAGATAGAAAGCCAGCTTATACTTGCCGGGCCACAAAAGAAAAAGTAAAACACTCTAAAATAGATATTTGTAGCTGTAATTTTTAAGTAAAATTTGAAATGAATAAAAGCGAATATTTTAATATTTTACAAAATTTAAATTCATTGTATACCTATTCGGATTTACTTCCTGATGATTTTAAGACAAATTTTCTGACTGATCTTGATGATCTGAAAAAAGAGATCAGCAAAGTAAAGACAAATGTGGATAAAGTACCTGAACAGTCCAAAGTTCTTCCTCCTCCGGTAATTATTCCTGAACCTGAAGATAGTTCCAATAAGCAAACTATTGTTCTTACTTCTACAACAAAAGCAACTCAATTTGCCACTGAAGGAAAAAGTTTTCTTAATTTTAAGAAAAATGACCAATCTGAAGAAGATGATGAATTTAATTATTTAATGCCAAATGATAAAAACTTTAAGTCCAAAATTGAACTGGCAGCAGAAAGAAATTATTTTTTTCCTGTTCTGGAAAGTTTAGTCCCTAAACTGACAGATGAAGGGAGAAAACTAGTAAGTGATCTTGATTCACCAGTTGATTTATATAAATTTCTAAAAATAGTTGATGAAAGGACTTCATTTTATGAATTATATAGATTGCATTCCCACAATTTTAAAGATTTCATTGATTTTGCATTAAAAATTCATCAACATGTAGAACGTGAAAGAAATCTAATTTTTGTAAAAACCAAAAACCCGATGCCGAATAAGGGCTGGATTAAGCTTGGGGATTTTTTTTCTGAAACTAAATTAATTTCCTCAGAACAGCTTGAAAAAGCACTAGAATATAAAAAAGGTAAAAAAACTATTCTTATAGGTCAGGCTTTATTTGAACAAAGGTTTATTTCCGAAGATTATCTGAGAGAAACATTAAAGTTACAAAGGTGGATTTCTAAGATTGCAGAAAGCTCTCCATTTGTTAAAACCTTATCTAAAACAGAGCTCCCTCTTTCATCAGAAAAAATACCAGATAAGAAGTTTTTTTCAAATGTCCTGGATTTTATTATTCCTACCTTTAATGCCAAAGGAATCGCTTTAATAAATAATCCTGAACATAAAGAACTTGGTGAAAAACTAAAAATTATTGATAGTGAATCTTCAATTCTCAAAATATTTAATCAATATCAGGAAAATTTTCAAAAAAATAAACTATTATTTCTTAAATTTTTATTTAAGTTAGAATCACAGGGCATTCTTTTTTATAAAATAAATAATAATG
>CAYRDV010000538.1:0-3392 GCA_964422885.1 uncultured Candidatus Sericytochromatia bacterium
TGTAAAATTTTTTACCACAATTGTTACTAAATGTTAAATTTTAAATGACCCTGTCCATGACCATACTTTTGATCAAATCCTGCTTCTCCAAGATCTGTTGCTGTTGATTCAATTCTTTCTTTTACTTCGGCAGGAGTATAATCTGGATTACGACTTAATATAAGAGCCGCCAGACCTGCAACCATAGGGCTTGACATCGAAGTTCCGCTTTCATAATCATAATTATTATCAGGAAGTGTGGAAAGAATTTCATTTCCGGGCGCAACTACTGATATCCAGTCTCCCCAGTTTGAAAATTCAGATCTTTTACGGTCAAAATCTATTGAGCCAACAGAAATAACTCCCGGCAATGCTGCAGGATAAGATTTAAAATAACCAAAATTCCTTCCTTTATCTAAACCATCATTACCCATTGCTGCAACAACAACTACATTTTTCTTTAGAGCATAATCGACAGCTCTGTTTAAGGTTTTTCCATCAGGGCCTCCCAAACTCATGTTAATCACTTTAGCGCCATGATCAACTGCCCATAAAACACCTAAAGCAACATTAAAACTTCCATTTTCCTTGCCTTCTCCCTTCCCCTGACCATTAATCACTTTAACTGGCATAATCCGGCAATTGGGAGCAGTTCCTGCAATACCTATTTTGTTATTTGTTGAGGCTGCAGCAATTCCAGAAACATGAGTTCCATGACCGTTATCATCCATAGGAGGAGTTTGGCCTTCAGTCAAAACATTATATCCAGGAACAAGCTTATTTTTCAAATCAGGATGATTAAGATCTGCACCTGAATCAATAACTGCAATTATTACTTTTGGATCACCAAAAGTTATATCCCATGCTTTATGAACATTAGCAATCGCCAGACCATTTTGTTCTCTTGATCTGGGATCGCTTACTGTATAACTAAAAGAATATTTGTAATGTGGTTCAGCAAAATCAACAGAAGGATTATTATTTAAACTTTGAATTGCTTTTGTAATATCAGTTCCCGGTTCAACTTGCAAAACAGCGCTGTTCATTCTGGTTGAAACTTTTATTGCTCTTGAGTTAAACTGTTGGGCAAAATCAACTGCAGAAGATTTTGACATTGAAGTTTTAAATTTTACAACTATCTGGTCATTAATAATATCTTTTTGTGAGTATGTTGCAGAAAAAGAGGAATCCGGTAAAACAACAATATTATCTTTATTACAGGCATTAATACTTGAAGTAATTAAAGACCCTAAAAATAATTTAGCTGCTAAGTTATTTAAATTTTTTGCAAACATTTTTAATATTAATAATAAATATCTATCTCTTCAAAATAGATATAGGAGTTTTAAAAATAAATCTGACGTTAATTAAATAATTTATTACTTTACTTTAATCTTTAATTAATCAAATCTGATTATTCAAATAATATTTATTTGCTTCAACAAGTGCCAGATTAAATTTTTCTTCTTTAGAAACAGGCATTTGAGCTATTTCAGAAAATTTGTTCAGTTCAGGTAAAAACAAATATTTTGGTTTATTTGTAGCAACCTCTATCGCTCTTTGAACAAAACCATTTTGGTAATCATTATAAAAAACCGGTCCTAGTACACTCTCTCTTCCATCTGGAATCGGATTATTAAAATCAATTGCCCAGGGAATACCATCTTTGTCAATAATAAACTCAACAGAATTCATTTCATATCCAAAAGCCCGGTTTATTATTCTGGCAGAATCTATTACTAATTTTCCCTGTTCTGGAGTAAGAAATTCAGGATCATAAATATATTCTGATAAATCCATTTTCCTAAAAATATATTTGATTGGGATAATATTTTTACCTACACAGATACACCTGATTTGCCATTCATTATCTGATTCCACTATTTTCTGAACAGTCATTATCATTTCGCCACTCTGATTATAATGGTAATGTAATTCATCCATATTATTAGCTTTATTTACAGCAATAGCCGCCCTACCTCCGGCAGGTTTTATAATACAAGGGAAACCGACTTTTTCCATCATTCCTTCCCAGTCAAATAATTTGTGATAATTGAAATTATCTCCTTTAAGATGAGGAGTTGTATGAGGGGGAAGGATATAGGTAGTTGGGACTTTAATTCCTAATTCATTGGCAATACTGTAACCAACATCTTTATTTTCTATAAAAAAATGAAAGCTCAAAGGATTATTAATTACATAAATACCTTTGAAAGCATAACTCATCAGGATACCAATACCCTGTTTAAAAAGGTGTGAACCTCGGTCAATGATCATATTATATTTTGTTTCAAAATCGAGATCTATTTCGTGAATAGCAACATGTTCTGCCTCAATTTTTACATTATTTCCATCTTTATCGGCAAAAACAGGGACATTATTTAATCTTTTTTCCAGCTCCAGGCCAAAAGGATTGGTAAAATGGAGCAATCCAACATTAAAAGTTATTTCTTTACCCGGAAGCTGGGGACTCACTTTTTTGGTAGTTATATTTTTCTTCATTGTTCTCTCTTTCTCATAACCTGTTACCTATAATTATAAATAATGAAAAAATAGTTATTATACTTAAAACGCCAAAACTTATCCTGTCAATAATAACAGCACTACTGACAGAATTGTTATCCTTGTATTTTACTGTTACAACTGTTTCTATCAAAGCAAACAAGGTAATAATATATGAAAGATTATAAATTTTATCAATAAGAACAAGATAACCGACTGATGGTAAATCAGCAGAAGCAGTTATCTGTAAAGCAACTGCACTTAGAAGTGAGGTTATAATTATTCCACTTCTAACTTCAAAATAGCTTGGACTAATAAAAAATATTGTAAAAACACTCATCAAAACAATGATTATAGGTAGAATTGTTTTAAAAAGGAATAATAACTGTGGCCTTTCAATAGTTAGCGTATATTTAAACCTGTAATATTTATCAAGAACAGAAGCCTGTTCAGATTGGCCAAAATTAGTTTCATAATTATATTCAAAAGTATCAAGCTCCTGATTTGTAATCTTCCATCCTGGTAAAACCAGACTACTCTTGTATTTTGAACCATTAATATCTGTAAGATAAATTAAATTACTGGAATTGTGTTTACTATCTTCCAGTTCTATAGATAAAGTTTGGGTATCAAGTGGATATGAATGTAAATCAAATTTGCAGGTAAATTTTCCTTCAACTCTCATAACCTGATATTTCCAGCCATTTTCCAGCACTCTGGGCATTTCGTATGAAGGAGTCTGATTAAAGGCCCATTTTTCATATGAATTAGTAAACTCAAAAGTTTTGCTGGGATCATCGTTACCTTTCCATTTGAACCAAAGATAAAAATCGGCCATAAAAGTATTGTCATTTAAATTAATACCGGAAATATCATTTAAATATAAGCCAATATATACTTTTGGTGGGGTT
>CAYRDV010000539.1:0-3364 GCA_964422885.1 uncultured Candidatus Sericytochromatia bacterium
CCAGCTTCTGCATCTACATAGGTAACTCTCTGGTTCATTTTTCCATTTGGATTCATTACCCATAAACCATTTTTGGTATTTTTATCAACTGAATTATCTATTACTATATAAGCCAGTTTTGATTTATCCAAAAACCAAACAGGGGAGTTATAAGAAAAACTTGAAGCGATATTACTGTAAAAACTTTTTTCTTTCATTCTTTCTGTAATATTTGCCTGATTAATTCCATACTCGTCAGTTAGCCATATATCTCCATTTCTTTCGAAAACAATTTTTTCACTCTCAATCTCAGAGTTATTTTTTGAAACCCAAAAGTCGATATATTTTGTACCATAAGGTTCAATTTTTACTTTTCTTTTTAATGTTTGGTAGCCCGGAACTTTTATTTCAACACTAACCCAATCTACAGGCAAAGCTCTGATGAAAAACCTTCCGTTTCTATCTGTTCTTTCAGTTGTTGATGGTTCTAACACTTTAATTTCAGTATTACTGAGAGGGGCATTTGTATTTAGGGAAAAAACATGCCCTTCAAGATCACTGAATTTTGAGCGATCCACAGGAGCAAATAAGGTACATGCCGATAAATTGGCAAATGAAAGAAAAGTAACAAAACCTATAAATGATTTTCGGACAATATTTTTCAATGGATGGCTCCTTAATTAGTTTCAATTTTTAACATGGTTAGCTCTTTATTTATTTCAGAAGCAAGTGTTACTTTTATAATCTGATCAAAATCTTTATCATATAATTTGACAATATTAAGATTATTGTTTTCTACTTTTAATCTGTTTACCTTTATTATCTGGGATGTTTTTAAATCAACAGTACTTATCGTTTGATCTCCCCTGTTAAGAACATAAAGGTAATTTTTATAAAGAACAATATCCTCAGGTTCAGAGCCAACAATTATTTTGGAAAAAATTTTATTTGTAGTTGTATCAATAGTAATAATCATGTTTTGGGTAAAATCACTAATATAAAGGTATTTTCCATCTTTACTTAAATCTATACCACCAATACTGTTTCCAAAATTGCTTAAACGGATTTTTCTTGCATAATTTAAACTATTATCATTAAGTTCCTCATAAAAAAGCTGGTTGTTTTTCAAATAATATCTTTTATTGGCCAGAGTGGAAATCATAAAAATTTCTTTATCACGGCTAAAAGGAATTTCAACTATCGGAGAGGTAAAACGAAGGATATTATCCTGGTCTATATAACCCTCCTGAGCTGAGTCACTTTTAATAAAGACTTTGTTACCTTCCAAAACAAAGGTATTTGTCGGATCTTTAAGCCTTTCATCCATAATTCTGGCTACTACAGAAAACTGGGTACTGGTCTGAGGAGTTAGATCTATTACAGAAACTTCGCCAATTATCCGGTGAAGAGCAAATGCTTTATTTTGTTTGGGCATAACAATTAATTCATCTGCTTTGGAGTCCAAAGGTATAATCCCGGATATTTCATCCCGACTTAAGGAAAAAAGGTAAATAAAGTCATTATTTCTGCTAAAAATCAACACAATATCATTTGGTGCCGGTAACATCTCAGATTCAGCATTTACACTTATTTCGATACTTGGAGCATATTGTGATTTTAAATCAGTTGAAATTATTTTAGTCAGGGATTCATTAAGTGTATAATATGCATCTGTATTATCTCTGGTAAGACCACCAAAAATCATAAAAGAGTTATTAACCAAATTGACACTGCTTAAATATTTGATTTCCGGAGGCAAATCTGTTTCCAAAAGAACATCACTTTCAACATTAAACCTTTGCAGTTTGCCAGAAGTTACATATAGAAATTTTTCAGAACTATCCAGAGATATATCTGTTGGGTTCCAGCTTGTTGCAAACTTTTTTATTACCTGATTTTTTTCTGGATCAATTTCCCACACAGAACCAAAATAACCACCACAAAGAACAAATAAATGTTTTGTTTTTGATGAGGTTATAATCTTCATTGCCTGTCTACCTACAGAGATTCTTTTTATTGGATTTCCGTTAGTATCAGAAACAAGAATAATTGAATTGAAGGTATTACCATCATTAAGAATAGAATATACTTTTTCATCTTTTTTTATGGACTCCTTGGATATTTTAACCGGATGAGAAGCAACAAGCGTTGCCCGCCTTGGTTTAATATCCTGTAATCTCTTTAAATCAGAGGCAAGAATGAAGCCAGTTTTACGATCAACCGAGATCCTTTTTTCAACTAAATATTGTGTAACATTTTCTGCTTTTGCAATATTATTAAAAAAGGTAAAAAATAAAATTCCCGCAGATAAAAAAATTTTTCTCTTCATTGTTTTATTTACTATTATTATAGATTCTATTATTTTAATGGAGGCCTTGTTTTAGTTTCTTTTAAGCGCTTTTTTCTAACACTTGCGATACTAGATATACTAGAAACATTTTCCATTTTACTATTAGTTTCATAGAAATTGTTAGGTTTGTAAAGTCTTTGTCGTTTAATTTTAAAGAAAGTAGATAAAACTCTATGGTTCAATGACCATAAAACAATAAAACTTAACACAATAGCTATAATGGTGCCTTTCACTTTTGTTACCCTGTTGGTGAGTTATTAATTAACCATGTGGCAAAAGTCTCGGAGATTTTCCAGGTTTTGCCTATATATTTTCCCGGGAATGTTTTTACAAAACCCAAAAAGACTAATACATCCTGTTCAGTTACATCTTCCATAATTTTATAAATTGGAACATCCCTATAAATTCCTGATGTTGGCGGAGGTAATTCGCTGGTAAATTCAGCACACTCCCTGATAGCCTCCATTGACATGTTAAAAATCAGACCTTCTTCCATTTTACTTAATTTAAATCCGGCACTTTGAGGTTTATTATAAAGATTTTTTTTGTAGTTATCAGTAAAAATAATATTTAATTCAATCATTTCACTAAAAGTTGCTGTTTTTATTTCAGCAGCCTGTTCTACAATTTCTTCATCTTCATCCTCACCTAAACTACTTCTTATTTCTTTATTTTTTACCCCTAATTTTTCTGCCAGTGTTGAAATTAAACGGTTAATTATATTTAAGGGAATGCTTAAAACTCTAGCTATGACACCAGCTATTGCAACCAGTGGTTTAATAAGAATCGCACTTACTTTAAGCAAAATTGCCGAGGTCGTACTAATAAAATTTGTCCATAAGATTTTTAATGATTCTTTAAGTTCATCAAGTTTATTACTTACATTTTCTATTCGTTCATTAAAATCATCATCATCATCAGTATTGTCCCTTTTATAAAGTCTTCCTGTAGTTGTAGGCTTTGTTTTTTCTTCATTTAATTTTTTTGTTGGAGATTTAGGGGGGGGGGGTGGGGGTGCGTGTGGTTCATGATATT
>CAYRDV010000540.1:0-3338 GCA_964422885.1 uncultured Candidatus Sericytochromatia bacterium
TTCTATTGCCCTGGCTTTATCACCAATAGCGAATGTTGCTGAATACCATGATAGGAATTCCGATACTATATCTGCAACTACTTCAGATTTTTGCGCTTCAATACTTATAAAGTTTAAAACCCGATCTTTGGCAACCCGTGAACGGTTCACATTTGCCAGAATTCTCTTGAAATAGGGAACTAGTTCTCGAATTTTTTCTATATTTCCCGATGCATAACTCTCAAGGTAACCTGTGGCAAAAAGCTGAATATCTGTAGATGGATGCTCGCTAAGTTTTATCAGATATTCCTGCCCGTTTTCCGAACGGAAAAATTTCATTATGGTGTCCCGACCAAACTTACGTACATCTTCAAAGATACTATCACATAAACCGATTAACAATTCAGGAGTCCAATCTTTTTCACTAAAAAATTTACTGAAACTATTTCTGGCAAATTCTCTTGAGTCATCCCAGAGGGAATCAAAAAACCTCATTACTTTAACTAAATCTTCAGGATTAGAACGGGTTTTTTTATTAATCGAAGAAAGCAATTCCCATCCTGCTTCTCTTATTGCTCTTATTTCGTGATTAGTCAGCTTTACCAGTTCCAGAACCGGCATATCTTCTGCCCATCTAATATTTTCTTTTCTCTTTAACAGAGTAGCAGCCAGTTCCTGAGCAGGTTTTGATTTTGAATAAACTAAGGTTATTACCGTATCCTTATTTATTGTTGAAGTCCTCTCAGCTAAATCTTCAAGTATTATTGCCGTTATATCAACATGTAACCCTTCATGACTTTCCTTAACATATAATACTTTTAATAATGATTCCAGCATTATTTCACCAAAAGAAGCGTTAAGGGAATTAAGCCTTTTAATAATTGATCTTACAGAGCTACGCAGATCTTTTAACTGGTGTGTGGCCAGAGAAATAAGCAAAGGAATTCTTAGTATTATGGTTTCATCCGGTAACATACCGATAAGTCTTACTCCCAGGCTCCTTACAGGCTCATACTGAGACTGAATCATGAATTGTAATAAGGTTTCGGGTAAATCTCCTGGTTTTATTTCGTGATTTAGTAAGACCTGAGCTGCAAATTCCTGAATTTCGCCAAGTGAATGATTTAATAAATCCTGAAATATATCAAGCCCAAGTGTTTTAAGCTGATTCATATATACTTTTATTAGGGTATCAGTAATATCTTGCGCTTTTTCAGAACTTTCTGAATTCAATGATATTAAATATGAAATAACTCTGGCAATAAAAATTCTATTTTTCTCATCAGAAAATACTGTTTTTGTCAGAATACTTCTGGCAAATACTCTGGTATCAGAATAATTACTGAATAAAAGGGAAAGCAGAAAATCTTCATTTTTTGTAAAAAAGGTTATTTGTTGCTCTATCCACTGTTTTGCCTGTAAACGGGCTTCATTATAAGAACTGTTTGCTAAAATACGAATAAGCTTAAAATCAGGTAAATTAGGGTTATATCTTGATTTTACCAGTTCAAAAGCAAATTTTACAGTTACTTCATAGGGCTTCTCCAAAAACAGAATTAAGGTTTCCAGGTCAATCTCTGGCCAGATATTATCGCAGGCTTTTAAAGCCTTGACTGCAAATTGGTGAACTGGTTTACAATTACTTTCGGCAAGTAAATGAATCAAACCTGCTGGCATTTTTTCCCATAGTTCAGGAAATGCTTCTTCCCTGATTTCTGGTTCAGGGTTCCCCGGTTTAAATGAAGGAAGACAATACCAGAACCCTGAAGTTTTTTTTCTGGCATAACGGGTACTATTAGAATAAAGAATATAATTAAGAGCAGTATATTTACTATAAGAATCCCAATAAGTTTCAAAATGAGTATAAGCTCTGGTGCTATAATTATATTCACTTCTTTCAGTCTTTTTTACTTCTGAAGCGTCATTATCATTAAAGTGTATTAATACTCCAACAGCCATTTTTACATAATCAGGATTATTGGTTTCTCCCAAAGTTTTAAGGGTGCGCCAGACTCTGTCTTTAAAATAAGAACTGGTTTTACTGCTATAAGCGTATTTAGAGTCATCTTTTTTAATAGAAACTTTTATCTCTTTTGCCCGGACATGTTCATTATTTACACTGATATAGCCCCATTCATAGCCAAATTCATAACCTTTATTATTAAACATTGGTTTTTCTTTTTCAAAACGGTAAGCAAGGATACCAAAAATTTCAGCATCATGACGGTACTCGGCTGCTTTGAAGATATGGCGTAACCTTTGGAAATAGCTTGGCCTGAGAGGAACTGTTTTTAATATATCTATTAATCCTGGTCTTACATTATTATTATTTATAAGATAAACAGTATCAAGAGCTTCCATCCGCTTATGATTACCACCTGTAATATATAAATTTAAGGCTCTGGTAAATGTTTCAGGTGGCCCTGAACGTGCGGATTCTTGCAAATCATTAGGTAATTTATTTATTAAATCTTTGGAAAATGCATCTTTCATTTCCTGAGTAGATAATTTTAATAATGCTTCACTGGCAATTCTTTTTAACATATCTGGTGTTGTAGGTTCATTATAAATTTTGCTGATTTGTTCAATTACAGATTCATCACCACACCAGCCAAGTGACCAGATAACACAATATTTATGTAAATCGTTGCCAGTTTCAAGAAGTTTTAAAAGTAGTGGTGTTGCTTCCTTTATTTTTAATTCTCCAGCCCGCCAGATTGCTCTGGTTATAGACCACTTCCCTTTTTTTTGGCTTAATCTTTTTAAAATAGCTTGCTTTCTGGGATCTCCATCTTCAACAACAGGTATTTCAATTTTTTCACGGGGCTTTATATTTTCAGTAGAAATTTTTTCTACTTCAGAATAACCTTTTTTTGTTTTGGAAGTTACCAGCTCATTAAAAATTTTTCGGCCTTCTGTGATAGAAACAGGAGACGTTGTTTTGCTACCTTCTTTTAAAGGTGCTCCTCTTCGACCAAACCGAAAATTAACAAGATACTGTTCAGGCGCAACTTCACAAAGATCTACTTCGTAAACCTTATCAGAAGAACCTTCAAGGCAATGTAGTATTTTTTGCTCTATTCTTTTCAAATCGTTTTACCTTTAAAATGAATAGTCCAATAAAAATAATTACATCAAAAGATGTTTATGAATTCTAAAATTTATCTTACGGAATGTAAAGTTAAAATTACTTAAAGATTTTTATTTTAAACTCACCCCTAAATTCCCTCTCTCCGGTTGACACTGCATAGAGGGGACTTAAATATGTTTTTTTTAGTTCCCCTTCCTTTGGACGTTAGGCCAAGGGAAGGGGTTAGCCCGTATTTCTCACAAACCAAGTTTTGAAAATTAAAAACATA
>CAYRDV010000541.1:0-3331 GCA_964422885.1 uncultured Candidatus Sericytochromatia bacterium
TGACTATGGAGAATTTGGATTTCTTTTTAATACTAAAAAACAGCCAATGTCAGATATTAATTTCCGAAAGGCAATTGCCCATTTGATTAACAAAGATACAATCAGAATGATTTCATCCTTTTATTCAAAAACATCAGATAATTATAATATTCCAATTATTAACTCATTAAAAAATAAATTGATGGGAGAAAAAACTCTTTCAGGATTTACAAATTATGAATACTCACCGGAAAAATCAGTTAATATTCTTGAAAAATCAGGCTATAAAAAAGATAAGGGCGGATTTTATAAAACACCTTCCGGTGATCAGATAAAACTGGAAATTGCTTCTATTGCAGGTTATTCAGACTGGGTACTGGCATCGGAAAGCTTTGCCACCCAGCTTTCAAAAGCTGGAATAAAAGCAAATGTCAGAACCCTTGAAGGTTCATATTTTCATCAACAGTTGCAAAACAACAATTTTGATATTGCTTCAAATTTTGGTGCTGATTTTAAAATGTATGCCCATCCTGCTACATCCTTTGGACGTTTTTTTGACAAAAACGGATATATAAAAAGAGCAAGCGGTTTACCTGATAATGTTAAAGGTGAGGATGGAGCAAGGATAAATTTGCAGGAACAGGTGGATTTAATAGTGGGAGAAACCCACTCATTGATCCCCTCCCAGGAAGGGAAAAAAAAGAAGGGAAATACCTCTCCAAAAAGTAGCGACACTCTCTTAGTAGGGAACGGTTTGAAACCGTTCCCTACCCCATTAAAAAAACTTTCATGGGTAGGGAATGAATATCTGCCTTTTTTGAACATTTATGAAAAAAATCTTACCGTATTTATTGTAGATGGAGAAAGAATAACCGGATGGCCTGAACCTGCTGACCCCGTATGGTCGAGCAGTTCTTCCGGTATTGAAAGTTTATATAGTTTCCTGATATCAACAGGAAGGGTTCATCGTATGTAGAGACAAGGTATTGCCTTGTCTCTACGAAAAAAAATAATTGAGGTGAAATATCAAAATTAAATTATCTGGCCAGCAAAAAAAGTTTTTTTCTGCAATATTGACTATTTTTGTTGCCACAATATTTTCCTTTATTCTAATCCGTTTAATGCCCGGTGATTTTATTCATCTTAGAGCTGTAGAAATAGTCCAGCAGCAGAATATACCTTATGAAACAGCTTATTCTATCGCCAAGACCCAATTTAATTATGATCCCGGAGTACCGATTTACAAACAGTTTTTTATTTATATTGGCGGTTTAATGATAGGAAATTTCGGCACATCTATAACATTACGGATACCTGTATCATCAATTATTTTCAGAGCGTTACCCTGGACACTTTTTTTATGCAGTGTTTCTTTATTTTTCAGTTTTCTTATCGGTAGTACATTCGGTCTCATTATGTCCTGGAAAAGAAGATCAAAAATACTTGAATCCCTGATGAATCTATTTTCGGTTATAACCCAGGCTGTACCTGATTTTTTAATCGGGTTAATTTTACTGGTAATTTTTGCAGTAAAGTTAAGATGGTTTCCCCTTCGCGGTGCTTATGATATGAGTATTACCCCCGGGTTTTCCTTTGAATTTATAGGAAGTGTATTTTATCATGCGGCTCTCCCTATACTTGCTTTTACAATAAGTACAATGGGAGGCTGGGCCTTAGCTATGCGGGCCAGTGCAACAAGTGTTTTATCAGAAGATTATATTAATGTAGCAAAAGCAAAAGGACTGAAAGAAAGCCGGATTTTTAGGCGGTATCTTGGTAAAAACGCCTTTATACCTATTCTTCCAGGACTGGCAATTTCATTTGGCTACATGATAAGCGGTTCAATGTTTATTGAATGGATGTTTTCTTATCCCGGTATTGGTTATTTTTTTGGTTATTCAATTGGTACAAGAGATTATACCCTGCTTCAGGGTATTTTATTATTATCAACCGTTACAATAGTAATGATTAATTACCTTAGCGATTATATATATATTTTAATTGATCCAAGGGTGAAACTAAGCTGATGCAAAACTTTTTAAACACTCTGAAGGATAAATTTAAAGTTATTTATCATAATAAAAAAGCTTTCTTTGGCTTTATTATCCTGGTTATGTTTTTAATGATGGCAACTATTGGACCATTTATAATAAATCTGGATATGAGTACCGATTATTTAAACAGGTTCCAGTTACCATCTTTTCAGCATATTCTGGGTACCGATTATGCTGGCCGTGATACATTCGGGCAGATAGTTTACGGCTCTACAGATGTTTTACTTATTGCTTTTTCTGCTGCTTTACTTGGCACCTTTATTGCAATTTTTCTGGGTTTTCTGGCTGGACTCAGCGGAAGAAAAACCGATACTTTTATTATGCAGATAACTGATATTTTTCTTACTTTGCCCCGGTTTCCACTTATGGCAATATTTGCCGGTCTTTTCAGTATAAAAGATCCAATTTCATTTGGCTTTATCCTGGGAATATTTGAATGGCCTTCGCTGGCAAGAGCTTTGAGAAACCAGATAATGACACTGAAAAACAAAGAATTTATTGAGGTCTGTTTTATTATGAATATGCCGGTAAGACATATAATGTTTAAAGAGCTTTTCCCTAATATGATACCTTTTATCGGTATAAATTTTATTAATATTGCCAAAGGTGCTATAACTGCAAGTGTTGGTATTATGTTACTTGGCATAGTTCCGCTTTCTTCCACCAATTGGGGTATGATGCTTAATCTTGGAACAACTCAGACTGGTGCTATCTATATACCTTCGGCATATCCTTATTTACTGGCCCCGATATTTTTTATAGTACTTTTCCAGTTCAGCCTGATTAGTTTTGCTTCTGGTGTGGAAGAATTATTTGATCCGAGGTTAAGGTGAAAATATGGCTAATTCAGAAACTGTATTAAGTATCAAAAATCTTTCAATCAGCTATTCGATCAGGGAAGGATATGTTAAATCAATAGAAAATATCAGTCTTGACTTTCCCAAAGGGAAAAATACAGCTATTATCGGCGAATCAGGCTGTGGTAAATCAACTATTGCCAATTCAATAATGGGTATACTTGCCCCAAACAGCTTTGTTACAAAAGAATCCCAAATTATTTTTAATGATAAAAATATTTTAAAAGCTTCAAAAGAAGAACAAAGGTTATTCCGGTGGCAAAAAGCATCTATGGTTTTTCAGGCAGCTCAGAATGCACTCAATCCAACTGTAAGAATTGGTGAACAGCTTAGTGATTCAATAATTGATCATGGCAGGATTTCCAGTGCAAAAATTAAGGAAAAACTTGAAGAACTTCTTTCGCTGGTAAAGCTTGATTCTGAAAGGGTTTTAATATCCTA
>CAYRDV010000542.1:0-3321 GCA_964422885.1 uncultured Candidatus Sericytochromatia bacterium
TTGATTATTGGTTCGTTTCTATTTCCCCTGTATTGTTCTTCTCTTCTTCTTATTTCCCTTAGTTCCCTTTGGGTTACCTGCTCAATTGTTAACTGGTGAATATCTAAATAATTCATTACTTCTTCATTCATAACTCTGATACCACCTGTTGCAATAGCACCCATTGCCAATTCCTCATGACCAGGAACACCAAGTTTACGCACAATAAAAATATCTAAAGGAGCTTTCAATTTTTTGGCTACTTCAAAAGCAACAGGAACTCCTCCTCTGGGTAAAGCTAAAACCAGTACATCAGGTTTATCTGCAAATTGTAATAATTGCTCAGCGAGTAATTTACCAGCTTCTCTTCTATCACTAAAAATACTCATGTTTAACCTCCTTAAAAAAGGGAAGATTTATCAAAAAAATTTAATCTTCTTTGGCCCTGGTTTTTTAATATTAATTTTCTTTGAAAGATATAACAAACATAATTCATTAACAGTTTTTACCTCGTTGAATTTTAAATAAATTATTCATCTCATCTATTTTAATATTATATCTAAAGTAAAAATAACAAAAATTTAATATTTACTATTTAAACTAATAATATTGATAATTATTTTTTGATATTTTTTAGAAAAAAAACAATTTTTATTAAAATTGAATTTTTTAATAGAAAATATTAATACTATAGTCAAATAAATTTTTTTTATTTTCAAAATATAATTGCAACATTTATTTCTAAAGTTTGAAAAGGGAATAATATTTCATCGTAGATTAAAAAAAAATTTGGTTAAACTTAATAATAAATAATAAACTATTATAAAGAAGGAGTTTCTTTTTATGAAAAATGTAACTTCAAAAGAAAATCGAGGACTTACAAAAACCTCACCCGAAAATAAATTTAACAAACTATCATATTCATCTTTTCCTGGTTTTTCAACAACTAATTATCCCGCAGTTGATATTAGTGAAAATGCCAGGGAAGTTCATGTAACAGCAGATATTCCAGGTATGACTGAAAGAGATTTACATCTGACTTATCAGAATGGAAATCTTTGTATAAGTGGTGAAAAAAAAGGAGGCTATGAAGATAAAACGGACAACTCATATTATAGAGAAAGCTGGTCTGGTAGCTTTTCCAGGACAATACCTTTAGGTAGTCATCTTGACTGGGATAATGTATCAGCAAAATGTAATAATGGTTTGCTAACAGTTTCAATCCCTAAAAAAGAAGGTGTCCAGTCTAATACCAAAAAGATAGATATTAGTTAAGGAGGTGGATAAAATGTTATTTGAATATGATTTTAATCCGTTCAAACAGTTAGAATCCTTAAGAAAACAAATTAATGATGTTTTTGGCACACCTGGGTTAACACCAAATGCCAATACTTTTCCCTTTGTTAATGTTTATGATAACCAGGACAATTTAATAGTAATTGCCGAAATGCCAGGAGTAAATAAGGATTCCATCAATATTAACCTATTGGAAAATACTCTTACTTTGTCAGGAGTTCGTGAAGAAAACGAGTTAAATAGTGAAACTACGGTTTTAAGAAGAGAACGCAGTACCGGCCAATTTGAAAAAAGTTTTCGTTTACCAGTTATAGTTGAAAAAAATAAAATATCCGCAAATTTGACAGATGGTCTTTTAACAATCACTCTTCCCAAATCGGAAGAAGCTAAACCAAAACAAATTGCCATTCATAGTTCAGAAGGAGGTTAAAATATGGCTACCGAATTGGAAAAAAAAGGACAAAGAGAAGTAATAAATACTTCTGCCGAATTAATGATAGATTCTCAGAATTCATTTTTACCTGATATTGATATTTGTGAAAATAAAGATAATGTATTAATGAGAATGGATTTACCAGGTGTTAAAAAAGGTGATGTTGATATTACTGTTGATGAAAATAATACCCTTATTATTAGAGCAAAATCATCTTTTACCGAACCATCAGAGCCTGTTTACCGCCAGTTTTATATTGGTAACTTTTACAGAGCATTTGCTATTGGTAATCAATTTAATGTAGACCAGATTTCTACTAAATTTGGAGATGGTGTTTTAGAGATTACTTTACCAAAGCGTGAAGAGTTAAAACCAAGGCGTATACAAATTAATGCCTAAATTTCATGGCTTAAACAAGGGGCTTAGGCCCTTTGTTTTCAAAAAAGTAAATATCGTAGTTATAGTTGCTTTATTTTATTATTCTTGTGCCTCTGTCTTTAAAGCTTATGAATACGAGATCCCAGGTGCTTATAATAAAATAATTAAAGTTAAAAAAAATAAAGAGCCTGTAATTACTGAAAATAATCAGACCAAATTTTTGGTAGATGCTGAAGAAATAATGCCTGAAGTATTAAACGTTATTGATATGGCTAAAAATAAAATTCAAATTAGTGTATATCTTTTTGGGGGAAAAATTGCCCAGGAAATAACTGAAAAGTTAATAGAGAAAAAAAAACAGGGAGTACTAATTCAATTTATCGCAGATCCTACAATGGGAGATTTACCATTTATGATTGAAGCAGCAAAAAAACAATATGATTTTATGATAAAAAACGGGATAGAAGTAAGATATTTTCCTATTGAATATTTACCAAAAGGAGCCGTTTTTTTATCAAATATCCGTTTTATTAATCATACAAAGATAGTAATTGCTGATGAAAATATTGCTGTAATTGGTGGGATGAATTTTCTTGATTCAGAAATTATAAATCATGATTTTATGATTGAATTAAAAGGTTCTTCAGCAAAAGTTATTGCAGATATTGCTAATCTCGACTGGCGAAAATCTAAAAGGATTAAAAATGTCTATCTGGCCAATTACGAAACTGATAATATTCCTAATAAAATACCAGTTAAAATTGAAAATTCAAATGTTGAAATAGCTCAAACCGGTTTTTTTGAACAAAGTATTGAAAAACTAATATTAAAACAGATTAATAAAGCAAAAACTTCTATTAATATTGAAATGCTTCTTTTTGATCATCTTGGAATTATGCAAGCTCTTATCAATGCTAAAAAGAGAGGCGTAGAAGTAAAAGTATTACTGGAAAAAGTTTCATTTGATAAATATTTTGATTTTAAAACTCCATTAGCTGGTGTATTTAATTATAATGCTATAGTAAAGTTATCTGAAGCTGGAATTTCTGTAAAATGGTTTGTTCCCTATAAAAAGGGACAAATTATGCATGGAAAAGCAGCTTTGGTTGACAATGAAACTCTGATAATTGGTAGCGCAAATTTTACGTATCCGGCCTTTTACAGAAACCATGAAATTTGTGTAGCAGTAACAGAACCCTATATTGCTGATAAATTTAATAAAATCTTTAATGTAG
>CAYRDV010000543.1:0-3317 GCA_964422885.1 uncultured Candidatus Sericytochromatia bacterium
GCTAATCCTTTTAATGCCTTAGCTTTAGCTATGTTAAGAATTAAATGACCCTGTGGTCATGGATTAATTAATGCTGCTAAAGCCGTTTTATAAATTACAAAAAATAATTTAACTCTTTTCTTTTTTTACTTTTGTTTTAAAAATAGTTATGAACCCTGATGGAGATTTATTTTCAAGTTTTATATCGACATCATTTAGATTAATATCCTGATTATAATTGGATAAAAGTTTAACTAGTCTGGAAACAACTGATTTTATCGGTTTTTTTATTCCTGTATTCGGGAATAGGGACCCAACATTGTGGGGAGTTTTTCCCTGAAAATCCTGTTTGGTTTCACTGGAATTAGTATATTTATCTGATAATGAAAAAGTATATCTGCCGTATCCCTTCCCACTACCGCTTTCTACTCTTCCTGCGGTAGGATTGATCATTGTTTACACCTCCCATTAACGAGAATTAATTACTGTAACATTTATTAATTAAATTTTATAACAAAAATTCGCTTTCTGTGGTTTCTGTATCTAAAATAAATTTTTTACTTTGCACATTTTAAGTCAGGGCGACCCGCCTGGGGGTCGCCCTAACAATAATTTATTTTGTACTTACAGCTGTCTCACTGGCTGCCTCAGTTTTTAGTTCAGATGTCTGGGTCTTACCACTACTGGTTATTTCGGCTGTGGCTGTTGCTTCAGTTTTTTGAATTACTTTTACTTCGGTACTTTTTGCTGTATTTTTTGCATCAACTACAAGTTTCCCATCAGCTTCAACTTTTGAATCAAAAGTATAGTTTGTTGCTTCTCCACTGGCTGGTTTAATTGTGATTGTTCCAGAACCCTCTGCTCCATTACTTTTATTTCTTGTTTCCTTTATTTCTATTGTGCTGCCATTGGAAAGAGTTGCTTTGGAATTTGTTTCCAGTGTAATCTGGCTATTGCTGGTTGTCTTTTTTCTGGTAGCTGTTTTACTATAAGTTCCAAGATTTACTGTTAAATAATGTTCAAGTCTTGTTTCTCCGCTTTTTAAATAAGTTTTTGAAACTGTGTTACTTTTTGTTTTTCCTGTTTCTTTACTTGTAAATTCAATAGCCACCGTTTTAGTTGTAGAACCATCAGCATTTGAAGTTGAAACAACATCACTGGCTTTTATTGTAAAATTAACCCTTCCTATACTTGCCAGGACATCTGCTGAAACGTTTGTTTTAACCTCAAGCTTTGTAGCCAGGTTAGCAATACGTTCTTTAATTTCAGCATTAAGTGTCGTATCTATTGTAGTATCTATTAGTGCTTTGGTATTAAAATCACTTTTCTTTTCAGCAATGGTTTCACTATCTTTAAATAATTCTTCATTCTCAAACATTGAAGAAAATGCAGCACTTCCTTCAATTCCTATAGATTGAGCAGATGTGTCTGAATTATTATTTACTGTATTTGGTGCTGGAGTGCAGCTATATATAAATGCAGTCGCTGTAAAAAATGACAAAACAAGACCTAGTGCGGCTGATTTTACCTTCATAATTTTGTTATCTCCTTTATTGTTTATAAAATTTTTGTGGTTGGAACGAATCAGATATCAGGTAAACTAAAGTTTAATTAGTATTTTTGCAAAAGTATGATTATTACTTTTATGAAAACGAAAGTAATTCTGACTATTATGGAAATCTAATTTAACAATTTTTTGATTTTTATTAGTTTTAAAATACCCAAAGTTAAAACTAACAGGGGCCCAACAAGGTGGGGAGTTACTTCTCATAAGTATAGAATTCTTAATTCTAACTAAATAATATAACAAATTTTCCATTTTTATTCCTCAATTAAACCTTTATAAGGTAATAATTTTAGCTGTTTAATGTTTCTTACCTCCTATTTATCTTAAGTTGTAATATTTATTTACAAATAAATTATAGCAAATATTAAGTATTGCAACTTTTTTCTAAATTAATAATTAATTTTTTTAATTATAGTTTTATGTTTAAAAGTATATTATTATGGGTATTAATATTGAATAAGTAGATTTTTTGTAATACTTAACCGGTTCCTGGCCAGTTGGGAAAGCTATTTTGAGCTAAAAAATAAAATCTGTTTTAATTTAAATGGTTATTTAGGCTATAATTAACCATTTTTTAAGAAAGAGTTGAGCTAAATACTCTATAAAAAAATGTAAGTAATAGCGTAGTCGTATTAGGAGAGATTATGAATAAGTTATCCATATTTCTTACCTTTTGTATTGTTGCTGTATCTGCAGGTTGTGCAACTCAACCTTCTATTACAGGAAATCTGGAAAATCAGACTTCAGTACTAAGTAAAAAAGAAGTAAATGCTGAAAAGCCCGTTACAAAGAAGGCTGTAAGCTCTAAAGAAGCCAATTTTAAAGATTCTGATTTTTCAAAGTTAGCTGATAAAACTGCTAATAACTATAAGTCTGATGATATTTTTAATAAAGCTCAAAAAAATGGCGTTTTTGATTATTTACCATACAGAACTTATTCTGATTTTGAAAATGATTTAAAGCTTACAAACTACACCAGTTATCTGTTTTTAAATTCACCAAATGGTAATCGTCATTTCAATAAAAATTATAGTGCTTATCAGTACGCATCAGATATATACAAAGCAAATGCCAATGAAATGAAGAGGTTTATTGCAATAGACGTTTTAGCTAACTGTATAGAAATAAGATATAACGCTTTACCGTATTCCGAAACACATAATCCACCATTTAGCCATGGTTTTAAGCTACTCCCAACACAGGCAGCCTTCTTAATGCCAACATTTGGTGAAATAATGGAATATAATAGCAATAATACCAATGCTCCCTTTGTAAAATGGGATATGAATAGAGCCGCAACTTTCTATCAGTCCAATTACAGACGTTATATGGGTTTGGTGATGGAACATGGTCCTTCAGATAAATATAAAGTTTATGATTATATTCATCGTGAAATAAGTAATTATGCGGGGTACTAAAATAATAATTTTTCTTTCAATAATGTATTAAAAGTTTTAAGGAGTGCAAGTATGTCTAGTATAGGAAGTGATCCGTTTAGCAAGTCCGGCGGCGGGGATTATAAATCAAGCGGACCTAGTAGTAAACCATCCGGTGGGGATCCGTTTTCTTCAAAGTCATCTGGCCCTAGTAACTATGGTGGAGATCCTTTCTCAAAACCTTCAAGTGGTGGCGGTTATAAAGGCAGTGATGCTTTTGGCGGGCCTAGTAAAGGCTCTGGTGTCTCCAGTGATCCGTTTTCCAGCAAACCATCAAGCAAGCCAAGCAGCTATAGCGATCCATTCAATAAACCTAGCTCAGGTGGTTCTTATAA
>CAYRDV010000544.1:0-3314 GCA_964422885.1 uncultured Candidatus Sericytochromatia bacterium
ATAAATCATTTTTTTTTATTTATGAACTGCTCAATGTCGGTGGCAAGAATATTTATTGCGTAAGGATGTAAACCCAGTTCAGGTTCATCAATAATTATTGTATTTGGTGGTTCAGGTTGTAAAAGCAGGGTAGTAAGGCACATCATCCTGAGAGTGCCATCAGATAAATGACTGGCATTAAAATATTTGTCTGAGTTTTTTTCACGCCACTCAAGGCGTATTTTATCTGGATTCATCGCTGATGGTTTTAAAACGAATTTATCAAAGTATGGCGCAATCAATTTGATTGTTGACTCTATCTTTTTATAATAAGTTTTATGTTTTTGCTCCAAAAGATAAAGAAATGCAGCGAGATTTGAAGCATCCTCCCGGAGATAATTATTATCATTGATTTCACCTATTTGTTTTACTGCTGCTGTATTACTTGTATCATGGAAATGATAGACTTTTAATGCAGTAAATGTTTTAAGAATATGTTCAGAAATTGAAAAATCTTTATTTGCTATAGTTTTGTTATTAAGGTTGTCTTTTACTTTTGATTCTTGCTCTCCAGTGGAAAATGTTTGCGTTTCCCAACTGTTTTTATCTGGAGAATATGAAATTGATTCCTTACTGAAGAAAAAATTTCCTTGATTATCTGGTTCAAGAATCATTTCATAAACAGATTTATTGTTAAGGTCTTCAAAAACAATTTTTGATCTTAAAAAAGAAGATTTTTTTAATCCAAAATAAAGGAGATTATCTGCACCACCTGAACGGGCAACTGTTATCTGCAAATTTTGATTCATTATCTGGCTAAGAAATGAGAAAAAGGAAATTAAATTAGATTTACCAGCACCATTTGCACCAATTAGGATATTTATATCTTTAAAAAAAATGAACATTTCTCTGATAGATTTATAATTGTTAAGAGCAAATCGATTTATTTTCATTATTATTCCTTTTTAGAAGGTTTAAAACTTTATTCTATTAACCAAATTATATATTATCATTTGGTTCTATAAATTTATTGTTATATTTTTGAGCTTATAATTTAATCTTTCACAGTTTTTATATATTATTCAATTATCTTGTACTACTGATTATACTTACAAGGTTTTCACGGTTAAAATACAAAATTGTTAAAACGATAATCAGGCCAAATATAACAGCGATTCCTATTTTTACTTTGCTCCACGGTCTTTCACCCTGTACTTCACCAGTCCTGGCATTTACCATAAACCTGTAAACTTTGTCTCCATAGCGATAAGCACTTATCCAAACAGGTAAAAGGAGATGTTTAAAGGTAATCTCAGAATATGTGGTATCAACATTACTGATTTGCTGATGATCTCCACCAATATCATCCCTGATTGTATGACAGATTTCTTCATACATAACTTCTTTGGCAAGCTCAAAACCATTTTCAAGGTTAATCTGATAACTTTCAGCTCTAAAACCACTTAAATATTCATCCTTATAAGGTACAAGATTAACCAAATCCCAGGGTTCTAACAAATCAGCATATTTTCTTGGTAATGAGTTGCTTGCCATGATCAGAATGTCATCAAAATTATCGCTTACATGACCACTCGCATAACTCCAGCGTGTGTGCCTAACCTGCCTTGTTTTTGTAACAGTTTTACCATCTTCAACTGTTGTATATGATTCAGTAACATAATAATCATCTCCACGCTGACCCTGATAATCACTTTGAGTATGACTATCATAGGTCCAGAATGGGATATAAATACCTGAAAGACCTTCTTCATCCCTGGCATAATATTTAAGCTTATTTGGAGCAAACCATAATGAACTAAGCCATTTTTTAAATTCAAGCTGAGCTTCTTTTTTTGTAATTTTAAAAGGTAATACTGATTTTGGCTTAAGAATTTTTTTTGATAATTTATTGGTAACAACAATTCCTGAACCACAAAAAGGGCATTCATCTGAGGTGATATTTGGTTTGAATGTAATCTCAGCACCACAGATCTGGCATTTTACCGTAAGAATTTCCTGGGTTTCTTCATCAACCATTTTCCGGGTCAGAAAAGCATTAAAATCAATTTCTCTAATTTCTTCTTTAGCTTTTTCTATAACATTGGTTGTCCCACAATATTCACAGACAAGGCTGGTAGTTCCGGGAGCAAATTTTAAGGTTGCCCCGCAGTTTTGACAGACCAGTTTTTCTTTTTCCATTCACTATTTAAGATTATCACCTGAATACTGTTTTAGAATTGCATCTAACCCTGCATTAAAACCATCCCCAACAGCCTGTATTTTCCATTCATTGTTACGTTTATAGATTTCAAATAAAATAACTGCGGTTTCTTTTGTCAGACCTTCTATTTTAAACTGAAGGCCATTTGTTTCTCCTGCTATATCAACAGTCAGGTCATTAACATTTTCACATCTCTGATTTAAAGATTCACCATTATCTATAGTAAAAATAAACACCAACCTGTTTACATCTTCAGCTACTTTATCAAGATTAATATTAAAAGATTTTTTATAATAAGCTGAATCCTGATTTAATCTAACACTTCCATCCGGGCTTGTCAGATTATTATAAAAGACAAAATTTTCTTCTTTTTCTAATTTATTCTGTTCTGATAAAAGTAAGGTACTGGTACTTATATCATAATCTTTACAGTTTTTATTATCCCAATTAATTCCTACTTTAAATGATTTTGAATTTAATTCATTTACCAGGGATAATTTCTGACCCTTTGAAATTTGTTTTAAATTTTTTGTTAATGTATTTATCACTGCGGAGCTTTGGGAAATATTAGGTGCTCCCCCCGAATTACTTTGAATACTATTACTTAATGGAGGAGGAAGATGTGCAAAAAGACCACTGAGATATGATTCTTCTGAAGCAGGTATCCAGTTTTCCATTCCATTTTTCCAGACCAGGGTTTCCCGTTTTAGTTTCCCTTCTTTTGCCATGTTTTCCAGAGTAGTTAGCTCAAAAGGGCCATCCTGCTGATTATTTATATTTACAAAATAAGAAACTACCGGAAGCAAAGGTGGGGCTGGTGGAGGAGAGGGTGAATTCAATGGAGGTGGAACATGACTGAAAATATTTGATAATTCAGGAACCTGTTTTGCTGATACCCATTGGGGCATCCCATTTTTCCAAATAAATGATTCCCCATTTATTTTTCCTTCCTGAACCATTTTGGTTAGGGTTGGGATATCAAAAGGGCCAGTTTGCTGATTGTTTATATTAACAAAAAATGCTGTAGCCTGAGGAATAGGAGGTGGGGCAGGTTGGTTATGAGGTTGTGACATTGCCTGGGATAATTGGTTAGCCATCGCAAATCCCATCCCCA
>CAYRDV010000545.1:0-3301 GCA_964422885.1 uncultured Candidatus Sericytochromatia bacterium
AGTATTGTTTAATATATCTTAATTAATAAATATTTAGTAACTGTCTATGGTATTGAATTAAAAGGATAATTTAAATCTGAAACAAAAATAGGCCAAAGCCAAGAGTATCTCTACCCCATTTATAATAAGCATCATTCCAGTTTCTTATCCTTTCTTTCATCCACTTATTATCAGGGTCATTAGGGTTTTCATGGAAATATTTTTCCATAGAAAATTTATATAAACCTTCATAATAATCAAAATCATCAATATTGCTTATACATGAATATAGTGTAATTAAACCGGCATTATCAGCGATATTTAGAAGTCCTTCAAGGGGTGTGAATTCTGTCGTATCTGTCCCTAGAAAGTTAAGGTAACCTTCATCCGGTTCTTTTTTCCAGAATCCTTCAGCTAAAAGTAAATATCCTCCTTCCTTTACCAGTTTTTTCATTTCTTCGAGTGCTCTGATATAAGATCCATAGGCATGAGTTGAACCGGTACAGATAGCCAAATCAAACGAATTATGTTGATAATCAAAATCTTTTATATCCATTTCAAACAAAGATAATTTTCCTTCAGGAATTCTTTTTCTGGCATTTTCTTTTGCTTCATTCAGCCAGGTTTTGTTTAAATCAACACCATAGGCAGTAATATTGTAAAGCTCAACAAGCCTGATTAGGATTTCAGATTTGCCAGAACCAATATCAATTACCTTTGAATCAGGTTTTAGTTGAATAATTTTTAAAAGTCTATCCAGCTTGAAAGAATCAATAGGACTGCAAAAAACATGGTTTTTATGAGCAATATTCGTAAATTTAAATTTGCTGTTTTCCATTTTAATATTTAATGAACCAGCATTACCGGACATTTGGCATGATGAATCACATAGTCACTTACACTGCCTAATAAAACTCTTTCTATCGGACTCAAATTACGCCCACACATAACAATCAGATCAATATTTTCGGTCCGGGCTATTTCTACAATTGCATTACCCGCAGCACCCTTGATAACCATTGCTTCTACTTTAATACCCTGGCCCTCTATCTCCATTTTTGTTTTACCCATAATCATATCTGCATGTGAAATTAGATTTTTTTCAATTTCCTGAGTAATTGAATTATTGTGTACCCCATATTTCCCGGCAATAAGGGAAATTTCGCCAGGTATTTCATAAGCATGAGCAATAATAACTTTTGAATTTAGTTTTTTTGCAAGCTGAATTACATGTTCTATCGCTTTTTTTGAGTGCTCAGAGCTATCAATTGGCAATAAGATCCTGTTTAACATAATAAATCTCTTTTAGTTAGCTTTAAATTCGTTTTGAAAATTATAGATTATAGTTTATAAATCTGCAAGATAATTATTTGCTTTCCTAATCTGTGAAATTTCTGAAAATTTAATTAAAAGTTAAGAAAATATTTTTCTTAACTGCCTATAATCAAATTTAGTTATAACAAAAATAAACATACAGACATGCCATGGCATGTCTCAACAAAGGAATTTTTTAATTAATGGGATTAACATTTGGAAATTTACCTGGAGCAAATACCATATTGCCTGAATTACAGATAAATTCTAAGTTTCAAAATTTTCAACAGATTTCCAATAATCCAGGTATTCCAAATTACTTATTGTCTCCAGACCAACTTTTTAGTAACTTAAAAAAAAGTTCAAAACAATTAAAACCAATTGAGTTTTTTAAAGATATTAAAACGAATGTTCTTCCACCATTACCATTACTTAATAATGAGCAAAGCAACGGAAAAGTGGTGGGTGTTGCCAAAGGAACCGGATATTTTCCTTTTAATGACAAAATGGAAGGTGGATTTTATGACAAAATTGGCAAAAAACTTTGTACCTTACAGGATTATCTTGCCGGTAAAGTACCTTATGTTTCAATAGCCCTTGATAAAAATCTTTATAAAAAGGGTGTAATCAAATATGGAGATAAATTCAGAATCCCGGAACTTGAACAAAAATATGGCCGGGTTATAGAATTTAGGGCGGTTGATACAGGTGGTGCTTTTACAAACAGAGGTTTTGGGCGTGTAGATATCTGTACAAGTTCCAGGAAAAATTGTTCTGATGCTACTGTTAATGGAAAACTTACTCTAATTAAAGCTTAACTCATCTACCCTTAAGCAGAAATCAAAATTTGTTTAGGCTTTTTGGCAATTTTAAACTTAGTATGAACGCCAAAATGATCACTAACATACATACCACCTATTGGTTTATTCACGGTTACTTCAGAACTTAATGGTTTTATATCATAGTCAGTTCCTGATTTATACAGGATAAAATCAATACGACTTCTGTGAGAACCACCTTTTAGGGGATTATTATATCCATCACTGGTATAACCTGGATCATTTGGATTTAAAACTCTGAATGAATCTTTTACCCCTAGCTTGGAAATTAAATCACTATAAGTATCATTTTTTTCATTGGTATTAAAATCACCCATAATAATTGTTGGATAACCCTGTTCATGCTTTTTTACAAAATTTGATAAATCAGTATTTTGTGATTTTCTAATTTCATTGTGAGGCATATTAAAACCAGGAAAAATTAAGGATGCTGCTTTTCTATAGGTAGATTTTGCCCATGAATAATTTTTATCACCATTAGCCTGATAATGAGTATCATAAACATCAATAAAACCAACTTTTGGGACTTCCAGTCTGGTATAGGCTACGCCTTTTTTTGCTAATGCTTCTGCATCTGTGCTATATGTAAAAGGCTTAAACTCTTTTTCCACGATTTTGTATTTAGAGAGAATTTCTAAACCACTGGTTCCTATTCTCTTGTCCTGCGGTTTAAAGTAATTCATTGTATGATTTTCTTCATTGGCAACTTTATTAATTTGTTCTGTTTTTTTATCAAATGTTTCCTGTAAACCAACAACATCATAATTTCTTATTGTGTAGCCTATCCTGGTAGAACGCTGGAAGACATTCTTTTCTTTAGCAACACGTTCAGGAATACTATAAGTGTTTAAAGATAATACATCTATAGCTAAGGAATTTGCTTTATTTAAATTATCTACGTTAATTGGAACACCTTTACTTTTCTGGTTTTCAGGGTTGAGATATAAACTTTTTAGTACTGAATCAGAATGTATTTTATTAACCATTAGAGTTTCCTTAAATAAATCTTAACTTTAAATTAATAATAACATAATCTAATAAAATTTACCAGTAGTTTTTCTTATATTAATTATTAGTCTAAGCAAAAAGAAGTAACAATATAAAAAATGCTATATTTAGGAAAAATAAAAAAATAACTTATAAAATTTAATTGTCGGGGCGCCCCGGCG
>CAYRDV010000546.1:0-3261 GCA_964422885.1 uncultured Candidatus Sericytochromatia bacterium
TGTAAAAGATTATGGGAGATAAAATATTAATTAATAATTTAAGCTAAAGGATTGTTGAGTAAATCATATTAATGTAAAATGTGCTCTGTAAATATTATAGATATATTAAACGATTAAAAGTGATTGACATAGTAAATATAACAAAAGGAGAAAAAATATGACAAAAACACTGAAAAAAATTTCGTTGGCTAGTTTAGCTATAATCGCTACTACAGCAACACTTACAGCTTGCCCTGGTGGTGCACCTCCAACCGGAACTGGTGGAAATGAAAAAGCTTCTATTTCCGGTACAGTTACAAAAGAAGATGGTTCACCAGCAAAAAATGCAACAGTAGTTCTGATCAAAAAAGATAGTGATAAAGATTCTGATGCTGATATCCAAAGATCTGATGACAAGGGACTATATACTTTCAGTAAAGTTGCTGCTGGTAATTACAGAGTCGCTTTCGTAATCCAAACCGAAGCTGAAAGGAAAGCCGGAACTCCTATTGCTTATGATCCCGCAGGTAAATCCGGTGAATTCTTTGGTTTTATTACTACCAAAAACTTTGATTATGATGGTGATGCAACAAAAACATTCCAGGTTCCCCAATTTAATGTAGGCTGGAAAGCAGCTTTAAGTCCAAATAATACTGGTGTTGATGCTGGCGGACCGATAAAGTTTTCCTGGGCAAAAGCAGAAGGAGCTGAAAAATACAATGTATTTGTAAAAGATGAAAATGATAATTCATTTTTTAAATCAGCAGATGTAACAGATAATTCTTTTACTTGGGAAAATCCTAAAGGAAATCAAGGTACAAATAAAGATAAAGCTTTATCAAAAGGCAAATATCTTTATCTGGTGAATGTAATTTTCAAAAATTCCGGTGAAGGCCCAGTTCTTACATATGGTGGTTCTGCAAACGCTTCATTCACAGTAAACTAAACAATTAATTATAGTAGGGACATGCCATGGCATGTCCCTACTTTTTTCCTTAATGCCTTGGTTCGGCCTGTTTTAATAAGGCATCAGTTAACTGTTCTTCAGAAATAAGTTCCATTTCAATAAGAATTTCTCCCAGGAGAACTCCTTTTTCTTCCTGCATTTTTATTGCTTCTTCCAAAGCTTCATCTGTGATCAGACCTTCCCGGACAAGCAGCGTTCCCAGCCGGTTATCCCTTTTTTGAAATTTAAGGGCATTATTAATCTGAATATCTGTTGCATAACCTTTTCGAATGAGGATTTTACCAAGTTTTTCTCCGTTTATTTTCTGTTCCTGTAAAGCTTCATCTAACTGTTCCTGCTTAAGGATTTTGGCTGTTATCAGTAATTGCCCTAGTCTGTTTTCTTTTCTTTGCTCATCAAGAGCCAGATTAACATTTTCTCTGGTTGAAAAACCTTTTTCGACAATAATCTGCCCTAATAATTTTTCTGGGTTGTCCTGTTTTATATGTAAGGCTTTATTAAGATTTTCCTGACTAATTGCACTCATTGCCAATAGAATAGAACCTAGTTTTTTTGAACCGGTTTTTTCTATTAATGATACAAAAAGATTAAAATTCATAATGAAGCCAGCTGTCCTGTCAGGCAGAGTTTTTCTTCATCTACCGCGATAATTTTTACATTTGCCAGAGCATTTTTAACAAGATCTGGTGCAATAAAGTTAACTTTATAATAATCCTTTGTTGTTCCCTGGACAAGCTCAGAATCCTTTTTTAGCGTTTCTGTCAAAACCTGCTTATTTTGACCAACTGCTTTATATAACCATTGTAAATGTAAATCATGATCTATCTCAGCCAGTTTTTTCTTTCTTTCCCTGGTTATTTCCGGAGAAATTTTATCACTCATTTTTGAGGCAGCAGTGCCGTCTCTGTCTGAGTATGGAAAAATATGCAGCTTATTAAACTTTAATGTTTGAACAAATTCACATGAATCTGCAAAATCTTTTTCAGTCTCACCAGGAAAGCCAACCATAATATCGGTTGTAAGGGTTACATCAGGAATATATTTTCTTAAAGTATTTATCCGGTTTGCATATTCATTTCTGTCATATCTTCTTTTCATTAAATCAAGTATATGATCAGAACCACTTTGTACCGGAATATGAAACTGGTTACAGATTCTTTCTGACTTGGCCAGTTCTTATATCAGTCTGTCTGAAACATCTGTTGGCTCTATTGAGCTAAGTCTGATTCTGGGAATGTTTGTTTCTTTCAGTAACTTGGGTATTAAATCCTCAAGCCCGTTTTTTCCGAAATCTTTACCATAGCCGCCAAGCTGAATAGCTGTCAGGACAATTTCTTTATAGCCTAATTCTTCTGCTCTTCTGGCTTTTGCCAGTACTTCTTCAGGGTTCATACTTCTTAGTTTCCCTCTGACTCTGGGTATGATACAGAATGAACAGGCCCAGTTACAGCCATCTGATATTTTCAGGTTAAGCCGGGTCGTTTCTGAATCAGTCACAGGAGGAATAGCATCAAGTGGGTTAAACTCTTTTTCGATACCAAGATGCCGGTAGATTCTCTCTACAAATTTATGTTTTTCCAGATTAGGGACAAATAAACTGACTGCTGAAACTATTTCTTTGTTATTTTCCAGATATTTACTGGAACAGCCAGTGATTATCAGCTTTGAATTAGGGTTGTTTTTAGAAAACTTCCTGATTAACTGCCGTGACTGCCTCTCAGCTTCATTTGTAACCGTACAGGTATTTATCACATACACATCAGAACTGTTTAAATCAGGTTCAAGCACTTCCCACCCAGCTTCGAGCATACTCTGATGATACTCGGTATTTTCAGCCTGATTTGCTCTGCATCCGAGTGCTACAAAAGAAATAGTTTTCATTACTTAGATACTTTCAAATAGATAAACAGGTATTAATAATATCATAATTTAACCTGAGTTCGACATATAAATAATTTAGATATTTTCTTTATTTTGGGTTTTATCAAACTTACGTTATTTATTAAAAATATCTTCTAAATCTATTTTCAATTCATCTAAAACCTGAGATTTTATAATTACTTTGGCCTGGGTATCTTCTCTTTCTTCAAGAGAACCTTCAGAATAAAGTTTATATTTATCATTTTCATCAAGAGTCAAAACTTCAATGCTTTTCATGAAATAATCAACTAATTTTAATCTCTGGAAATCTATTCAGGAATCAGGTCTTCGTAGTCGTGAGCCGGACTTTTTGTCCTTACATTATAAGTCATTATTTTAAAAAGGCCATTGTTTAAATCCATCAGACCATAATCGCCACCTGTACTTCTAAGTGG
>CAYRDV010000547.1:0-3246 GCA_964422885.1 uncultured Candidatus Sericytochromatia bacterium
TCTTTGGGCCCATATATTAATGACAAAGACTCTGAAATAATAATTATTGATGATGGACTGGCAACTGGTTCTACAATGAAAGCTGGTATAAAAGCGTTAAAACTACAAAAACCTGCCAGTATAACTGTTGGTGTACCTGTAGCAGATCCTGATATATGTAATGAAATTGGTAAACTGGTAGAGCAAATTGTTTGTTTGGAAAAACCAACAAATCTTATTGCAGTTGGAAAATGGTATCAGGACTTTAGTCAGACTACTGATGAGGAGGTTATTGAACTACTTCATCAATCAAGGGCATTTCAAAATGTATTTTAGGTTCCTTATTCCATAGTCTACATTCCTTTTTATTAATTTCAAAAAATCTTATCAAAAGGGGTATACTTTTTATTAAGAATAGGTTATTATATATTTAAGCTAGATTTAATTTAAATTTAATCAGGAAGGTATCCTATGCAAATAAATACAGTTGAAAGAGTTTCAACAAGATTACCACAAGACTATTCATGTACAGATCATAAATATTTCCCAACTCAGAAAACAGTTAGTCCTTTTAATACAACTGATAATTCAACATTTCCAAAAGATAAAGCTGTTAATTCAGTAAATCCTTTTGATCAAAAAACAATGAATCCAGTTGAAGCTTATACAAAAGCCAGATTCGATATGCTCAAATATTTAAAAACTGACTTTAGTAAATCCGAAAAATTTAAAGAAATTTTTGGTAAAGATGCAAAATATGATGATATTGCAGACAGTATAATTTACAGAATTGAACTTAACAGAGATAAAAAAGTAGAATCCGAACAATATCAAAATAAAACATATGCATTTAAGGTACAACTTAGTGGTCTTACCGGAGAAATAGTGTTAGACAGAAAAACCGGCGATATTAGAAAAATCTCGGTTGAAGAATAACTAAAATTATTTTCTGAATTTAAGTACAGAAAACAAATATAAAAAACAGGGCTGAAAAAAATTTCAGCCCTGTTTTTGTATTTAACATTGATAAAAATCAATTTTAATAGTAGTATTTATCATTTTTACTAAAATAAAATTTGTATATATTAGTGGTATATATAGAAAATAGGTAAGGTTTTTCTTACCAGAAAATTTAAGGAGGTATATTATGTTTAAGAAAATACTTTTTCCTACAGATGGCTCTGAAAATTCTCAGAAAGCACTTATATTTGTAATTGATTTGGCAAAAAAATATCAGGCTGAAGTGGTAGTCCTTCATGCCCATGAATTATCTGGTATTGTTTACTCTCCGGCAGGGGTTCCTAATTATTATACCTTTGATGAAGAACTAGAAAATGAGTTGTTTTCTTCATGTAGGCAAATAATTGAAATAAAAGAAAAAGAACTAAAAGAAGTTGGTATAAAAGTAAAAACAATTCTTGAAAAAGGTAGTCCTGGGCCATCAATAGTAAAAACAATTGAGAGCGAATCATGTGATCTTGTAATAATAGGAAGTAGAGGACTTGGGCCAGTAAAAAGTGTTTTACTGGGAAGTATCAGTTATTATGTTATTTAGCATACTACATGCCAGGTTTTAATAATAAATTAGAGTTTTAACTGAGCTGGTCATTCTAAGGAAGAAAAATCTATAATTTTAACTTGGAAATACATTATTTATTTTAATAAAACCATCGTTCTCAATAAAAATTTTTCTGGAAATATATAAATCAATACCAAGATTTATTCTCTTTTGAGCATTTCCGCCAGTTTTTGAAAAGCCATATAGTTTTGCAATTAATTTTACTAATTCATCTTTTTCGGAAGAAATTGTTTTGAAGAGGCAAAAAAGAAAAAGTTAAGAAATTTATTCAATTTTTATTTTACCTACATATCTTAAATTATCTTTAGCTCACTTTTACTTATATTTAGCTCACTTTTACTTATATTTATTTACTAATGCAACATAAAAATAAATTTAGTATAATTCCCATTTGTTTCTTAAATAAGCAATTCTTTATCAAGAATGCTGAAAGTATTTTATTTAACTTCAGGATAAATTAAAGTAATGAGCGATTCTCTTATTAAAGGGCAAAGAATAAATCTTTCTAATTATCTTAATGACTTAAAACAGATAAAAATAGAAATTATTTATGAGATAAAAGACTCGTACAGTTTACAAGGATCTGGAATTAATTTTTCTGCTTTTTGTTTAACTGTTGAGAAGAAATTCATAAATGAACTATATTTGGTAAATAAACAGAATAATAAGACTCCTGACAGCTGTCTTACATTATATAAATCAATAAATAATGAAAATATGTTTTCATATATTTTTGATTTTTCTAAAATTAATTCTGAAATCAAAAAAGTTATTTTCGTATTATCTATGGATAATAATGATTTAAGTAATAATGATGGTTATGAGTTTTTAAAATTTCTGGAAATCAGGATAAGCTCACTAGATGGAAAACCTTTTTTAAGATTCGAAGTACCTCTTGAATTTACTATTGAAAAAACTATAGAAATTTTTGAAATCTATAATAAAGACTTTCAGTGGAAAGCTGTAGCTAATTCCTATGGTTATATTGGTGGTCTTGGTCTATTAACTGAAAAGTATGGATTGAAATTAAATGAGGGAATTATTTCTCATGAGGACCCTAATAAAAATAAAATTTCTCAAAAAGAAAAAAACACATCTAATCAACCACTTGATAAAAAATTAAAAATATACCGAGAAAAACTTCTGGATCTCTCCAAACGGAACCCATTAATTAATATAAAACCCAAAAGTGTTGTGAAGTTTAATATTCCTGATATGCATTATATTTTTCAAAGCTTAGTGGAAGAAAATGAAACGATGATAATTTCCGCTACTCCTGAAGATATGGATTTATTTCAGGAACAGGAGAATGAAATTATTGCTGATAAATCAAAAAAAGAATTAACAACACTTCTTTACAGAATAAAACATAGAGCTTTAAGTTCAATTGAAGAACAGGGTATAAATATATTATTTCTTGCTTTTGGCTTATTAACATGGGTTGAAAAGGAAGGTAGTAATGACAAATTTGTTTCTCCAATAATTCTTGTACCAGTTGAGTTAACTAAGCAATCTTTAAATGGACCTTATAAATTAAAAGCTCTTGAAGATGATATTACCGTTAATCCAGCACTAAATTCCAAATTAATAAACCAGTATGGAATTCAACTTCCTGATTTACCCGAAGAGCTAAATGTGCTTTCTATAAAAGAATATTTTGTAGAAGTATTGAAAAAAGTAAAAGATAT
>CAYRDV010000548.1:0-3236 GCA_964422885.1 uncultured Candidatus Sericytochromatia bacterium
TAGCATTAAAGGTTTTTATTTACCTTTCTTTTTTCATCATACAAGGGGTGGGTTATCCAACAATCGCTCAAGCGAAATAAAATAAAAAAAATTTTGAAATAAAACCAATTCCCCAATTTTGCTTAATTGGAAAATGTTA
This sequence comes from uncultured Candidatus Sericytochromatia bacterium, assembly GCA_964422885.1. Lineage (GTDB taxonomy): Bacteria > Cyanobacteriota > Sericytochromatia > UBA7694 > JACMQJ01 > CAYRDV01. The sequence goes on from CAYRDV010000548.1 coordinate 140, forward strand.
TATAGTAATATATACAAAAATTTTATAAAAGAGGTAGCAAAATTTAATGAAAGAAATAATGAAAGGTTTAGTTGTAAATCTGATTGACTCAGGAGATGAAATAATATTACAAATCCCCAAACATCTTTGGAAATTTTATGGCCTTAACGAAAAAACACAACCCTTATTCATTCAAAATGAAAATGGCTTAATTATTGTTTTAAATAAAGATGAGGCTGTTGCCCAAACACTTATAAAACAACCTAAAAAGAAAAAGAGTGCTGCTCCTGCTAAAAAAGCAGCTCCAGCTAAAAAAGCAGCTCCAGCTAAAAAAGCAGCTCCTGTCGCACAGAAAGCTCCAGCTAAAAAACCTGCTCCAGCAGCAAAGAAAGAATCAGCTAAAAAAGTAGTGGCAGAAACTAAAAAAGCTCCGGCTAAAAAACCTGCTCCAAAGAAAAAAGGCAAATAACTAATAAATCATGAAAGTATTTTTAAAGAAAATACTTTCATGATTCTCAAAAAAACTCTTAACAAAATTACCTGTTTAGAAGTGCTAAAATTAAAATCATGGGACACATAGCACTTTACAGGAAATGGCGGCCTCAGGTATTTGAGGATTTAGTAGGTCAGGAACATATTTCACGGACACTAATTAATGCTATAGAAACAAATAGAGTCTCTCATGCTTATTTATTCTGCGGCTCCAGGGGAACAGGTAAAACAACCACGGCCAGACTTCTGGCAAAATCACTTAATTGTGAAGCAAGAATAGATGGTTCTCCCTGCAATAAATGTCCAAGCTGTAATGACCTTACCACCTCTTCTTCTCTGGATGTTATTGAGATTGATGCCGCCTCTAACCGTGGCATATCAGAAATAAAAAACATTATTGAGCAGGTAAGGTTTGCCTCTGTCTCTGGTAAATACAAAGTCTATATTATTGATGAATTTCATATGCTGACAACCGAAGCATTTAATGCAATTCTGAAAACCCTGGAAGAACCTCCGCCAAAAGTTGTTTTTGTACTTGCCACAACAGAAGCCCATAAAATATTACCAACGATTATTTCCCGATGCCAGAGATTTGATTTTCAAAGAATTACAGTTTCGATCCTGGTTAAAAGGCTGAAATATATTGCTACAGAGGAAGGGATTAAAATATCAGATGATTCATTACTTTCTATCGCCAGAAAAGCAAATGGTGGACTAAGGGATGCCTTAAGCCTCCTTGATCAGCTAAGTTCATTTTCATCTGGTGAAGGGGAAATACCAACAGAACTGGTTTATCAGGTACTGGGAATGGTCTCTACTGATTTTCTTTCAAAACTGGCAGAAGCAATTGCTCAAAGTGAACCAGTGAAAATAATGGAAATTATTAGTGAATTATTAAAAGCCGGAAATGATGCAATTGTCATAATGACTGAAACTATTAATTTTTTCCGGCATCTGCTAGTCGTAAAATCAGCACCTGATATGGCAGAATACCTTGAAGTACCAATAGTTAATCTTCAGGATATTAAAAGAATAAGCACTCTTTTCAGTAGTGATGATATTTTAAATCATCTGCAATTTTTAAGTGAAGCAATTGAACGGGTAAAAAAGACACAACAGGCTCAGCTATGGCTGGAAGTAAATTTTGTTCAGTTATGTAAAAAGAAAAAAATCCCTGATTTAATACTAAATAATCCACAAAGTATTCCACATCAGGATAATATTCAAACTCCTATTAGTAATTCACAAATTGACGAGTTATTGAAAAAAATATCCCTTCTTGAAAAAAGGCTTGAGAGTTTGTCATCAGGAAATATTATCCAGATGTCTGCCCATAACCAGTCCAGAAATGAGGCAACAAAACAAAGTATCAATAACCAGCCTGCAAATACTAAGCAGGAACCGATAAATGTCAATAATATGGATTTCAGTAATATCTGGGAAAGAATCCTTCACGAAACCAAGAAAAAAAGTATCCCTGCAGCAGCAGTTTTACAAAACGGGATGTTATCAAATATTGATGCAAAAATCCATACCGTAACTGTTACCTTTGAAAATGAAGGGTTTATTGAGTTATTAAAAAGATCCAAATACCAGAAAGTTGAACAGGCATTATCAGCAATTTTTGGCAGCCCATACAAACTTGTTATGGAAAAAGGTTCTCTTTCTAAAACAGAAAAAAAAAACTTTAAAGTAAATCCTGATATAAAAAATTTATCTGACCCGGAAACAGAAAATATATTAGATGACAATAATTTACAAAGGCCTGAAACTACGTTAAATAGTATAGTTGTACAAGATAATGAAGATAAAAGCAAAAATATTATTTTAAATAAAGACATAAATTCAAATAATTTTTCTGCTAAAATAGATCAAACTCAAACAGATTACTCAGATGTTATGGTAAAAAATACAATAACAGAAGACCTGGAAATAGATATCCAACAAAGTTTGGGAAGCCGTTTGAATATTGAACCTGAAAGCTTTGGGAATGATGTAATCCCTGATACTGAAGGGCCGGATATTCAATACCAGATAAAAGAACAGACTGACTCTTATTTTATTAAAGAAAGTGGAGAACAATCAGAACCTATTTTTGCCCCGGCAGGGATAAAAAAAAGGTCTGAAAAGGAGCTCTACTTTAATGACGTAGCTGATGTTTTTAAAGGGAAAATAATCAACAAAGTTAAAAATTAATAAAAAAAGGAAAGTTTTTTGATTAATAACAATATATAAAAATGAAGACTTTTTGCAATTTATAACCCTACATATTAAATGAAATAACTTACATAGTATAATTAAAAGATATAAAAGCTAAGGTGTTTAAGCGGCATAATGAAAGCAAATGACTGTATCGAAGTAAAAGAACATTGGGATCAGGTACTCGAAAAAATTGCCCTAAAAATAAATAAACCGACATATGAGGCTTGGGTTAAGCCAACATATCCTGTTTCGATGGAAAATAATGTACTCACTATAAGTACACCTAATGATTTTGCCAAAGACTGGCTTGATTCAAGGTACAAAGAACATTTTAGAGATGCAATCCAGGAAGTTAGTGATACAAAGGTTGAAATAGATTTTGTGGTTCAGGAAAAAGAAGCAGTTCCTTCTGAAGACAGAATAA
>CAYRDV010000549.1:0-3235 GCA_964422885.1 uncultured Candidatus Sericytochromatia bacterium
TCCTGTAATTCTTTTTAACAAATATATTTTAGTTGTTATTTATCTTCTTTATTTCCAGAGGTTCAATTTTTAAGGTTTCAAAAGGCATATCTACCCCATTGTCTCTAAGAATATTAAAAATATTTTCTCTTAATTCATACCGTTTGACTACATGTTTTCTTTCATCTTTTATCCAGGCTTGAAACTGAAGCTCAGTATTATAATCATTAAGGTTCGCTACAACAAGTCTTGGAGCTGGTTTTTCCATAAAATCTGGATCTTTTGCAATCATTTCCAAAAGTAAGTTACGGCTTTTATTAATATCTTCATGGACAGAAATAGTAAATGTAATATCAAGCCTGAGATTCGGGTAATTTGAATAAGAAGCAACAATCGTATTAACAACCTGAGTATTTGGAATAGCCAGCATTTTTCCATCAGAGGTAACTATTCTGGTTGTTCTCAAAGTTATATCCTTTACCTCACCATAATAGTTGTTGATTTCTACAAGATCTCCTATTACAAAGGGTCTGTCCCAAAAAATAAAAACTCCGGAAATTATATTGGAAAGCACATCCTTGGCAGCAAAACCAACTGTTAAACCAAGTACTCCGACACTTGTCATCAATGAAACAGTATTAATTCCTAATTTACTAAGAGCAGAGATAATACCCATTGTCAGGACAATATATTTTACACTCATAAGTATAAAACTTGATGTCATTAAATCAGTCTTGTAATGAGTAAAACTCTTTGAAAGAATTTTATTAAGAATATTCCATAATCCGTAAAATATTAAAATAGTAAGTAAAGCAAGTAAAATGTTGAGAGATAAATTTAAAAAATCATGTATTAAAAGTTCTGACTCATTGCTTTTTAGTAGTTGTTCAATTTGCAACATTAAGTATTTTCCTTTTTAGCGTTAATATTATTAATTCTGAAAGATGGTGTTATATAATCCTTATTTAAATAATTGGGTGGTAAAGTAACCATATTACCGTCTCTTAAAGCCCTGTAGTGTGGAGAAAGAATTTCTATATCAGCTTCATTAAATTTATCCTGAATATTCTGATGTAATTCGGAATAAATTCTGGCCATATAATGGGAATTATTGGTAAAAGCATTAATTTCGTAACTTACATAAAAATCATCAAGACTAGTCTGAAAGACATAAGGTTTTGGTTCAGCGAGAATATCACCTGTTGCTTCAGCAGCACTAATTAAGGCTTTATGAACATTTAGCCAGGGTACATCGTACCCTATAGTTACGGTAGTATTTAGAATCAGGCCTTTCTCAAGTGATGAGGAAGTATAGTTTGTAATATGGCTATTTAGAACTATTGAATTAGGAATTGTAATATCAACATTTTTAATTGTTCTAAGTCTGGTTACAAGAAGATTTTTTTCAACAATATCCCCGACTGTATCAGCAATCTTTATCCTGTCCCCGATTTTAAAGGAGTTTGTATAAGTAAGTACAATACCAGCTACAACATTGGAAATTGCGGAGCTTGAGCCAAAAGAAATCAGCAAACCGATAAAAACGGATATGCCCTGAAATGCCGGAGAGTTTGAACCCGGCAAGTATGGAAAAATCATTACAGCAGCAAAAGCTATAATTAAAAAGCGGCTGATTTTATAGGTAGTTTCAGTCCAATCTTCATGAAATCCTGGTATTGACAATGTTTTGTTTTCAATTGCCCGAAAAATTAATTTAAAAAATTTAATCAGGTAATAGCTGACAACAATAATAATAGCAATATTAAATAAATTGGGTATAAAAGCAATAATGGAAGCAAATATCGAGAAAAATGGTGTTGTGATATAACCGAATAAAGTATCAGCAAACCCTCTGGTCCATGGAAAAAAGCCAAGAACTAAAGGTATATAGATGTATAATAACAGAACTACTAATATTATCTGCAAAAAACGTAAGCTTCCTTTTATAATTTCTATTATATTTTGAGCATTGAAAATTTCCAGTTTTTGAATTTTTAAAGATAATATTTTATTATTTTTTTCAAAATTATCAATTTTTATGTAAATTTTTGGAAAAAGATAATTAATTACCTTCAATAATATAAAGAGGACAATAGTTGCAAGAATAGTAAAAGCAATTCCAGTAATCAGGCTTGTAAAATTAAAGTCTTCCCTTATCTTCTTAAGTGAATATTCTACTTTTTCGGAATAATTATGACCGAGTTGCTGCCTGGTCAAACCTGAAGCATAAGCATCCTGTTCAGTTATTGTCATTATCAGAGAATTATCAGCATATATACTGATATTATCTTTTTCTTTTAAAAGCCTGATTCCATTTATTTTTGTATCTGGGTTTTCAGCAATTTTTTTTAACCGGGAAGTAATAATTTTTGCTCGTTTTTCAGCTGTTAGGGTATCTGTTCCTGTATAAACCCAAAAAAGGGGTTCTTCCTTAAAAACTACAGGAAATCCATTTTGTTTTTCCTGGACCATTTTATCAGAGGAGATTTTGCTAACAGGAATTTGAGAAGGAGTTACATTCTGACTAAAAACCTGAATATCAGAAAAAAATATAAAGTAAAATATAATGGATAAAACAATTGTTTTCATGTTCTTCTCTTTATTTTTAATTGCTCTTTTTCTTTACCAATTGTTTTCGATTTTACTAAGCACTTATCATGATCAATATAATATTTAAAAGAGTTATAACTAATTTCAATACCTGTTTCACTGGTAATTATCTTCCAAACAGAGTGCATGGCCAGACCCATTTCAATAAATTTTTTAATCTGGTCTTTGTGTGGATCTAATACCCTTTGTTTCTTGTTTTTACTACCTTTTGGCCGACCAAGTAATTTTCCTTTATCTTTAGCAGCCTGTAAGCCCTGTTTTGTACGAATGGAAATAAACTCTCGTTCAGTTTCTGCAAAATAACTGTAAATAACTAATAGTAATTTGCCATGAGAACCTATGGTAGACAATTCAGGCTGTCTAATGAAAATAATTTTTATTCCTTTTTCTGACAAAGCATTGATGGTATTTAAAGTCTCAAGCATATTCCGTCCCAGCCTGCTGAGTTCAGCAACCAGTAAAGTATCGCCTTTATTCAGTTTTTCCAGCAATTCATCAATTTTACGGGTTTTGGAATCCTTTCTGGATGAAGCTTCAATCTCAATAAATTCCTCAATTACCAATTTGTTTTTAACAGCATATTCATAAATAAGGTGTTTTTGTTTTTCCAGATCCTGTTTATCAGTACTGATTCTTGAATAAGCAA
>CAYRDV010000550.1:0-3225 GCA_964422885.1 uncultured Candidatus Sericytochromatia bacterium
GGGTCGCCCTAACAGATATTGTTTTGTGATAAGTTATTTTTTAGAAATTACTAAAGACTCACTTAATATTATAAAAAAAACTTATTGTATTGTTATATGCAGCCAGAATTAAAAAATGTTAAACAAATCAAGAACTTTGATATTAATAAAATTGAAATATTAAAACAATTAAATTTTCACTATCCTGAAAAAGTGGAAATTATTGTAAAACAAGCTGAAAAAATATGCTTTGATAATATTTCAACTCTTAATGAATCGGAAAAAGAAGATTATTTACTGGCAGCTATCTGTAATTCTCCTGTATTAATAAGTAAAGAAATTTACCTGTTATTGGAATCCTGTAATTTTATAAAAAATATTCAACAGGAGCAGTTTTTATCTGAACTTGAAAAAAAAGTTGTGGTGTTTTCCCAGGAACTAAAATCAATTTCTCTTAATATTGAAAAGGGTAATTTTTCTGGCCTTGAAGAATTAACAATAGAAACAAATGAACTGGCTAAAAAGTGTACTTTTCACTCTCTAAAAACCAATAATCAAATTAAAATTCTTACTGATTATCTGAAAAAATGTAGTTTTTATAATAAAGATCCTGACTTTGCAAAATTACTACAGGATTTTACCCTGATAATAAATAATTATAAAAAGGAAACGGTAAGGCTTAATACTATTTTTAGCAGCCTTTTGCTTATTCAAAAAAAAGTAAATGAGATGAATATTATATTTAATAAGAAAAATGATTTAATTAACCATAAAAAAAAATTAAATCATTTTAAAACTGATATTGAAAAAAATATTTCTGAAAAAGAGTTCTTTATCAGTAAAATTGAAAATTATAAATTTTCTCAAATGGATGAAAATCTGGAATTTTTTGTAATATTAAAAAACTACTGTAATATTCTTGCTGGTTACCCTGTACTCAGAACCCTGAGTTCCAAAGCAAAGGATGAAAAACTAACTTCTAGTCAGCCAGAAGATATTCTACTGAAAAAATTTCTCAGGCTAAAGGATAGTATAAAAAAAACAATTGCAAACAATAATTTTACACCTGATACCTTTATTAAAGAAGTTTTTATTCCTTTAAGCGATAAATTTTCTAATGAAGAATCCGAAGCATTTCAGAAATTAATAAAAAGCCTAATATGACAGAAAGAAAAACTTTGATTGCTCAAGAATTATCAGAAATTAAAAAATTATACCAGACTAACCAGTTTGTTATTCTTGATAAAAAAATTTTAAGCCTAGCAGGAAAATTAAATCCTGGTATTGAGGATGAATATAGTGCTTTTATCGAATTAAAAATAATTTTTATAGAATTACTGGTAAAAAGTGGAAAAATACAACAGGCATTTGCTGAAATTAATTCTTTACTTTCACAGTTTCCATTCGAAATAAATGTCTTGAAGAAAAAATATTTACTGCTGAAAAAACTCCGGCAGCAAAATGAATCAATAAATATTCTTCAGGACCTTGTCTGTTATTTTCCTGATGATTTTGGGTTAAATACAGATCTGATTTCTTATTACCTTGAAATAAATAAAAAAGCGGAAGCATTATTATTAATAAATAAACTACTTGTTATTAATAATCAGAATCCTGAATTACTCATGCTGGCTATTTCAATATTAAAAGAAGAAGGTTTATACCAGGAACTTAGTGAAAAAATAAGGCAACTTCAGAAGTTAAAGCCGGATGATATTTCTCTGATAAGGACAGAAACAGATATTTTATTTAAGCTTGGGAAATATGGTGAAATATTGCCTGTTTTACACAATTTTCTGACTTACCTGCTTGAAGAAGGGCAGATTACCAATGAATTTATTCTACTCCTGTATAAATATGGAGAGCTTTATAAAAGAGCTGGAAAGCATGATTTGCTTGTAGAAATAATAATTAAAATACTTACAGGTGCTTTTACCAATTTTTCTGTTCAGGGCAGGCAAATGTTTGAAAATATTACCAAAAAGCTAAAGCTTGACCTGATTTTTTATTTTTTCTGCCATCCGGCAATCAGGGCAGGAAAAAAGGCAGATTTAAGATTTTTGGTTACAAATAATAAATTAACAGGCTCAGATATTATTGAAAATCTGGTTTTAATGGCTCAGAACGAAGAGTATTTAAATAATCCAGGATTAAGTATCAATGATTTTCTGGAACTATCAGATTTAATCAAATTAATACCTCCAGATTATCAACAGGTTATCAGGCTTTTTTGTGCAAGGGAAAAGGCAGGGTTTACATAATAAACTCTTGCAAATAGTGGTTGTAACCCACTGTTTATTTATGCTGACAACTATCTATATCTTTTTCCAACTGGCGTAAAAGTGATGCATATTGGCCTGGATCTATACTTCTTTCATTTGTAACCAGTAATTCTTTTGCCTGTATAAAAAGATCTAAAGCTTTATCTGCCTGTTGAACCCTTCCTCCTGTTGAATCAAGATGCTGAATTGCATCCATAATTAATTCATGGTCTCCAGTCCTTGCAAAGTTTTCCTTTAAATTAGAGACTCTTTCCAAACATGGCTGGATAATTGCATTATCATGGTTTTCTATTGATAATGCCTCTTGACTAGTTTGCTCCGCTTTAGCAAAAGTTCCAGAAGCACGGGTTTTGTCTGGATCAAGGCTACCAACTCTGGTTAATAATTCTGCTCCTTTTTTCATAAATTCACAGTCATGTACTCTTAAATCAATATTTAACCTAGCTGCACGATATAAATGACCTAAGGCTTCATCAGTATTACCACGTTTAAGCTCTAATTCTCCAGCTTTCTCGAAAGCACTAGCCATTAATATTGTCTTGGTTTTCCTGTCAGGTATAGAATCTGCTATAATTTGAGCATCATCAATAATTTGCTGCGGGTTTCTGGTATCAACAGGAACAAATGCTTGTGCAAAAGAAGCTGGTTTGTCAGATGGTTTAACATTAGTCTGCTCCTGAATCCTGACACTGGAGGCTGCTAAATCATGCGTATATGCCTGTGTATGAGCAACAAGGTGTTCAAATGAAAATAAATGCTTACCAACAGGGTTAAAATCATTGATATTAAGAAGAATATTGCTACTGGTTATCAATTTCTGAACTTCAGGATTGCTCATATTTAGTTTTCCTGCTTGTACAGGATCAGTTAATTGTATTTTACATTTATCTTTTCCCAAAGCAGCAAACTGAGCTATTTTATCCGGTTTTATATCACCTTCCTCCAATAAAAGCGGTCGTGACGG
>CAYRDV010000551.1:0-3225 GCA_964422885.1 uncultured Candidatus Sericytochromatia bacterium
TAAATCAAACATTAATTTCGGGGGTTACTACCGTAAGAGATATGTCTACTCCTATAAAAACAATGGTAAATCTAAAAAGTCAGATTGAACAGCAAAAAATTGATGGGCCAAGACTGGTTATTGCAGGACCTTTAACAAATGGAGATGACAATTATACAACAGCACGAGAAAATCTTACCTTGCCTTTTATTAATATTTTAAATCAATATAAAACGTCTTTTAGTAAGGATATGTCCAATGAGCAAATCGAAAATTATATCTGGAATCTGATAGAAATTGGTATTGATTTTATTAAAATAGGCTATAGCAGTAGAAATTTGTCTGATGAAACAACAGAGGCTTCAGGAATAACGGATGATAAACTGGAATTGATTATAAGTACAACCCGAAAATATAATAAAGAAGTAGCTGTTCACATTTCCCGGCTTGAGGATTTTAACAAAATAATCAATTTCCCAATTACCAGTATTGAGCATTTACCAAACGATGGTGTTATTTCGGATGAAACAATTGAAAAAATTAAGGAGTGTGGGGTGTATCTAGTGCCAACGCTAATGTTTATTAAAAATTTTCTTTATTTTGATAAATTTTATGATTTTCTTAAATCAGATAATGCTCTTAAAAAATTTGAACCGGAAGCCAGAGACATTCTTTTGGCGGAATGTACAAATTTTAAAAATAATAAATTTACTAAATATGATACTGAAAATATTGAAAAAAATATATCTGAAAATCTAAAAAAGATTATTAATAACAACTTGCCTATTGTTATTGGCACTGATGCCGGTGCATTTTATAGTTTTTTTGGCGATTATAAAGAAGAGCTATATCTTATGGAACAGCATGGAATGTCACCGGTTAATGTCCTAAAAAGTGCAACAATTCAGGCCGCAAAGCTGTTAGGGGTTGATTCGGATACAGGAAAAATTGAAGAAGGAAAATTTGCCGATATGCTTTTACTTTCTGCTAATCCTCTCGAAAACCTGCATAATATTGAAAAACTGGAAATAGTATTTAAAGAAGGGAAAGCTTTTTATCCTGAACAAATTAAGTAACAGAAAGAATATTTTGTAAAAAATTAATTTTTTATTAATCCTAATAGGAGCTCCACCTTTGTTGGGATTTTTTTTATTAGCAGAATTTACAATTATTAAGTTGTTTAGAAAACGTTTTTGTTATATATATGAAACATCAGAATAATTGCATTAAAATAATAAGGTTAAGGAAAGACAGGTACTTATGTTTAGAGCAACATCATTGGTCTATAGTTCACATAACAGATGCGAGCACATTCACAGAGACTGGATCGTTGAAAGGGCATTAAAAAGCCATCACAATAAAACAATTTTATTAATTCCTATGTCAATGGGAAGACATGATCAACAGCATTATAGCTGGGGAACATTTGACTGGTATTTTAACCGGTTTAAAAAATGGGGTCTGGAGCCTAGTACATTTTTCTGGAATGAACATTTACGCCATGAGGATGTAGAAGTATTTTTTGAGAAGCTTGTCGATTCAGAAGTAGTTATTCTCGGTGGTGGAAGCAGCGTTCTGGGAATGGATCGCTACAAAAAACTTGGTGAACATTTTTATGGTGACAAGGGTTTATTTGAGAGAATACTTCATGAAAGGCAAAATAAAGGAATGTTAACCGTAGGGTTTTCAGCCGGAGCCGATCAGCTTTGTGAGTATATAGCCGGAGCAACAGATTATCATAATCAGGACCCACATGGGTTTGGACTTTTAAGAAATACAGCAGTAACTCTTCATCATGAGTGGGGAAGAGAGGGTGATTTATTACATATGGCAAGAGAATTTACTCATTGTATGGTTTTTGGTTTACCAAACGATTCAGGAATTGCCTCAGATCAGGGATACCTTCCATCAGGCAATATCTGGCAGGTAATGGAATTTATCGTGGACAACACATGGGATGTGCCAGCAGAGCAATTCCATATCAAAACCAGACAAGGTTTAAAAGTTGAACATTACTATAGTGATGGCAGACATTGGTCATTTAATAGTGGTGATATGATGGTGAGAGTGATGTCACCTGATGACAGATATCAGGATGCCTGGATTATCAAACATGGCAAAGGCATTTTTGATTACTGGACACAGGAATGGTCTGGATATCACCGGATAGAAGAAATTCTGTCTTCACATTAAGAAACCAAAAAAGGGGCTTTATGGAAAGTCCCTTTTTTATAAGCTTTTGTTTTTTCTCAGTTTATTTAAATTATCTATTGCAGCATTTATGCCCATTTTATTGGCCTGCATATCATCTGCGCCATAGCCATTTCCTGGTATTGAACCAACTTCTTTTAACCAGCCAACAGTAAGCACGGATTTACCAGCTAAAAATGATTTAACCGCTGATGGAGCAACAGGCATATAATTATAAGCCTCTAATGTCAATGAGGCACTTGTAAAGTAGTGGAAAATTTTATCTTTTTCTCCATTAAAAAAATTTGGATCGGAGTAATGATTAGGAATTACCGAAGCCAAAATTGCTCTGTAAGCGATTGTTAAAGTATCACTGGGTGACAATTTGTTATTACTAGTTTTTACAGCATTTACTGCTATTTTTTCCAAATCTTTTATACCAGCTCCCTGCTGTACAGCTTGATCAATTTTTGTTATTACCGGTAAATAAGTGGCATCTTTTCTGAAAGATGTGTAGTGATTCAAAACCGGTTGATTAAAAAGCCTTTCGCCAAAGCCGGATAAAGCTTCATTTCCTTTTTTTTCAGGGGCTTTTTGATTAATAATTTTACTTATACTGGCAGAATCAGGTTTTATTTCATTCTGGGTTTTATCCTGTGATGGTTTGGCAGGTGCTTTTTTTATAGCATCTGTTATCGAGAAGCTGATATTATTAGAACTGCCTATTTCCATACCCAAAATAAATAACCTCTAATCTTATTACATTTAAGATTATAGAAAAAAGAAGATGAAAGTTTCTTTTATTAACTAAAAATTAATTGAACAATAACTATAGCTTATTCATAGCATAATAAAATAGTGCAGTTTGATAAAAAATCATCTTTTTGTTTTAAGAAAATTATGATAATGTACTCAGTAAACTTAACTATTAAAAGTTAAATTGGGTTTTGAATAAAAAAATATTCATTCTTACGGGTATAATTACCAGAATGATATAAATATAATAATGCTTAAATGTTGTTTAAAGCCTTTTCATTTGTTTTAAATTAATATAAG
>CAYRDV010000552.1:0-3207 GCA_964422885.1 uncultured Candidatus Sericytochromatia bacterium
TGAGTCCAAAAAACAAAAAAGAACTAAGTAAATTTAAGAATGCAGATGTAGATAAAAAAACATCTTCTATTATCCTTAATTATTCTGAAGAAAACGAGCAAAATCAGGCACAAGATAAAATAGAAACAGATAATGAAACCAAAATTCAGGCTAATGATAAAAAAAATAAGAAAAAAAATAAAAAAGGTAAAATAAGAGCAAATAGTAACATTGAAGAATTAAATGAAAAAAGCAAAAAAGAATTCAAAGAACAGGTAGAAACTCTCAAAAAAATTAAAAACTTTCTAAATATGGAAGTTTCAACAGCATTAGGCCTTGGTATTAAGCTCCTTAAAAAAATAAATACCAGGATTTTTGGAGAAAGAGTTGTTAAAGAAGAGCCCAAAATTGAAGTGGTGGAAGAGACTTCTGTTGAAGAAATAGAAGAGGTGTTTTCTTTTAAAGCATTAATGGATATGAATATTATTTTTACTGATAATAAAAAGAAACCTCTGTATATACCACCAAAAAAGAACAGTATGTATACCCAAAATGATGAAATACTTACTGCTGCAACAATTGATAAAATTATGGATATTTTTCATGAAACTGCTGAAAAATTAAAAAAAGTCCCTGTACCAGATAAAGGGTTTTATAACGGAGTACCAATGACAGATATTATGAAAAATATTTCTCAGGATGAAATATTTGAGTTTTTATTTTATGTAAAAAGATTCCCTTCCAAATATATCGGAAAAAATTACAGAATTTCTGAATCATTTGCAGCCTGGGTTATGAGTGGGACTCCTAATAATTAATGTTTTGTAATAATTGTGTAATATTAAGGATTAATAATTAAGAAATTAATAATGTTTTGCACTTTTATTTTTTTAATCTAAAATAATGTATTTGTAACTGGGCTTTGATGTCAAATTGACGGAGGATTATAAATGTTTGCAAAAGTATTGGTAGTAGATGACGCTGCATTTATGAGGATGATGCTGAAAGATATCCTTATAAAAAACGGGTTTATTGTTGTTGGTGAAGCTGCTAATGGTAATGAAGCAACAAAAAGATATCAGGACTTAAAGCCAGATATTGTTACTATGGATATTACTATGCCTGAAATGGATGGGATTACGGCAGTAAAAGAAATAATAAAGATAGATAGTAATGCAAAAATAATAATGTGCAGTGCAATGGGACAGCAAGCGATGGTTCTTGATGCTATTCAGGCTGGGGCAAAGGACTTTATTGTAAAACCTTTTCAGGAAGACAGAGTTATTGATGCAATGACAAAAGTTCTAAAGTAAAAACTCAGAAAAATTTATCTAAATCCAGAGATTTTGCCAGCTCTTTTACACTATTTAGAAAGTTTAGACAAAAAATGTATCAAGAAGTAAAAGATAATTTTTTATTCACTACTGACGCAAGCCTGCTTGACTTAGAAGTCATTTATAGTTTTATCAGCACTTCGTACTGGGCAAATGGGGTTACAAAAAATATTGTCGAAAAATCTGTAAAAAATTCTTTGTGCTTTGCTGTTTATGATATTGAACAGGAGAAAAAACAAATTGGTTTTGCCAGAGTAATAACAGATTTAGCAACCTTTGCCTATATGGCAGATGTATTTATTATAGACAGCTATCAGGGAAAAGGTCTGGGAAAACAACTAATTAAATTTATTCTTGATTACCCTGATTTTAAGACACTAAGAAGATTTTTACTGGCAACCAGAACAGCTCATAGTTTATATGAAAAGTTTGGTTTCAGTCCGGTAAAAAACCCGGAAAACTTTATGGCAATTCATAAACCAGATATTTATAGGCTTAAAAGTTAATATTGATAAAAACACTTTAACCAATGCTCCTTAAGATAAAAAAAGTTATAATGTATATATACATCATTAATTTAATAAGGCCAAATAAATGAAAAGAACACAAATATATCTTGATGATGAAATATATTTATTTCTGAAAAAAGAAAGCTCCTCCTCAGGTAAGACTATCTCTGAAATTATTCGTGAAACTTTAAAAGAAAAACTAAATAAAGACATAATAAAAATTATTTCCTCAGCAGAAAATATTTCAGGTCTTTGGAATGATAGAGAGTTTGATACATATGATTATGTTCGTAACCTCAGAGAAGATAGAATTTTATGATTGTTGTTGATACAGATATTTTAATTTGGATACTTAGAGGAAACAAGGATATATTAAAGAAATTTATCGCTCTTGCAAAGGAGACTAAAGGTAATTTATATCTTACTCCTGTACAAGTTGCTGAAATTTATTCTGGAATACGAGAAAAAGAAATTGAAAAAACAGCTTTATTTTTAAAAAATTTATTATTATTAGTTATTGATTATAAAATAGGAAAAACAACTGGTGATTATATGAGTAAATACAAAAAATCACATAATGTGACTCTGGCAGATGCTTTAACTGCATCTTGTGCAAAGAATAATAATTTTAAAATCTGGACCTTAAATAAAAAACACTATCCTATGTTTACAGAAAAAGAGTTTGTAATATGAAACCAATAAACCTGATTTTATCATCCTTAATTTCTTTAAACCTGTTATGCCCTTCAGCCTTTGCCTGGGGTAAATTTGGGCATCAGGCCGTAGGAAAAATTGCCGAAAACCATCTGACAGAAAATGCCAGAAAAAAAATTAATGAGATTCTTGATCCTGGTGTCAGTATGTCAGATATTTCAACCTGCCCGGATGTGATAAAAAAAGATTCGGTTTACTGTGCGAACTCATTTGAAATACCAAAAGAATCAGAAACTTCATCATGGCATTTTATAAATTTACCTGTAAATCAAAATATAGATATTCCAATGTTTAAAAATTTCTGTAAAAACAGTAATTGTATCACTGAGGAATTAAAAATTAATCTTAATAATCTAAAATCTCCTGATGCAAATAAGTATCAAAAAGAAATTGCTTTAATGTTTGTTGTCCATCTTATGGGAGATTTACATCAGCCTCTGCACTGTGCAAATGATCATGATAAGGGTGGTAATGGAAAATCAGTAAAAATTATCTGGGAAAACGACAACGAAAAAAAAGTCAGTTTACATCATTTATGGGACAACATTATCTTTACAGATTCCGAATTAAAAAAACTAAATTTTGATGATTTTATTAAAGAACGGGAACAGGAAATTGATAATCTAAATACTTCGGATTGGTTTACTACATCAATAGATGATTGGGCACTT
>CAYRDV010000553.1:0-3182 GCA_964422885.1 uncultured Candidatus Sericytochromatia bacterium
TTTGAGGTTAATATATTTTTATATACTACTCCCAAAAGAGACTTTTCTCATTTTATACAATATTTGCATCAATTCCTACTTCTTTTAGAGCCTGATATATTTCTTCTTCTGTGGGGGTTTGTAATTTTCCTACATGAATGGTTCTTGCCAGTCTACCATTTACATAGATTTCATAATCATAATCAGGTGTAAGGGATACCCTTATTTTACCTTCTTTCAGTAGTAAATCTTCAGAAAAACCAAGATCTGACATTTTTTTTCCTTTATAAAAAAGCAAATCAAAATTAAAAAGAACCTAATATTAAATAATATTGGATGATATTTAATTTTGTGATATTTAATTTTTAGTTTCAAATTTAATAAACAAATTTTTCTGAAAAAATTATTGGATATAATAAAAGTAAATAAAGGAATGTTAAGGACCGACAAAGGATTTAACAGGAGAATTGTTATGAAATGGTCTCTTTATCTGGCATCTATCTTTGGTATAAAAATTTTTATTCACTGGACATTTCTATTATTAATTTTCTGGGTTATTTTCATAAATGCCCGGGCAGGTTTAGCTCCTCAACAAATATTTATAGCTGTAGGATTTACTCTTTCAATTTTTCTGTGCGTGTTAATTCATGAATTAGCTCATGCTCTAATGGCAAAAAGACTAAACTATATAACAAAAGAGATTAATTTATTGCCGATTGGAGGAGTTGCCAATATAGAAACTATACCGGAAAACCCAAAGCATGAGTTATTAATAACAATTGTAGGTCCGATTACTAATATTATTATTGCAGCTATTCTTTTTATTATCTTAAAATTGACTTTTGGTATACCAGAATATTCTTCAGAAATAAATTACTTTACTCCTCAGAATTTTATTATGAGTCTGTTTTTGGTAAATATCTTTATTGCTCTTTTTAATTTACTTCCGGCTTTCCCAATGGATGGAGGAAGGATATTAAGGGCAACTTTATCAATTTGGGTTGAAAGAGTCAAAGCTACAAGATGGGCTGCCATCTTAGGACAATTTATTGCGATATTTTTCATATTCTATGGCTTTTTATCAAACCCTTTCCTGATTTTTATAGGGGTTTTCGTATATCTGGGTGCTCATTTTGAGGCTCAGCAAACAGAAGTTAAAAACTTTCTTCATGAATATAGAGTAAACGATGTAATGATGCATCATTTTATTTCCCTTAAAGTAAATGACTCTATAAATGTGGCAGTAAATAAATTGCTGGATGGTCAGGAGAAAGAATTTATAGTAATGGATGGAGAAAATGTAGCAGGGATTATTACCGCCAATGAAATAGTTTCAGGGCTAATTAAAAAAGGAGAAAATATACCATTATCGGAAGTCATGATCAGTGAGTTTGAGGTTTTAAAACCTGAAACTCCATTAGAAAATGCATATTCAAATTTACAAAATAAACCGGTAACGATTGCCCCAATTGTTCAAAATGGAAAATTGATTGGAATATTAAATATTGAAAAAATTCTGGAATTTATTTTAATAAAAAATGCCAGAAACCAATACCAAAGACTGCATTAATAATTACTTTTTTATGATTAGTACCGAAACCTAATATTAGCAATTCCACCAATATCTCCAAAAACTTCAGATTTACCAAGGCTAAACCTTGAATCCTTATAACCTATCTGCAAGGAAATCTGATTTATCGCCATAATATTAATCCCAATAACAAAATCATTGATCCATAACAGTTGATCTGTAAACTGGCTGTTTTCTCCTAACATAAAATGAAACTGTTCATCTGCAAAAATACTTAAAAAGGGAATTATCGGGTATTCATAGCTGATTCTGGCTTTAGGACCGTGATTACCATAAGAATAGCCAGCACCAGACCATTGGAGCATACCATAACCAATTCCTAAAGTTAGAGATTGCTCATCAATATAATCAAAGCCTAATATCCTCCAGTCAAAGTCCAAACCTATCGAACTTCTTCTTAAGTTGGAAACATTATGATATTGGTTAAGGATTTTTCCATAAGAAAGAAAATAGCCATTGAGACCTAACCCAAATTTTAAACCATTATATTTGGGAAACCAGATATTTATATTAGCGTTGGGACCTGAAAGAGTATCAATTTCATTATTTGTACTTGGCCCTGAATAAGAAACATTTACCATTAGACCAACCTTAGCATCAACCATGCCCAATGTAATTCTGTTATCCGGGGATGGGGTTGGAAATGGAATTTGTTTAGGTGTTTGAAAAGGAATAATAACTGGAGTTGGTAAAGGGGTTGGCATAGGTTCAGCTGTTGATATTGAAGTTGCTTTTGGTATAGGTATCAGGTATCTATCAATATAATCAATAAACTTTTTTAAAACAGCAACTAACTCATATCTGGTTAATGTATTACCTCCTTTAAACTGGTTATCAGGATAACCTTTCATAATCTGGTATTTATTTACTATGTCCTTAACAGCTTCTGTTGCCCAGTGACCAGGTCTTACATCATTTAATTTTTCCATCCTGTTGATTTCCGGTTTGTTTTTTTTGGCTACAACCTTTTCAAGCAGATGAAGGTAATTATTTAAATCATAAGCTAACTCAAATCTTGTAATAGCTCTGTTTCCCATAAACTTACTACCGGGAATTAGCTGCATTAAACCATAACTGTTAATCACTTCATCTACTACATTATTATGCTCAATATCAACATCAATTAAAGGAACTTTTTTTTTCTTTGCATTAATTTTAAGATCAAGCCCTGATATACTCTCCAGTTTTCTGGCTGCATTAACAAAGGCATCAGCTACTTCATATCTTGTCGAAGTATCATCTCCGGCAAATTTGTTGGTGGATTTTGCAGACATAATGCCCAAATCCTGTACTATTAATTCTATTGCTGAAAAAGACCAGTGATTTTTTTTGACATCTTCCAGTGTATCAATATCAATAGTTTCAATTGCTATGGCTGTAGGCAACAAAAAAGGGGGTTGAAAATTAACAGAAATCATTAATATTCCTAATAATAAGGAGATAAATTTATTACTCAATCTTTCTGTCATGCGTTTTTTTTTGTTTATATTTCCATGTTCAGGGTATTAATATATTAATACCTTTGTTTGCTGTTTTATAAAATTAATTTAGTTTAGCATGTTTTATATTTTGCTTTATATAAAATTAATTTATAATTTAAGTTGGTTTTAAG
>CAYRDV010000554.1:0-3138 GCA_964422885.1 uncultured Candidatus Sericytochromatia bacterium
TTTTTACAATTTCATTACCTGAAATGCCAAAAGCAGAAGCCTGGATTGGTGAAGATGGCTCATCCAGAAGAATATTTATTACAGAAAGTGGTCTTGCCAAAGCTAATTTCCGGTTAGTAAAATTTGAACCTGGTCCTAAAGAAGAGTTACCAAAGATACCAAATGATTCTTTAAAAGCCGCATTTGCTTATCCTGATCAGTTTGCTGTAAAAGAGATTCCATATATTACTTATCCTGATATTGCCAATCACTGGTCAAGAAAGGTTGTTGAATATGAATCAGGCCTGGAAATTATTCATGGTTATCCTGATGGAAACTTTAAACCAGCCAGAAGTATATCCCGTGCTGAAACTACAAAGCTTACACTTGTTGCTTTAAAATCATTTGATATTAAACTTGGTACCACTCTGGGTTATATTCTTCAGGAAGATGAAAAAGTCACTCTCAGAATCCTTGATGCTAAAAACGAGGAAGTAAAATTATTTTATAGTGATAAAGAAAGTAAAGCTGGTATAAATACCCTTTTCTGGGATGGAAAAGATGCTAATAATAAGTTTCTGATTCCAGGAAAGTATACATTTGAAATTAAAGCTGAGAATAAAGATGGTGAAACTGAAAGGCTTGCCGCTAATCTGGAAATTGTACCAGCATTACCTAACTACCATCCTGCCGGAAAAGCTACATTTAAGGATGTTCCTGATTGGCACTGGGCAACCAGATTTATTAAGGCTGGTACTGATGAAAAGCTGGTTAGTGGTTACCCTGATAATACATTTAAACCTGATAGTACTATCCCAAGATATGAGATGGCTGTTGTTGGAGTACATGCTTTAGGACTTGATCTCACAAAAGCACAGGATAATCTGCCTTTTGAAGATGCTTCAGATATCCCGGAATGGGCCAGAAAATATGTCTACCTGGCATATACCAATGGTTTATTACCTCAATTTCCAGATAAAAAGTTTTATCCAAACAGACCTATATCCAGGGCTGAAATTGCTCAATTTGTTTTAGAGCTGATTAACAGACAGAAAATTGATTTTAATGTCAGTGGTTCTGTAACAGAAGATTTGGACGCTATTTATATTGATAATGTAAAGGTTGATTTAACAGGTGAGAAGACATTCAGACTTCCTGTTAATAAGCCTTCTTCAGAAGATGTCAAAGTAACAGTTCCTGAAATGGAAAACTCTGTTACCCATACTGATGAGCAATATCCGAAAAAGGAGATAAACAGATAATTAATGATTTTTAGCAGGACTACATTCAAAGTTTTACTGGCAGGCAGCCTGACCTTAAGCTGTTCTACCATGCTTTGTCCTGCCTCATTTGCCGAAGTAGTTACAACTACTGGTACTGTGGTTTCAGAGCAGGAAATAACTTTACCTTCTGCTCCTGAAACTCCTGAAGACAATATGACTGACGAAATGAAGGAAAAACTTAAGTTTGTCTCAAAATATGAAGTTAATCTGAATGACGATGGTGCCAAAAAATATTTATTTGACATTGGTTCTGCTTCTATATTGTTTACTTTACCAACAGGCAAATTATCCAGAATAACCATTAATGAGCAGGAAATAGAACCGGCTTTACTTGGTAAAACCCAGGTAAATAAAGTTACTGGTAACACTTCATTTACTTACTATGGTGTTAAACTTAATGAAGGTAAAAATATTATCAAAGCAATAACCTTTGAGCCTGGTGGACAGGGACCTGAACAGGAATATGCAAAAGAAATTTTTGTCCAAGGCAGACCTGAAACTGTCACAATCAAAACTGTAAGGACACCAGCTGATGGAAAGTCTTCTGTAGATGTAATCATTGATGTCAGTGATAAATGGGGTAATCCTGTAGCAGATGGTACTTTTGTTACAGTCAGAAATGATCTTGGAACTATCACAACGGTAGATGCAGATCCTAATACTCTTGGATTACAGTTAAAAACTACTGATGGAAAAGCTGTTGTCACAGTTGTTCCACCAAATAATGTTGATACCGGAAAAATTGAAGCCAGTGCTGGTCAGATTATTGGGAATGGTTTTATTGAATATACCACTCCATTGAGAAAACCGATTATTGTTGGTCTGGCAAAAGGAAAATCAGGTTACTCATTATTAAATGGAAAAACTTTTACCGGAGATCCAAAAGGAGCGCCAGGCTTTAACTATAATCTTGGCGGATCGGTATTTTCACAGGGTACTGTTTTTGATGATTATTTATTGACATTTGCTCTTAATACTGAGAAAAAGCTGAATGCTCTTGAAGATGACAGAGATGTTTTATTAAGAGACCGGGCAGAAGAAAGAAGATACCCGATTTATGGTGATTCAAGCCAGGTTAATCAGATTGCTATGGCTAACAGTAATGTATTTTTCAAACTTGAAAGAGATAAATCAAGCCTGATGTGGGGTGATTTTACTACTGCTTCAAACAAAAATCAGGGTTTTACTGCTCCCAGAATGAGTATTTATAACAGGGTTTTGACTGGTGCAAAAGTTGATGTAAGTTTACCAAATATTACCGATGTTTCTGTATTTGGAGCGATGACCAATCAGGCTTTCAATAGAGATGAAATTCCTGGTGCCGGTGTTTCAGGCCCTTATTATTCAAGTAAATACCCACTTCTTAATGGTTCTGAAAGAATTACCATTGAAACCAGAGACAGAATTTTTAAGGATAAAATACTTAAAACACAGACTATGAATAGGCTGGCTGACTATAATCTGGATTATGCAAATGGCGCTATTACATTTAGTCAGCCAGTGCCTTCATTTGATGAAAATCTGAATCCAAATTTTATTGTTGTCACCTATGAATTTCAGCCAAATTCTCTGAATAACAGTATTGTAGGTGCTACTATTAATCAGCCTCTTCCTTTTGGTGCTTCTATCGGTGGCTCATATATCCGGGAAATTTCTGATAAACCTTATCAGCTCTGGGGCGCAAATATCGGTGAAAAAATTGGTGATTCAGTAGAATTTACAGCCGAATATGCTAACAGTATTTCGGAAAATAAGATGGGAGCTTCTTACAGAGCGGCATTAACTTCTAAGCCTTTTAATAACTTAAGTCTTTCAGGTGAATACCTTTTCACCGACCTTAATTTTGTAAACCGTACTGGTGCAAGCTTTGCTCCTA
>CAYRDV010000555.1:0-3125 GCA_964422885.1 uncultured Candidatus Sericytochromatia bacterium
AATACCCCTAAAGTGGCCCCTGTTAGTATTAACTACGGGGTAAACCCCGGCCCCAAATAATGTGGTGAATCCCCTATGTGAACATCGAGTTATTTTAATACTAATCAAACAATATGGTATAAAGCAGAAACTACAGTGGTTACAACCAGAAGTCCTTTTTGAAATAACCTCCTAAGTAAAAATTTCAAAAACGTATCCTGGATAATAACTGGAATTTTAATTTTGGAGCTAATATTTGATTAGAATTATAAAAAGTTTTAGGGGTAAAAATGTTTAAGATACTAATTATTTTTTTTATACTTAGTTTAGCAACTATAGCGTGTGCTCAAAATAAAACGATTGATAAAAAAACAAATATACAAAGTAAAGTTGAGGAAAAATTTAAAGTGACAAAAACCGAAGAAGAATGGAAAAAAATACTTTCCCCTGAAGCATATTATATTTTAAGGGAACATGGTACTGAAAGAGCATTCACCGGAAAATATCATGCACATCATGAGAAAGGGATCTATTACTGTGCAGCTTGTGATTTACCGTTATTTAAATCCGAAACAAAATTTGATTCAGGGACAGGCTGGCCAAGCTTTTATAAACCTATTGAAAATGGAGTTGGTACTTCTGTCGATAAAAGTTTTTTTACAGTCAGAACTGAGGTTCACTGTGCAAGATGTGGAGGTCACTTAGGCCATGTATTTGATGATGGCCCAAAACCTACAGGCTTAAGGTATTGTATCAACTCAGCTTCCTTAAGTTTCAAAAAATAAATTATGTCTAATTATTGTTTTTTATGGTAAATTAGGAATTACTTTAATTTGACAAATAAAAACAATATAAATGTTTGGATTAATGAAACCCGCTCTTTGCAGAGCTGACAAAGAAAGCAAAAATGAATACAGATTGCATTACTGCGGTACATGTAAGACAATGGGCAGTCTTTACAGCCAAAAATCCAGATTTACTTTAAATAATGATATTGTTTTTCTGGGTGAGTTACTGACAAATCTTTCTGGAGAAATAAATATTATAAAAAGCTGGAGCCCAGCTTACCACTCATATAATTGCCTGTCACTTCCTTCGTTGAAAGAAGACTTACCATTATCATTGAAATTTGTAAGCACTTTAAATATAATCCTTGCCCAATTAAAAATTGAAGATAATATTATTGATACAAAAAACAAAGGGAAATACCTCTGGAAAATTGCAGCAAGGTTCTTTAATTCAGAATTTAATAAAGCAACGCAACAAATGAAGGAGTGGGGAATTTCCGTTCAAGAAATTATTAAACAAATCTCCGGTCAAACAAAAAGAGAAGAAAAACAGGTTCATTTTGATTCATCTAAGGAATATCTTGATTTTTACGCTGAGCCTACTGCAATGATTACTGCCAGCTCTTTTAAATATGGGGTAAATGTAATAGAAAAAAAAGAATTATCGGAAAATATGTATAATTTAGGGTATTATTTTGGAAAACTTGTTTACCTGATTGACGCATTTGAAGATATTCAAAAAGATTATAAAAATAAATCTTTTAATGCGATTACAAAAGCCTTTAAAACTGATGGTGATTCAATTTCTGAGCCAATTCAGCAAGAAATGAATAATATTTTTAATGGACTAAAAGCCGAAATTACTCATTTTATAAATTTACTTCCATTAACTGAAAAGAAAAAAACTTACTTTAATAAAATGCTTTCCTTTAATCTGACAAAAAGGCTTAAATTATGTAATTCCTCAAACTTATCAAATATATGTCAGATGTCCGAAAACTCAGCAGAAGATAACCCTATTGATCTCTCAAAACCATCGGATAAAAACAAATTCAGAAACAATAAAAAGAAGGATAATAATAAAAAACAAAATAAAAAATCCGACTCTGATAATAATTGTTGTTTAGACTGCTGTAATTGCTGTAATCTTCCCGGTGATTGCTGTGAATGTTTTAACTTTTTAAAGTGTTGTAAACATGGAGATTGCCCATGTGATTCATGTTGTTGTGGTTGTGATTGCCCTGGTTAATAAAGGGTTATATCGTTTTTGCTGGTACCGTTTTTAACAAATCATCCAAAACATCACAGGTAATAGGTTCAAATCTTTCTTCAACACTATCCTGTATATTATTTCTGATTATTTGCTCTTCTTCAGTAAATTCCTTATCTTTTTCCCAGGTTTCCAGATCAGGCCACTGGGCATAAGCCAGAAAAAAACCATCATAGGTTTTATGTAATCTTGAGCCAAGGCTTCCGTGCTTAATGTATAAAATTTCGGTTACTTTTTTCCAGCTTTCAATAAATTGTTGCTCTTTATCCTCAAAGACTTTCCATTTATATATAACAGTAAACATTTCCAGCTTCCTCCGCTTTTATATTTTTTATCTTATATCAATTCCCTGATAAATTCAAATGTAGTGAAAAAGAAGCTTTTTAGCTTTTAATAGCATCTGAAAGGCTTTTGGAAAAATCATAAATTTTTTCAGCAGTTATTTCAACATTTTCATTTTCTCCAATCAGTTTCACTATTGCACTGCCAACAATTACACCATCGGCAATTTTTGCCACCTCTTTGGCCTGTTCAGGTGTAGAAATACCAAAACCCACACAGACGGGAGTTTTTACATTTTCTTTTAATATACCTACCTCCTGTTCCAGAGTTTGAGAGATATCATTTTGGACACCTGTTACACCTGTACGGGCAACGTAATAGATGAAACCTGATGAAATTTTATCAATTAAAGATAATCTTTCTTTATTGGTGGTTGGTGAGGCCAGAAAGCAGGTTTCCAAGTTATTTTTATCCATTATTATTGAATAATCTTCCGCTGATTCAGGTGGTAAATCGACTATTAGTACTCCGTTTACTCCTGATTTATTGGCACTGAGAGCAAAATTTTCCAGTCCCATTTTAAAAACAGGATTATAATAGCTAAACAGAATTATTGGCACTGTAATATCTTTTTTACGTAAATCAGCAACAAAGTCAATAATATTTTTCAGAGAAACATTATTTTTTAAAGCTCTTTCAGAAGACCTCTGATTGGTTATGCCATCAGCCACAGGATCGGAAAAAGGGCCTCCCAGCTCAATAATATCAGCCCCTGCCTCAACTAATTTTCTGCCAAATTTTTCTGT
>CAYRDV010000556.1:0-3106 GCA_964422885.1 uncultured Candidatus Sericytochromatia bacterium
TGCCTCGGCTGATTTCCCGCCCGCAGGAGGGGTCTGGGGAGGAATGCGGGCGGGACTGAACTTATGCACTTTTTGCTTGCGGAAAAAAGATATGCTATCATCTAAATATATGCAGACACAAAATCCAGCTAAAAAAGTGAGTAAACCATATAAACAGGGTTATTCGTATGAAAGGAACTTTCATTCTTTTGAAGAACTGGTAAAAAGAAAAGAATTCAGGCTTGATTTACTTAGTTACCTTTATAAAAGAGGTTATTTTTATGAGGAAATAGAGGAAATTATTGCCAATTCAATACTGGGTAAAGCTGTGAAGCAATATGAATTTTCTATTCATGCAGATTTCAGTAGACTCAAAGATTTTATTAAAAGCTATAAAGAGCAACCAGTAAGAGCAGTTAGTTAAGAATGTCTTTTAATGACTATGAAATAATTAAAGAAATTGGTAGCGGGGCGATGGGTGTCGTTTATTTAGCCCGTGATCCAAGGCTTGATCGTCTGGTGGCGATCAAAAAAATAAAAATCCCCAAAGATATTACCAAAGATATGCATCATGAGTTTGTTGAAAGATTTTATCGGGAAGCCCGTTCTATCGCTAACCTGAAACATCCCAACATTGTTGTTGTTTTTGAACTTGGTGAAGAAAAAGGGATTAATGAGTGCTTTATGGTAATGGAATTTCTTGAAGGAGATTCTCTGGAAACCATGATGGAAAAAAGAGCTTTTATCCCGGTAAATACTGTGCTAAAAACTATAGTTCAGTCCTGTGAAGCCCTTCATTATATTCATCAGAAACAACTTATTCACCGAGATATAAAACCAGGGAATATTTTTTTATGTAATACCGGGATTGTAAAAATAATGGATTTTGGCCTGGTAAGAGCAAATGATAATATAGATTTAACGACACCAGGTGCTTTTTTGGGAAGTATTTTGTATATGCCTGTTGAGCAAATTGAAGATTCCCGAAATATTGACCCAAGAGTAGATGTTTATGCTCTAGGTGTCACCACATATCATGTTTTAACGGGTGATTATCCATATAATGGAAATTCTTTTTTGGAAGTTGTAAAAAAAATCCAGGCAGGGCATCCATTTCCCTTAACCCAGGCAAACCCTAATCTGCCAATAGAGCTGGAAAGAATTATTAATAAAGCGATTGCCAAAAGAAGAGATGACCGCTTTAGAAATATGCTTGAATTTCAGGAAGCTCTGGTTCAGTTTAATGCTGAAAAAATTAAAACTAATATGTCACCTCTTGGCTATAACAGGATGACAAAAACTTTACCGTCCCTTGATGATATATATAAACAAACACCTGCTGATTTTAATAAAGCTGTTAGTATGAAAGCAAATACAGGATTTATTAAAAATGTTTCCAACAAAATAAATGAAAAAAATGCTCACCCATTAAGACAATTTGCAAAACCTCCTGTTAATAATAACAACCAGCCTAAAGGAGCACCTGTTTCTGAGTACCAAAAGTCTCCAACAAACCAGCCAGTTCCCTCATTTATAGAAAGTGTTGAAGAAGGCACACAAATTATCGGGTTTAATGAGATTGAGTATAGCCACATTTATGAAGAAAACCTGGAAAATATTATCAGTAACTTTAAGCAGACACTAAAAATTGAATTTAAAGAGAGTGAAACTATTTATGGCGAGCTAAAAGAAGTTATTGAAAAATATAACTCCAGCATTGCCTTAAAATATAATATGCAACCAGCTGATTACAACAATATGATGCAGGAATTAAAGAAAAAGGTAGATTTAAAAAACTATCAGAAAGAACGAAACGAGGGCGAAGTAAACCTGCTCAAAGAAAAGATTGGGATATACAGTAAAATTCTTGAATCACAAAAAATCAGAAAACAGATTATTGATTTTATTAATAAAGAAATAGGTGAGAACCAATCCGGATCTTTTATAGACAGAGTTGAAACCGTATTTAAGCTCAGTCAGACACAGGCAAAAAATTTTAAATCAATACTTCAGGGTAAACTAAATAAATTTATGGAAATAGATACTTATCTTGAAAAGCTAAATAAAATTAATAATGAACTTAACTTAATCAAAGAAAAATTTAATCAGCAAACTTATATACATACTGCAGCTGTTATGACTTTTTTACCAAGAGAAAATTCGCTGGAAGTAAAATTGTCTGAAGATCTGCAAAAAGAAACTATTCTGGAAATTGATCTGGAAAACGGTGAAATACTGATATTTAATTGCAGTAGTATCTTTCAAAACAATAAATTAGTTGGTAAAGCTTCAAAAGGTAATATTGTAACTATTAAATCAGGTGTTTTTACAGATATGCTAAGAAATAAACTGAGAATTGATACAAGAATCTATAAATTAAAAGATCGTTTATATAAAAAAGAATTTATAGATAATGAAATAAACTCATACAGTATGCTTATTATTAAGTTAAAACAATTAAAAGGAATGGTAGATACCAGTATCAAACAAAATTTAAAATTTATTTATAAAATATTTACCCAAATTAGTCTTTCAGATACTGATTTTTCCACAAAAACAAAGCAGGTTACTATTGCTAAAACCAATGAAGTAAAAAAAATTATTAATGACCTTAAAAAGGACTTTAGTCAGTCTCAGGAACTGCCTTCAGAGTTGACTAATGAATATACTAAATATCTTGATGAACTTTTGCCAGTAATCAATAAATTTCCTTTTTTACTGATGAACCATGAAAAAGAAAAAAGGTTCAGATAAAAACTGATTTTATCCTTAAAATTATTTTATTAAAAACTCAAAAGCACGATTCATTATATTTAACAGCAAAATATATTTTTATTATTTTATCTTTTCTTTAAGTAAATTGAAATTTAATTAATAATGTATTATTTTCAAATAAAAAAAATCTGATAACTAAACCAGAAATGATATAATCAGATACTAGGTTCTGTGATAAAAATAGTTTATTTTATCCATGTTTTTAGGATAATTTTTTAAACTAAAAGCACAAATTTATTCTATTATTTAATAATAATTTTTTATGCAAAAAAAAATGTTAGGGATAGCTTTATTAGCATTTATTAATCTTATTTCCTGCCAATCAAATGTGGTAACAAATACCGGGCAAAAA
>CAYRDV010000557.1:0-3076 GCA_964422885.1 uncultured Candidatus Sericytochromatia bacterium
GTCAATTTCCCAGATTTTTTCCAGGTGGCTGAATTGTTTAGCCTCATTTTTCTCCGTATAGCGATGAATAATTTCATGCAAAAGTGTAGTTTTTCCGCTTCCTGCATTACCAACCAGGACAATCCCCGTTTTTTCAGGCTGGTAAATGATTTTATACAGCCTGTCACAAATATCTTCCCGGCACAAAGCCCTGCCCAGTTCATCAGGAAAAAGCAAATTTAAATCCCTGCCAACTTTTTCAATCTCATGTGCGCCATACATTGGCTGGTTATCTCCGAATAAAGAACTAAACAGTGATGAAAAATCCTCGTCAAAGGGAAACGGAGCACCTTTTATAGTAGCATCAAGGTCAAATACAGTAATAAATTCATTTTTGCCCACCATATAATCGGAGGATTGCCACTTTTCACCTAATCTTTTTCGTTCCAGCCGCAATTTATATTCAATAACCCTGGTAGCTTCTTCAATTATATTTACCTTACCCGATTCATTGGCAGTCCCTATAAACATGAATTTTTCAAAGCCAGGCAAACAAATGAAAGTTAAATGATTTAATTCAAACCAGGCAACTGAAAATTCACCGCTTACAGGGTATTTACCGGATAAAAAATCCAGTTTAAGAATTTTAAAATGCACTTCCGGGTTAAATAAATACCAGAGGATAGTATTCAAATTATCCCTATCTACCGATAATTCTTTCAGTTCTTTCCTAACCTGGTTTTTAAAATTCCTGGAAGCTTTTTCAAATCTTTCATTAACTATTTCCGGTTCTGTTAAAAACAGGGGAGAAAGCTGATAACTTTTTTCGGTGCCACTTTTTATAACCCTGACCAGAACAGGAAATTCCAACCTTAACAGACTCATAACTTTTCCTCTTCGTTGATCAGGATTGCTGTAATGTGGTCACTAAAGCGTGTATCCAGAATTTCTTTAAGTTTTTCCTTAGGGTTAGAAAAATTCAGATCCTGTATTTTGTAATTTTTATCCTGAAAAAACTCCGGGGCAAAAATCCTTGTCTCCTTTAAGTCATCAAAATAATTTTTCCGGTGAATACTCCGGGGCATGGAAAGCTCCTCAAGGTTGCAATTTTGGACAACTACCCGGCATTTTACTAAATTTCTTTCTTTCCTCTCGTTTTTAAAAGCAGGGTTGCCATTCTCATCTCTGAAATACAGGAAAGGTAATTCTCCGCTTAACTGGAGCTCAATTCCCATCAGGCGGTCATCATCCTGCATTGGAGTGAGTTTTTCATGCTTTATAAAAGGAAACAGGGAATATTTTGCAATAATAGAATTTTGTTCTTTTGTTATAGCTAATTTCTTTAATTCCTCTAGGAAAGCAGCTTCATTATTAAAGGTTTTGTTTAAAAGGGGTTTTAATTTAGATAAGTTATCTTTTACCTTTTTTTCTTTCCCCAGCTCCTGAAGAACCTCCTCTGTAATTAAATATGCAAGCAAATTGTTCCTGAACCAGACAGTCCTTACTTTGGATTCATAATTATTTTCTTCAGCGATAAACTGGTAAAGGTGGAATAATTCGAAAACATGTTCTTCTGGTCCGTAAATCCCTATTGTACATACTTCTGATCCGTGGTTATGAATTCTGTAAAGTTCTTTCTTTAATGCTCTGTACCGTGTTTCCCAATCTGCCAGGCTTAAAATAATATCTTTTCCAGCAATTCCCCTTTCCCTGCTAAGGTTTGCATTATTTAAAAAAGAATCTGTTTCCAGCTCTTTTATTTCTTTCATAATATGATTGAAATTTTCTTTCAATCTCAGGTAATTAGTATAATTTTCCGAGCTTGAATGATCTTTCCAGAATCCCTCTTTTTGTTTTCTTTTTTTATGTTCAAGAATATCTATCTCACTGAGCAGCTTGATATAATAGTCTCCTGCCTCCAGTAGTTGAATTTCACGACGCTGTGTCAGAATCCTTTCCTCTTCCGGGAGGGAGGCCATAGTATCATAAGTTACTGATTCAGGTTTTAGTGAAATATGTAGTTTACCTTTAATAATGTCTATCTGACAGGCCAGGGGAACCCCTGCTTTGTATTTATTTAGCATTTTTGCCAGTGGAATTACAAGCTGCCCACGTAATATCCGCTGCATCTGCCTGGCCCCGTAATAGGCATCATAACCTTTTTCACAGAGATAACCAAGGACAGCTTCAGTAATTTCCAGCTTTATCTTGCGGAATTTTATCCCTTCTCTCCGGCTTATCTTGCCAATCTCCCTGGATACGATGCCGGCAACGGTTTCTTTATCCAATGGTAAAAATGGAATAACCTGGTCAAGCCGGTTAAACAATTCAGGCCTGAAAAAAGCCTGTATTTCTTTCATAAAATGTTTACCTGATTCATCACGGAGAACTTTTTCCACGAAACCAAAATTCCCTTTCTGATAATTTTTGGCACCAATATTCGAGGTCATAATAATTATCGTGCTGCAAAAATCTGTTATCTTACCTTTGGAGTCGGTAAGCCTCCCTTCACCTAGAATTTGCAGAAGAAGGTCGAAAAAGGAATAATGGGCTTTTTCCAGCTCATCAAAAAGGACAACCGAAAAAGGCTCCTGCCTTATTTTTGCCGTTAATACTCCTTCACTGTAAAAACTGGAACCGGTTAAGCGTAAAACTGCATCAGGGCTGGAAAATTCACTCATATCGAACCGAAACATTTTTTGGGGGCTGCCAAACATAAATTGGGCCAGAACTTTAGCCATTTCTGTTTTTCCGACACCGGTCGGCCCGACAAATAATAGCGAAGCGATTGGTTTGCCCTTGCGGCCAAGGGCTGCTTTTACTGAAGTCAGGAGATTTACAATAGTTTCTCCTGCTATTTCCTGTCCCAGAACATTACTTTTAAAAAACTTTTCAGTTTCTGCTATATCCATGGGGATTGACTGGTCTATTATAAAGGGTGGGAGCCCGGTTTCTTCACAGAAATATTTCATAACCAGTTCCCGGTCAATTATTTCCTGGTTTTGTTTCTGGTTTAAAATTATTGATTCAAAAAAACGGATAGTTTTACCGGGAAAACCCGAATAAGGGGCATAACGCTGCTGCAGCCAGATAATTT
>CAYRDV010000558.1:0-3063 GCA_964422885.1 uncultured Candidatus Sericytochromatia bacterium
GGGTGGAACAAGATATATTTATTCTAATATGTCAAATGGTATCACCTGGCAGTCGCCAAAATCTATTCCTGGAAGTCAGGATGGTTATACTCCCTCAGTTGCAATTGATAATAGGAATGGTTACATTTATGCTTCATGGGAAGCAGCTAATTCTATTTTTCTCGCTCAGTATGATAAAAGTAACTGGTCAACGGGTATTAAGATTGCAGATGGCGGAATTATGCCGAAAGTCGCCATGGGTGCTGATGGTATAGCTCATATAGTATGGAAATCAGCAACTGAGCAAAAACTTTTTTATGCAAGCTGGTCAATGGAAAAAGGGGTCAGCATGGTAGAAGAAATACCAATGGGTAAACTTGGCATTGATACAGATAATTCACTTGAGACTTCAGTTGATCGCTTTAACCGATTGCACATAGTTTGGAGAAATGATTTTTATATTCAATATATTTTAAGAAGTAATGTCAGCTGGTCTTTGCCTGAAATTATCAATGAGATATCAACAAGTATTCTTGCAGCTAAATCAGGTGCGAGTATTTCTATTGCCCCTACAGGAATTGTAAATGTTGCCTGGGCATCAACAACAAAAGATGATAAACAGGTTATCCGCTTTAGAAGAAGGTTTGGAGATGGTTGGAAACAACCTTTCAAGAAAATTCTTGATCCTACCGAAATAATAAAGGACAGTGATAAAAAGACAACAACAACTGAGATTGATATAAAACATAGTGAAAATACTGATGGTTATGAAGACATTCCTCTTTCTCAATTGGGTAATGTTAAGGATAAACCAATTATTGTGGCTGATAATAGTGGGAAAATACATGTAATTTGGAGTTATAAATCCGATAATGGGAATGATACGGATTTAATTCATTCAGTTAAAACAACTGCTAAAAAGTAAAGTTATTCATTAGGAAAACTTAAATTTTGATTAAGCAATAGTAGACATTATAATATAATAATGTTACTATTAACTAGTTAATTCAGAAAATAGCCCCCTCACTTAAAGAGAACTAGATGAGTTTGATAAGTTGAAGGGACAAACGGATTTAACTTTAAACATGAATTAATTTATATAAAAGGTTGGTAAGATGAGAGTTATAGTAACTTTAGCCTGTGGTGAATGTAAAAGAAGAAATTATAATACCACAAAAAATAAGAAAAAGCATGCCGATAGAGTTGAATTTAACAGGCATTGTAGTTCTTGCAACAAGCATACTGCACATAAAGAAACCAAAAAGTAATTTTAGTATTCTGGAACTCTGTTTCCAGAAATACCAAATTAACTCTCTACCTTTGGGGAGCTCTGGTTTTGAGAACTAATTAATTACCCTTAAAGGACTACTGTTAGAATTAACAGAGTGAGTAACATAACCTAAATTTATGTTAAAATTGTAGTTGTAAGCGCCTTTAGTTCAGCTGGTAGAGCGACGGTCTCCAAAACCGTAAGTCGAGGGTTCGAATCCTTCAAGGCGCGTTTAAATAGTTTTGATTTTTGTAAATGATTATAGAGATTTATTAAAGTGGCAAAAAAATCTTCAACTGAAAAGGAAATAGAGAAAAGTCCTGAATCTGGTAAAAAAAAAGATAGTTCGGACTCCAGCAAAGACAAAAAGAATCTGAATAAATCTTTTGAGGATTTTAAACAGTTTTTAAAAGATTCCTTTTCTGAGTTAAAAAAAATACAATGGCCGGGCAGACGTCAGGCTACAGGTGAGACTATAGTAGTTATAATCACGGTGGTTTTCTTTATAGTGTTAGTAACCATTTATGATAAATTATTGACATTCCTTTTTAGTTTCATTTTTTAATAAAGTAGCAGATATAACCTTTGGGAGGTAATTTTAAGTTGGATACATCTGAAAATTATTCAGAAGATAATGATAAATCTTCTGTATCAAGTACTCAGGCAATAGCTAAAAAAAGATGGTATGTTGTTCATACCTACTCAGGCCATGAAGGCAAAGTAAAAAGTAATCTTTTAAGGCGAGTTGAGTCAATGGGAATGGAAAACAGAATTTTCCAGGTAGAAGTCCCTGAAGAAAAAGTAATTGAAATAAAAGATGGTAAAAGAATAGAAAAACCCAAAAAGATTTTTCCGGGCTATGTGCTTGTAGAAATGATTTTGGATGAAGAGTCATGGCATGCCGTCAGAAATACTCCTGGAGTAACAAGTTTTGTAGGAGCAAGTAGTAAGCCAGTTCCACTAATGGACAGAGAAGTAAGAAGAATTTTAAGAAGATCTTCATCAGGTAAAACCAGAGTACAGATTGATCTTAAAATTGGAGATCATATTAAAGTAATCAGTGGTCCATTTACCGATTTTAGTGGAGATATTATCGAAATATCACCTGAAAGAGGAAAACTTAAAGTATCAGTTTCAATCTTTGGCAGACCAACACCGGTTGAACTTGAGTTTAGCCAAGTTACAAAAGCAAAATAACAGTAAAAAGTGATACAGAAGTGAGCAGAAAGAAAATATTAATCTTTCTGCTTATTTTTTTGCTGTTAAATATCACTGGTTCTTTTGCAGAAAATAATATTACCAAGCCTAATGAACAAAAAAGCATTGATGTTTCTGCAGATAATTTTGAAATGCAGATAAAAGGTTCAGTAATGAATTTCAGCAAAAATGTAAATATTAAATATAATAATTTTGAAGCAAAATGCGATCTTGCTTCTGTTTATCTGGAAGCCAAAACGGGAAAAGTCAAAAAAATAATTATGGATGGTAAAGTAAGAATTCAGAAAGATAATTCGCAAATATTTGGTGAAAAAGTTATTTTCTCAAGGCCTTCAATCGGCGGAAGCGGCGGCGGGGAAAGGCCGTCGTCATCTTCTTTCCATAATTGGCAGTTGTTTTTTGAGTAAACCGCAAACGCGCTGCCGATGTCTGTTTTCATTACTCCAAACAGGGCTTTTACCCATTGCTTGCCGGCCGCGTCCCACTTGTAGCTTGCTGCTATTTGGCAGTCCCCCATATCGGATAGCTGCTTTCCAACCATGTCAACTGTGGCCGGCACAAAGTTCCACCCTGTTTTCGGCGGCATGATGTCTTTA
>CAYRDV010000559.1:0-3061 GCA_964422885.1 uncultured Candidatus Sericytochromatia bacterium
CAACTCCTTTACTCAAAAGACTTAAGACTTTACTCGTAAGTTGAGTTATTATCATAATAAGGAAGTAAATTTAGTTAAATTCAGAAGAGGAAAGATTTATGAAGACAATAAAATTGATTAGTTTAGCTAGTTTAACCGTTTTTTTAGCCGGAGTTATAACCGGATGTGGTTTACCCTCCAACATTTCAGGCGTTAGTACTGCGGTTACTACAACTAATATAAATAATGAAGACTTTTCTGTACTGGCAACAGATAATCCTGAATTAAAGAAATAATTGGATGCAATCAAAGGTCTTTCCAAAGATGAGAAAAAAGCAAAAATGGAAGAATTAAAGAAAAAATACCCTGATGATTATTTATAATCATCATTTAAAGATTCTCGTAAAAACCCCTTATGCTTTTCCAACAAAGGTTTTGCAGTATTAACATCAATGTTTTTTAGCTTCATAAGCAAAGCCAGTTTGACACTACCTTCAGCTTCATTTAATACATTCTCCGCTTCGTTTTCACTTGCTTTGGTCAAAGCCATGATAATATTTACAGCTCTTCTTTTCAATTTTTTGTTGGAAACTTTCAAATCAACCATATAATTTCCATATACTTTTCCCAGCTTTGAAAATGCCCCGGTAGTAAACATATTAAGCACCATTTTGGTGGCTGTTCCTGCTTTTAATCTGGTCGAACCGGAGAGAATTTCCGAACCAACATTTAGAATAATTATATTATCGATAAAATCAGGCTTTTCAATATTATTACAGGTAATCAAAGCAGTTTTTGCACCCAGCTTTTTTGCTTCATCCAAAGCTTCAATGACATATGAGGCCTTACCATTTGCTGAAATACCGATTAAAATATCTTTTTCAGATACTTTACTTTTTATATCGTTTCTTCCATTTTCTCCAGAATCCTCTGCTCCTTCTATTGCTGTAGTAAGGGCCTTTTCTCCACCGGCAATAATTCCCTGTACAAGTTCAGGCGGTGTTTTAAAAGTAGGAGGACATTCTGAAGCATCAAGGACTCCTAATCTTCCACTTGTGCCAGCCCCGATATAAAATAATTTCCCATTGTTACCAAGCGAATCGATAATTTCGGATAAAACTACAGCTATATCAACTTTGGCGTTTTCGATAGCTTCCAAAACTTCAAAATCAGCTTTATTCATCAGTTCAACTATTTCAACAGGAGCAAGCTGATCTAATTCCTGGCTTAATAAATTACCTGTTTCAGTTGTTTCTTTAAAGGAATTATTTTCCCTTGACTTTAAAAGAACTTTTTTGTAATTATTTCCAGGACATATTTTTCCCATTACTACATTTTTCAGTGCGCCTGTCGCTTCAGGCAGATTATTAGAGATTCCAAAAACCGTACAATAGGCAAGCACGGCAAAAGCAACAGCTTCTTTTGCATCTGCCAGAATGCCATAATTATCTAAAGTTACCAGATTACTGGTTGAAGGTAAAAGAAAATTTAGCTCTCTAATCAAAGTTAAATTTTTGGCACCACCACCACTTAAAACAATTTCCTGAGGGAATTCCGGTAAATAATCCTGATAACTGTCATAAATAGTTTTTGCAACAAAATGGGTAATAGTTGCCAATAAATCTTCAGCACTAATATTTTCATCTTTTGATTTCTGATAAATGTTTTGGCAAAAATGTTCACCAAATAATTCCCGGCCTGTGGATTTTGGTGGGGATAACTTAAAATAATTATTTGTTAGCAATTCTTTTAGAAAAACTGAATCAATCTCACCCCTGGCAGCCCATTTACCATCCTCATCATAATTGAGTTTACCATTAGATAATTTATGTACCAAACTATCAATAATCATATTGCCAGGCCCGGTATCAAAAGCCAGTACTTTTGTTAAATCACCATCATGGGGTATATATGTAACATTGGCTATACCACCAATATTTTGTAAAGCAAAGCTTTTTTTATAATTATGGAAAAGCAGGTAATCAACAAATGGAACTAAGGGAGCTCCCTCGCCGCCAGCAGAAATATCGGCTGGACGAAAATCACCAACGGTAGTTATCCCTGTTTTTTGAGCAATTACTGATGGTTCTCCCATTTGCAAAGTAGATGTTGCTTTACCATTTTTTATATAATGGTAAAAAGTCTGACCATGTGATCCAATAAGATCAATTTCCTCTGGTTTAATTTTTAGATCAGCACAAAATTTTAAAATGTAATCAGTAAAAATATCCCCAAGCTCAAAATTTAATTCGCACAATTCATCAAGCCTACTGGTATCAGGATTAATATTTTTCAAAAGTTTTTTTCTGATTTCATCATTATAGGGATAAGTTTTAAATTCTACATTTTTTATATGAAAATTATTTTGTGTTTCATAAATCTCTACAAGTGCAATATCAAGACCATCAAGAGAGGTTCCTGACATCAAACCAAGTACTTTTAACAGTGGGTTCATTATTAGATAATACTAACTAGCTGATATTATATTTATTTTTCAAAAAATCAATTATATCCTGAGTAGAGGTTCCTGGCCCAAAAATCTCAGCAACACCCTTTTGTTTTAATACTTCTTTATCTTCATCAGGAATAATTCCGCCACCAAAAACCAAAATATCTGAAGCATCTTCCTGTTTGAGTAAAGCAATAATTTTTGGAAATATTGTCATATGAGCACCGGATAAAATGCTTAAACCTATAACATCTACATCTTCCTGTACGGCAATAGAAACAATTTCTTCAGGAGTACGGTGTAAACCACTGTAAATAACTTCCATACCAGCATCTCTTAATGCTCTAGCAACGATTTTTACGCCCCTGTCATGCCCATCCAGGCCAGGTTTTCCCATCAAGATTCGTATCTTTTTTGTTTCTGTTTCTTTTACATCCAACATTTGTTTTAACCCTAAAAACTACGCTCTATGACTTTATAATCAGATATATAACATATTAACATGTTTTTTAGATTAAGCGTTTATTGGTTGTTATTCGATTACTGATTATTCTTTTGTTTAAACCAGAATTTATAATACTAGATAAGTAATTTTTAAATAAATGGTAAGTTGAAAAATTTGTTAAAATAGTC
>CAYRDV010000560.1:0-3060 GCA_964422885.1 uncultured Candidatus Sericytochromatia bacterium
CTGATATAACCTTTTTGGTATAAGCTTTTATTTGTTTCTGCTTTACTGTTTAGATCTCGGTATTTAACCCCTGCTATTTCTACACTGCTAAAAGCAGACTGATTACCTGTAGTAAAAAGAGTTTTTGCACTTTCAGCTTTAGAATTTAAATCTTTTGATTTTATAATTGCCGATTCTAACGCTGATTGCGCCAGTTTTATTGAGTTATTTAAGTCTTTGCCGGAATTTATCATATCCTGTTTTGCTTTTGCGAGAGCAGCCTGAGACTGAATCAATGTCATTTCTGCCTGCTTTACAGCCTGCTGTTCATCTACAGGGTTTAATTTAAGTAACAAATCACCTTTTTTGATATTATCACTTATTTCATATGGTAATGTAGTTATTTCACCACTTGCTTTGCATTTAATATCAATATCAAGATTAGCCGCAACTTTACCTGTTGTTGCGATACTATTTACCACTGAATCAACCTGGGCTACGGCATAAGTTATTTCCGCTTCCTTACTTTTACCCTTTGGGCGGCTCATAACATAATATGCAATACTGCCAATCAATACAACACTAATTAATACTATAACCAATACTTTTTTCGAAAATATTTTTGTTTTTATCATTATTACTCTAAATAAAACTCAAAATCTTAAATTATAAAAATTAAACTCTATAAAAAGATTATTATAACTATGATATGTGAAAAATATTTATATAATATGTAAAAAAATTGTAAAATACTTAGTCTGTTTTAATTATTTGTTTTTAAGATAATCAGATAAGACATTATTAAAAAACTTTTTATCTTTTATCCGGTAAATATAATAATCTGAATCAATCGTAGCGATATCACGATAGCCTGTCATTTCTGCAATAACTACCAATGAGCTGTCAGCAAGGTCCATAGGTACATTCGAGTATTTCTTTGTTAATTCAATTATTCTTTCAAGATAATCATTTTCAATATTTATGATATTTATTGCCTCTCTTCTAAGCCATTTCAAAAAATCAATTTGCACATTGACATTAAAATTAAGTAAATGAGAAACTTCTGTAATAACAGGCCAGGTAGTAATTAATTTACCTTTATAGTTTTTAAGAAACTCAATAACAGCATTATTATATTTATCATCCTTATCAAAAAGAGCAATTAATGGACCTGCATCAATCAGAGTATTTTTCATTAAGCTTGTCTCTTAGTATTTTTTTATAATCTTTTGATAAATTACTTTTATTGCTTCCATATTTTCCAAATAAATCTTTTCCAGATTCGTAAGCAGAATTGTTTTTTTCATAATTGTCAAAATACATTTTTAATGCCTGTTTTATTATTTCAGATTTAGTTTTATTCTCATTTTTTGATATTATTTCTAATTTATCTGAAAAATCAGATGGTAATCTTACTGATATCATTGACTCACCCCTTATGTAATACATATTGTATCACAGATCTTAAATTTAATGTAAGCAACTTAGTAAGCACATATGAATTACAATTTAAAATATGATTTTATAGTTTTAGTAATTTGCTGGTAATGAAAAATTTAAAATGGATTTTATCTGCTTCAATAATTGTATTATGCTCATGTACAGCACCAAATAATAGTACAATATCATCAGTCTCTACATCAGGAGCACAATTTAATAATCTAAGCAGCTCTTTAACCAAACATCCTCATTTCAAAAAGAAAACCAGAGCAATGATAAAACCTGATGGTTCTTTTGAATTTATCCCTGAATGTGCAGGTTTTAAGACACAGGGTAAAATAGAAGGAAACCCTTGTGAGAATGATACTTTTTCTGGTATGGAGAAATTCTATTTACCCCCTGAATATAATAAAACAGAAGCTGTAATTGTTTCGGAATATATAACGGAAACACCTGAAGGTGAAGGTATTTTAAAAGGAATAATGGAAACTGGAAGCGATATCTGGTTTTTAAGTGCCAATCCCAGGCAATTTTCCAGTGTAAGGAATGCTTTAGGGATACAGGCAGATGGTAAAGGTACTCTGAAAAGACTAAACGCACTTA
The DNA here is from genome assembly GCA_964422885.1 of uncultured Candidatus Sericytochromatia bacterium. Classification (GTDB taxonomy): domain Bacteria; phylum Cyanobacteriota; class Sericytochromatia; order UBA7694; family JACMQJ01; genus CAYRDV01. The sequence goes on from CAYRDV010000560.1 coordinate 2,023, forward strand.
CTGAAAGTGTTTGGGCAAGAGACTGGGCTCCATTAATTGCTTTACCAGGAAATGATTATCAGGGTGAAAAAGTTGATTTTAAAATGCTTGATACAAATTATTATCCTGAAAGACAAGCTGATGATAGTATCTCCAGACAGATCCGAAATGAAATACTCAATCCCCGAAGTAATTTTATAAATGCTTCCGTAAAAAGGGAATCTCTTCCTGTATATATGGAAGGAGGAAATATTATGTGTAATGAAAAAAATTGCTTTCTTACCAATAAAGTAATCGAAGAAAACGGGATTGTTAATAATAAAGATGATATTATCCTGAGCGAAGCAGAGCTTAAAAGTGAATTTAAAAAGCAGATTAGCCAGGACATCTGGTTTGTATCATCTTTACCTTATGAACCAACAAAACATATTGATATGTGGACAAAATTTTTAAATGAAAATACCCTGATTATTAATTATCTGTCTGATGAAACTATTAAAAATGCAGTTCCCCAAGATATCTCTAAGTTTAAGGAAATCCAGGAGTTTCTTGAAATTCAGGCGGCAGGTAAAGAGGCAAATAGTCTGGCATATTTGGTAAAAAAACAAAATCCTAATATAAAAATAATTCGTATGCCGATGCCTCTGCCAATACTCTATCCTGAAAAGGAAGATGAGGAACAAATTGAAATATTCAGGTCTTATACTAACTCATTGTTATTAAATGGTTCTGTTCTTGTTCCAAGATATGTCAGGAATGAATATAAAGATATTCCTTATAATGATAATGATTTAATAAAATCCTATGAAAAAGAAGTTCAGGAACTCTATGAAAGTGCCGGGTATAAAGTAATATGGCTCAAGTCTGATGATTTAATCAGTGTTGGTGGAGCAGTTCACTGTGTTACAATGCAGGTTCCTGTAAGCTTTAGCAAAAATTAAATTATAGTTAACTTAGTTTTAATTTAATCACTGTTTTCTTCACACTTTATTCATAATTATGACTTATTACTCAACTTACGGATATAGTTAAAAAAGAGTTATAATGAGCCTTCCAATT
>CAYRDV010000561.1:0-3059 GCA_964422885.1 uncultured Candidatus Sericytochromatia bacterium
CAACTCCACCAATTCTTTTGGCAGCTTCCAGTATAAAAATATCACCAGGATTAGGAACAAAATTTACATCAAGATTAATAATAAATATTCCATTTGCATCAGTAAGCCCGGTTGCAATAGTTTTATTTGCATTAGCTCCGGCATCAGGTAAATAAATTATAGATACAGTGGCATTGGGGGCTATATCTCCTTGCGTAGCTTGAATAGTGAAGGGTGAAGATATCCCCCTGGCCCCCTTTCCCACAAGGGGATTCCCTTTGGTCACCGGGGGAATACTGGTGACGGGAGAAGAGAAATCCATCCCAGCCTTCCTTTGAGAAAGGAAGGTTTCCAAAGAAGAATAAATGGGTACATAAGAAGTTATTGAATCTCCCATAACTTTATTAGTATTGAGAATACCTCGTGTATTTACACTGAGGTTTCCCCCAAATTCTTTGGGGCCGTGGCTTGCCACGGAGTCAATACTAACAGGGGCCCCTTTAGGGGAGTTATTCTTATTCACTTGAGGAACTAAAGTTTTATCCTGGTTAAAAATTAAACTTTTACTATTACCTGTTGATTTAATAATTGAATTTGGGAACTGAGCTATCCCACGTACAGCTAAATTGTTTTTAACTTCATTACTTTGACTATAATGTTCGTTGAGCGTAGGTAGCTGAGCGGAGTCGAAGCTAGTTACAACAGAATTATTGGTAGTACTTGCAGGATTAGAGCATGAAATAAGTGAGAGGTGAAAAGTGAGAAGTGAAAGGAGAGAAATATGCTGAATTATTCTATTAATCTTAATGGGTTCTTTGTTTATTAATATATTCTTTATCTTTTTTTGCATTTATACTTTCCCTCTTTAATCTGTCTTCTTAATCCTGCTTATCCTTTAATCCGTTTAATCCTGTTCGTACCCTTACCGGAACAGTCACGACTGTTCCCTACAACCTTCTTTCCTGTTTTTATCCGTGTCTATCCTTTCATCCGTTTCATCTGTGATTCAGACACCTAATTACAAACCCCAATACTTCCATCAGCACAAGTCCTTCCATCAATCCATGTGGCTTTACTCAAATCAGCTCCAGTGAAAATACATTTATTGATGTTAGCTCCTGTAAAGTCTGATTTGACAAGTATTGCATTAGTGAAATCGGCTTTATTGAGGTTTGCCTGACTAAAATCGACTCCTGTTAAGTCACTACCTACCATTACAGCATCTATAAAGACTGACTTATTTACATTTGAGCCCGAAAGATCTAAACCATTTAATATAGCTCCGGTGAAATTTGCCTTTTTTAAGTTAGTATTTTTGATTATTGCACCAGTTAAGTTTGTATAACTCAAATTATAATCAGAGAGGTTCAATTTAGTTAAATTTGAATTAGTAAGGTTAGCTCCTGTCAGTAAAGTATCCTTGAAAATTGCATCCCTCAAATCAGTATTACTGAGGTTAGAATTACTGAGATTTGTGCCTCTAAAGTCCTTACCAGCAAGATTTTGGCCACTTAAATTGGCTGATGAGAAATTAACTGTGCTCATGTCTAAAGTAGTAAGATTGGCTCCTACCAGCGTAGTTCCAGACATATTTATACCTTCTGTAACAGCATTGCTTAAGTCAACATTGGTCAGATTGGCATCTGTGAAATTAGCACCTGTGAGATTATAATTACTAAGATTCTGGTCAGTCAGATTAGCTGAAGTAAAATTAGTGCTTATAAGAGTTGCACCACTTAGGTTTGACTGGCTTAAATCAACATTTTTAAATATTGCAGAAGTCAGGTTAGTACCACTAAAATTAGTTCCGGTAAGGGCTTTCAGGCTGAAACTCTGGATACCGAGTGTAGCTCCGGTAGTATCAGCATCAGTCAAATCGGCATTTTGCATTTCTGAATCAGAAAAATTACCATTGCTCAAATTTGAGTTCATCAAATAGGCATATTGCATATTCGCATTCTGGCAGCTTATACCTGACATATTTATCCCTACCATATAGGCATCAAAAAAAGTTGTCTGGGTTGGAGTACTTGAAATAGTCATTCCTGACATATCAGCATTTTCAAGGTTACTGCCTGAAAAATTGGTTCCTGAAATTGTTGCTGTTTTTAAATCCATTGAAGATAAATTAGCATTTGATAAATTAGTACCTGAAAGGTTTGTGTTATCTAAGCTATGGCCCGTAAGTAATAAACCAGACAAATTGGCCCCGGTTAAATTTATATCTGCCAGTACTGCATTTGATAGGTCTACACCTGTAAGGTCACAGCTTGAAGTGGTACAGCTACCAGTAAGTAATTGTTTACCAACTTCCTCAGTTTTGTCTATAAAATAACTGCTATTATTTAATTTTATTAGTGAAAAAGGATCTTTTTCTTGTTGTAGTACTGTTGTTACCAAAGCTGCCACATCAAAAATATCTGTTTGAGTTAGAGAACCTACAGGAACAGGAACAAGACTTGTTCCGGTAGAAATATCAATTTTTCCTATAGTATCTGCTGAAGTTATTGACGAATCATGACCAGCAATTATTGTTAAAGCAGTTGTTTTGGTATTAATAAATACTCCAAGATTTGATGGGTAAGTCATGGATTCCCAAGTTCTGTCACTCTTCCAACGCATGTAACTCCTTACAGTCATTACATTTTTCCCTACTCCCCCAATTCTTCTGGCTGCTTCAATAACAAAAATATCTCCTGGATTAGGAGAGAAATTATCAGATGCTACTATAGAAAAAGCTCCATTGGTATCAGTTAACCCTGTTGCAACAGTTTTATTGGGGTTTGTAGGATGATCAGGTGCATAGATTATTGAAACGGTTGAGTTACTCCCAACATTTACAACACTTGCTTTGGCTTTAAAATTCTGAGAAGGAATAAAGTTTTTTTCATTATTTAAGCCTCTCTCTTTGTAAGAGAGAGGCTTGGAGAGAGTTTCTTCGGGAAATTCAACTTTACCAGTTATTGAAGGTATTTTTGAATTATGATTCTGAATAACATTTGTGGTTGTTCCTGTTGGTATATTATGAGAACATGATGTAACAAACAGTAAAAAGGACAAAGAGGCCATCAATAGTACAT
>CAYRDV010000562.1:0-3055 GCA_964422885.1 uncultured Candidatus Sericytochromatia bacterium
ACCAGATTATCATAAACACCATTTTTGTTATCTTTAAAAGGTATCCTTTTCATCGTATCAGTTACATGCTGGTAAAACCTTGGAAAAAATCTAAATCCGTGCTCTCCCGGTAAATCTTTTCTACCATCAGTTCCAGAATCTGGTACTGGTGTTGATCTTGCCTTTCCTCCAGGTATACTTTCCTGTAGTTCATAAACACTTACTTCAAACTGAACATTGTTGGGCTCCCCGTTTTTGTCTTTGTTTCTTTCTATAAGCTCATGTGCTGCACTCATCCCGGCAACACCTCCACCTATAATGATTACTTTTTTATTCATATATTAGATTCCTAACTCCGTGTTTTTTGAATGAATATCCAAAGATTCTACCATTTTTTTTAATTAAAAAGGATAAAAAGATTAATCAAAATTTCCAATTTCAAATTCTTTTCTTTAGTTTAATATTTCTAAATCACTGATATCTTCATAACGGCCACCAAGAAACCTTGCCAGAAATTTTTCAGCAATTGCATAAAATTTAATTCTGTTTTCCGGTTTGGTAAATCCATGTCCTTCATCAGGAAATAAAAGATATTCATAATAGATGCCTCTTTTTTCCATGGCTTGTACTATTTGCTCTGACTCGGATCTCTTTACTCTTGGATCATTTGCTCCCTGAGCAATTAGGACAGGTATTTTTATCTGGTCAACTTTATAAAGTGGAGAACGTGATTTTAAAAATTCTTCTTCGGTTTCAGGATCTCCTACTCTTTTTATTAGGTTCTCAAGATGAGATTTCCAGTAAGGTGGTATATTTTTGATAAGTGTAATAAGATTACTTGGACCAACTACAGAAATTGCACAGCAAAAAGTATCAGGGGTGAAAGTTGCTCCAATCAAGGCAGAATAACCACCATACGAAATTCCATAAATTGCTACTTTTTCTTTATCTGCATACCCCTGATTAACAGCCCAGTTTACTGCATCAACCAGATCATTATGCATTTTGCCACCCCATTCCCGATTTCCAGCATTAAGAAAATTTTTACCATAGCCAACTGAACCACGATAATTTACCTGTAAACAAATATACCCACGATTAGCGATCCATTGTGCTTCAGGATTGTAACCCCAGGTATCTCTCAGCCATGGGCCACCATGGACATTTAGAACCATAGGCAGGTTTTTTCTTTCTAAGCCTATGGGAAAAGTAATATAGCCGTGTATAGTTAAACCATCCCTGGAAGTAAATGAAAAAGGTTCCATCTCTGCAAGCTGATAATTGCTTAATTCTGGTTTTGTATAAAAAAGTAGTTTACCTTTCTGTTTTACTCTGTCATATAAATAAAAAGAAGCCGGGGCATTATCTTCGGTAAACCCAATAACCCATTTTTTGTCAGTATTATCTCTGTCATAGATTACATAATCCCCTGGATTTAATTGGGCAACCTTTTCAACATCGTTCATAATAGTTTCATCAATAATATAGGTCTCATTTCGGGCTTTTGCTACACTTATTAATTGAGGCTCATATGACTCAGGATGAGTCATCACATGATTTACATCATATTCAGGGTCTTCAAAGATAACTTCTGAGTTACCTGTTTCCAGCTCTATTTTTATTAGCCTGCTGGCATTGTGGTTTCTGGAATCTCTCAGATAAACATACTTGTTGTCTTTTGAAAAAGTTTCTACTCCAATATTCTGTGAATCTTCGATGTTCCAATTAGCAAGTAATTTCCATTCAAAATTATTATCTCTGATATAAAATTCATAACCTCCATCAGTTCCTGTTGTAAAAACGCCTCTTACTTCGAGGTTGGTATCTATTTCCCAACCAACAACATTTCCTGAGTTTTCAGCCATTTTTGTCAGTTGGCGGGTGCTTAAATCCAAATGATAAATATCATGTAATTGACTATTATCAAGATTCATTGCCAGAATTACATCATTGGGAAAATGCATATCATGTTCTGCCAGTTTGGTTTGTACACCGTCAAAAGGAGTAAGATCCTCACTGCTCCCTGTTTCCAGATTTATTGAATGGAGATGCCAGTTTTCATCTCCCCCTACATCCTGAAGATATAATATTTGTTTGTTATCCTGCGCCCAGAAATAATTACCAATTCCTCGCTGATAATTTTTTGTAACTGGCTTAAAATCATCTTTTTCTATACTTCCTACCCAAATATTCATCACATTATTTACAGGAGCAAGAAAAGCCATTTTTGTACCATCCGGCGAGATTTGCGGAGCTAATCTGTCAGGACTCCCAAATAACAATTTCCGGGGAATGATATTATTTACTAACATATTTATTTGTCTTGAACTAAATCTTCATGATTGTAAAGATTAACATGAATTTTTATAGAATTAAATAAAAATATTTTTCTTGATCTATATCATATATTCTTATGATTTTTAGCAGAGAATTTTTTACCTAACTGGTATTTACTTAAAATTGAACATAAGGCTTAATATAAGAAAAAAAAAGTAAAATTTAAATATAAGGGAAAGCAGGTTTTGATTTTTATGATTAAAATAAGGAGCCAATATGAAAAAAATTGTTGAGAACGAAAGTAAGGATACCCAATTCCCTGTTTTTAAATCTGATATTATGGATACTGAAGAATCCAGAATACAGCCTGTTTCTTCAGTTGGAGCTACTACTGGAATTACCCCTGTCAGTTCTGCCGTTAGTTCTACAGATGCTATTGATACCTGGCGTCATATGAGTGAAATGTATCGGGAAAGAAGGCTTGCCAGAGAACAATTACAGGGAAACCAGCCTGCCCAGGTACAAGATCCAAAAATATCTGAAAAAAAGGCTTACAGTAATTATCAACATGCTTATGAACATGATAGTTTGAGCCTTTCAAGTAAAAGCTTAAATACATCCTTAGTGGATAATATTATGAAAAAATTATGGGAAGCAAATCTGAATGTTTCCCCTAACTTACTGGTAGAACCTCCAAAAGAACCTATTGAGCTTTCAAAAGACGGAGTGTTAAGGGTTTCTGATGTAATGAGTAAAGATGTAACCTGTGTAATTGATTCAACTACTATTGAACAGGTTG
>CAYRDV010000563.1:0-3044 GCA_964422885.1 uncultured Candidatus Sericytochromatia bacterium
TTTAAATTTTCATCTTGAATATCCCTCATAAAAAATAATATAGTACCTGGTTAAGTTAGATTTAAAAATTGTGGATGAATATTCAAAAATTTTCTGGTATTAAAACAATCTTCAAAAGTTAAAATCAAAATTAAAAATGTACCATTTACATTATACTTATTTATTTATAAATTATGAATACGGTATTAAGATAATACTTAAAAAGGTATCTAAAAACACTAAATTAGGTTAAACACCATAAATGAGATTATTGCATAAACAAAACGATTATAAAGCACCTATTTTTTTACAGGCTTCCAGATATCTGACTTTAATGAAGTTTGCATTTGCATATAAATTTGTTTTTGCTTCATTTATTTGCCTTTGAATCCAGCTATTTTGGGAATAAATTGCTTTTACATCTTCAGGAAAATTGTTATATTCTTCTTTTGTATATATCTATTAAGCTTTTTAGGGTTGCATTACTTTGTAACATCTTTTATTCCTTATCTTCCATTATTTCCCAATATCCGTTTTTAGATGGTTTTATAAACATAAGCTTTCCTGATTCTTTAAGTATCTGAATATTTTTTTCTATTGTTTTAATTGAAACATCCAGTAAATCAGATAACTCTTCTACTGTTATTTCCGGATTTTGTTTTATATATTTAAGTATCTTATCCGAATTTTCTGGTGAACTTATCGGTGAAGTTTTCTCCATAGTTTTCACCGAACTTTTTTCTAAATTTTTCTTATCTACTATTTCCCAATATCCACTTTTTGTTGAACCAATATGTTTTAAAACACCTTTTTCCTGTAATTTCTTTGTCTGCTTCAAAATAGCTCTCTTAGAAAGGTTTAGAATTTTTCCTATTTTTTCTAAAGATATTTCAGGTGTTTTTTTCATAAGTTCTATAATTTTATTTTCGGTTTTATCCGAACTTTCTGGTGAACTTTCTGGTGAACTTTCTGGTGAACTTTTCTCCATAGTTTTTGGTGAAGTGATCGGTGAAGTTTCTTCTATCCTCCTGGGAAAAATTACATGAAAAAAAGAATCGAACTCAAACACAGGCTCTTTATGCTCCTGTTCTTCGAGAGCTGATCTTATCCTGGATATCCCAGTTCCCATTCGTTCAATATAGTTAGCTCTGAGAAAAAGACTGGTAATCAGTGGGTTACGTGGGACGCTGATATTACCAAAATCCTTGATAGCTAAACCTTTTGGTAATCCACCAGGATTAGTTATTTCTACCCTATCATCATATATTTCCACCATAACATTAGCCCCTTTTTCATAATAATTCCGGTGGCAAACCGCATTAATAACAGCTTCTCTTAGTGAAACTTCAGGAATTTCTAAAATGTCTTTTCTTTGTAAGGTAGTAATTTCATATCGAATTTTAAGATGTTGCTTCAAAAACGCAATTGTATCTTCAACATTTCGGATAATATCTGCCGTAAAATCTTTCCGGTCAATAACGGTATGCTTTTCAGTACCTTTGAATAAAGCACATGTTATTCTGGCATGAAACATATAATTATCCATTTCATCTGAGAAAAAAAGAACTCCGGCATTATTTAAAACAGGCTTATTGTTTTTTAATCCTAAAACTCCAAGATTTTTCAGAATAGAATAATCATCAAGAATTTTATTTACTTTTGAAAGACGGAGAAAATTATCCAATAATTTTGGCTTAAAAATTTCATTAATCTCCAAATCATCCCTTAAAACCAAATCAAATCGCACTCTTTCTTCATCTTGAATAAACTCAATAATTTCTCTGGTCAACATTTTTTGTGAGTTAGCACCATTACGGATAAAAAAGCCTTTATTTGCTCGGTAGGGTTTATTTACACCTTCTTTTACATGGATTATTAATATATTTCTCAATCTCAACTGCTACTGGAGGATCACAACTGGCAGCTATAACCTGAATTTCAGAAACCATTGTATTTGAACTTTTTATACCAGTAACTTCACTTTTATCATTAATACCAATAAAAATCCTGCCACCGGATGAATTGGCAAATGCAACCATTTCTTTGGATAAATCAGAGTTTATATTCTCTTTAAACTCAATCTGAAACCCTTCACCTTCCTGAAGGATAAAACCTAATTCATTTTCTTTCATCATGGGATTAATACCATAAAGAGGGCGTAATGGTAAGGGCTAGCCTCTACCCATACGCCCCTACAATTATATTTACCAATATTTTTCATATTATTATGCAACTAGCTTCTGTACAACTGATAATATTTCATTAATCTCATTAGGATTAAAAATGCCTCTTATTCCTTCGGGGTGAATCATTGTGAATGGTGATTCGATTAAATTACGTTTCTGTAACTCACCTTTTTCAATAACAAAATTCCTTAATAAATCCAAAAATTGTAATTGCCTGCCAGTTAAATAACTATGTCCTGAAATAAACTCATCAAAGGCTTTGGAGACTGTTTCAGGAAAACTCTCTAATATTTCTATACCAAAAATATGCTTGATAAATTGGGTTAACTGAGCTTTCCGATGGTTATAAACCTTACGTAAAAGATCTATAGTGATATGTGGGTTTTCATTATAAAGTTCTTCAGCCAAATCATTTACTTCTTTTTCGGAAATACTTTCACCTGCTTTTAATTTTTGTAATACAGGATTTGATGCAGTTAATTCTTTTATTTTTGATTCCACCATTTCTTTATAACTACCAATACTTACGGATTCATGCTGGGGGCCAAATTCAACATACTCTTTTTCATATAATAAATCTTCCAGGTTTAATTTTTCAGGGCCAAAACTTTTGGTAGTGAATTCAATAAATTTCATCAAAGGGGAAAGGGTTTCAATTAAAATATCATATTTTTCTTCTGAAATTGTTGCCCAGAAATTATTGCTCTGAGCTATTTTAATCAGCTCTTTTTCTTTTGCTACAACATTTACAGAAAGGGGTAACTCTGAAATTATTTCTATAATACCAGCCTTAAGTGTTTCAAATTTTTCTTTTTCATCAGTATTGAGAATACCTCGAAGCTCTGCTTCGGGGTTTAACAAAACTTTGTTTTGTTTCCA
>CAYRDV010000564.1:0-3029 GCA_964422885.1 uncultured Candidatus Sericytochromatia bacterium
TAGAAGAAAATTTTGATTTAAAAATATGCTAGGTTATTTTAAAGAATTGGTATTAGACCACAAATATCTCCAGTTTTACAAACATCAATATGTTGTTTGAAGTTTCCGATACATTGATCCAATTTTGTTTTAAAATCAGCCATTCCTTTAATTTTTTGTTCTAAATCTACAGATTCTTTTTCTAAAAGATCAATAACCTGAGCATGGGGATAATGTCCCTCTTCTTTGATACTGATGATATTTTTGATATTATCAATGGAAAGACTCAAAGCTCTTGCTTTTTTAATAAAGGATAATCTTTTAAAATCATCCTGGGTATATATCTGATAATTTTAATATTTAAAGGAATAATGTTATATGAAAAAAACTCTCATTACTTTGGCAACAGCCTCAACTCTGATTTTAACAATTTCCGGATGCAGTAGTAATACTCCAGCTAATAACTCTAATCCCAGTGCCAGCCCAAGCTCAGGCACAAGCCCCAACCCCAGTCCTGGTACACCTACTGGCGGGAATGTTGTCACTAAAGAAGCCGTAATTGCAGTTTACACTTGTGTTAAAGCTAAAGAACCAAGTTTAGCTGGAGTAATGGATGCTTACATAGCTGGTGTAAATGCAACAACTGATGCTAATTGGGTAGCCAGAGATGCAAAAGATCAGGAAACCCGTGCTAAAGGTTATGAAAAATTAGGTTGTAAATTATAATTGCACATCCCAAACATTTAAATCAGTAGGGATAGTTGAAGGAGTAGTCACGTTAACAGGCGAACTTTGTCCTTTACGATTTTTTCCGCTACCATTACCCCAAGAGCCATAGTGGGGACCTGTGGCGGAGTTCCAAGCGAGGTTGGATAAACAGAAGTATCACAAATAAATAAGCCTTTAATATCATGTGATTCGCATTGGGAATTAACTACAGAAGTTAGGGGGTCTTCTCCCATTCTACAGGTTCCCTGTGGATGAACACTCATTATGGTTATTTTTCGGGGTTTTAAGGTTATGTTTTCTAATCCTTGCAGATCTTTTGTACTTTTTGCATAGGTAGGGGTAGTAAAGGGTAATAGTACCTTTTTTGCCCCGGCAGCCAGATAGATTTCACTTACTTTTTTAAACCCGGCTATAATAATTTGTTGATCTGATTTATCGGGCCAGTACTTTATTTCCGGATTACCATACCTGTTAACACTAACTGTACCATTAGTTTCATCATGAGCCATTGCACCTCCGGCAGCCATTTTTGTATATTCCTTCATAATTTCCCAATGTGCTTTTCCATAACCTGGGGTTATACCAGCCATTGAGCCAGGATGGGCAAAGCCGGGTATCATAATAAAACCACCATAACCACCTTTCTTAAAATCGGCAAAATCATCACAATACATTGATTGGGGAATACCTCGCCAGCCAAGAATTTCTTTATCAAAAAAAGCTCCAACAGGGCAATAAGGGTGTAAATGTAAGGTTTTACCAATTAATCCGCTTTTATTTGGGATATTACTTTTTAAAAGTAAAACCGGAGTTTGAATTGCTCCTCCAGCTACTGCCACCACCTTACTTTTAATTTTTAAGGAATATTGTTTGTTATTTTCAGGATTGATTATTTCTGCGATTACCCCTGTAGCTTTTTTACCATCTGTTAAAACCTGTTTTGCTCTGCAATTTGCATATATTTTTGCTCCTGATTTCAAAGCTAGTGGGATATACACTTTCAATACATTTTGTTTACGGTCTAATTTGCAGCCAACCTCGCAAAAACCGCAGCCCATACAGTCTTTACGGTTATGATTGGGTATTTGTGCTTTAAGGCCAAGTTTTTGACAACCTTCACGAAATATCCGGTTATTCAAATTAACCTGTTCTTCCAGTATTGGCTTTATTTCAAGCTGCTTTTCTACTTTTTCAAAATAAGGAATAAGATCCTGATATTTAAAACTGACTCCTGCTTCTCTTTGCCATCTTTCGATCATAGCTGAAACCGGACGGAAACTAAGGCATATATTATGAACCGTTGAACCACCTAAACCCTTTCCCTGAGTGATGGTAATACCCATATCATTAGTGTTTCTACCACCGTTTTCCTGGAAAAGCTTTGGCAGCATAATATTTTCACGGAAATTAAAATCTTTGGGTTGATTATATGCCCCTTCTTCAAGTAAAATAACAGATATTCCAGATTCTGCGAGTTCTTTAGCCAGGACTCCTCCTCCTGCACCGCTGCCAATTATACAAACTTCTGTTTCCAGCTCCTGATCTTTATTAATATCTTTTCCCTGATATATCATTGAGCATTACCCAGGCAGTATGGCCCGCTATAACCTATTTTTGACCATGTTTCATCCTTACAGTAATATAGTAACATTGTTAACATTTTCAATGCAGAAAAAGCCATTTGCCTGAACTCAAAAGGGCTATTCTGCCATGAATCAAGGTATTTTTGTTTTTCATTTAGTGACATTTTTGAAAATTTTTTAAAACTGCCATTAAAAATAAAAGTAAAATCCTCAAATAAATTAAGAAGTTGTTTTAACTGATTTTGACTTTCTTTGGAAACATGAGATATAAATTCATCTATATCATAGGCAAGGTCAAGTTTTGAAGGTTCAGGAAGATCTGCTTCATTGCCTCCCACAAAAGCTTCAGATATTGCTATGAGGATAAAAAATTCTTTATTATTAAATACTTTTAAAGGCGAAGTAACTTTTGGATAATTATGACAACCTGTTGCAAAATGGGGCATTAGTGAAAGGAGAATCAGACCAAATAAAGATCTTTTTAAGAAAGATCTTCTATCCTGATTTTCTTTAATTAAATCGTCTAAAAACATAAATTCAATAAAAAAACTTTCTGAAATCTTTCGATAGTCTCTGATAATCTACCGAATTTGCTTCTTTGCTTAAATCTCTGGAATTATAAGTATTTATAAACATTATATTTTTACCGGAATTCTGTGGAAGCTTTGAAAAGTCCAGCATAGCAGCCATTGCTTTTCCCGTATAGGTAGGGTCAAGCTTTATATCCTGGGTTTGTTT
>CAYRDV010000565.1:0-3018 GCA_964422885.1 uncultured Candidatus Sericytochromatia bacterium
AATCCTTAGAAGCCCCAACTATACCCCTTTAGGGTTAGTTGAGGGAGTTGTCACTTTATATTTGCACCCTGTTCAATCCATTTACCAAGTAATTGTCTCTCTTCTTCAGTTATTTTTGTCTTATTTCCCAAGGGCATTGTTCTATTTATTACAACTCTGTCTCTTATTCGATCTATCCGCATTTTTATTTGCTCTGAAGTATCAAACATTACTCCTACCGGAGCTACAGAAAAAATATCATCGGTCGGTTTTGCTGAATGGCAGGTTGTACATCTTTTTGTAATAACTTCTCTTGCCTGGGTGAATGTTACTTTATCAGTTACAGCATTATCAGATGAATTAACCAGACTGGCATCAGCAGTATTGGTTTGTTTTGGAGAAGTCATAAAGAATAAGGCAACAATTGTTGCAGCGGAAGCTGTAAGTACAATACCGCTAAATTTGTTTTTTACATTCATAAAATGCCGGACTCCTGCACCTGCCAAAATAAGCCCGGTGAGAACTAACCAACTGTATTGATTACCATATGTACTTGGGAAGTGATTACTCAACATCATAAATAATAAGGGAAATGTCATATAATTATTATGAACAGAACGCAGTTTTGCCTGTTCACCAAATGAATAATCTACTTTTTCTCCCTTTCTTGTTGCTTCAATCATTTTACTTTGTGCTGGTAAAATACGCATCCAGACATTAGCCGCCATCAAAGTGCCAAACATTGCCCCAATATGCAGGAAAGTTGCTCTGCCGCTATATATATGATTTAAGCCATAAGCGATCCCGACAACAAGTAAAAAACAGATAGCTGAAGTAAGTTTGGGGAACTTACCAAGAGGAGATTTCCAGATAGTATCATAAACAGCCAGTGATACTATTAACAGTCCAATGCCAATACCAGTTGCAGCACCAACACTGATATTTGATACTGCGGGATCCAGAAGATAAATTCCTCCTGTCATATAATAAACAACACTTAGTAAAAAGAATCCACTAATCCAGGTAAGGGCTGCTTCCCATTTAAACCAGTGAAGCTCAGGTAACTCACCCGGTGACAAAAGTCTTTTCTCCACCAGATAAAAGCCACCGCTGTGAACCATCCATAATTCTCCAACCACATCTTTTTTATTTTCTTTTGGTGGCTGAATATGACTGTCAAGCCACATAAAGTAAAAAGAACTGCCAATCCAGGCAATTCCGGCTATTATATGCATCCATCGTAATAATAGATTAAGCCATTCAATAATATGGGCATCCATCGGAAACTCTCCTTATCGTTGTTAATTAGTGCGTATTGGGAATAAATATATATTTATTATTTTCTTATTCAAAGATTAAGATAATTTATTATTAAAAACGTTACCATATTAGAAAAGAACCAGTCAACCCTAATATGCTATTTTATAAAATTTTGTTTAGCCTATTTCCTAATATATATAGCTTAAATTAGTCCATAGTTCAATTCCCCTACCTGGGAAATTATCCACAAAATCCTGTGATGATGAAGGATATCGTACTTTAGTATTTAAAATATTCCTTGCTCCCAGCGATAATTCAATCGGAAAGTCCGGTAATTTTACAATCCCTGTTGCATTTAGTAAAAGGTATTGCTGAATTGGTTCTCTTTTATCACTGGCTGGTTGGGTAAAAAGACCCCGGTAATTAGCACCGATATTTAGATTAAACCAGGAAATAGGAATGTTAATATTTCCGTTTAACATCAGCTTGGGAATATAACTTAATTGATTTCCGGTTCCGTCATTTGTATATAAATAATGAGTGAAATTTAATTCAGTAATAATATCTCCAAACTGAAAAATTGTTTTTCCATCAATACCAGAACTTTGTTGAATAACATCATCTTTGACATTTATAAACTGACCGATAAATCCTTTTGCTTTTTGGGCTTCAGAAACATTGGCATCTGTTATTAACCTGTTAGAAATCATTGTATAGAAACCGCCAAATTCAGTTCGGAAAGAATCGGTCCAGTTTTTTGTCCACTGGCTTTGAAGTGTTGATATTCGTTCTGGACGGCGTGTAGGTGAACCAAGTATCGCTACTGATGAAAGAGCTTCAAATCCGTTAGGTACTCTGGTTGCTCTTCCAAACAGAAGTTTTAGATTTCCCAGAAAGGGATTTTTATAAACCAAACCTGCTCTTGGATTAAACTCATTATAACTTTGTCCGGATAATTTTCCTGTACCACTATATAAATCTAGTCTGGCTCCGGCATTTAAAAATAGAGAGTCATACAAATTATAATCGATCTGACTATAGGCTCCGATTGTGTTTCTTGAGGCAGTAGGATCAAAAAGCCAGTTATTGGTTGTATCGGTTAATTCTTTAAATTCAATAATTTTAAAAGGTTCAATCTGTAATTCTGTAGGACGTTTTGCCCCTATAATCTGATCATTAATGGCATTGATTCCAAATATCAGGTTGTTTTTTTCAAAATAATTGTAGGTTAACTGGGCTTCAGCTTCTAGGGTTCTTGTATCTCCACCTTGCCCATCAATTATAAAAGGGGTTTTTAGTGTTTTTCCATCTCGTTTGACTTCAATTGTATCATCAAGAACAGGCACTCCATTTTTATCATATATCAGGCTGTCACCCTTTTCATTTACTTTAAAGATAGGAATTCTGGCCACTTCTGTCCAGTTATCAAAATGAGTTCCTGCAGAAGCTTTAATCTGTAAATTATCCAGTATATTATATGAGTAATCTGCACCCAGCGAATAAGCATACATAAAAAGATTTAATTTATCATTATCAGATGGATTTATTCCATTAAACCCGGTAAATGTTTTACGTAACTGATTACTAACTTTAAGATAGGAATTAAAATTATCATAGGAGAAAAACATATCACCATCTATTGCATGGTTTATTCCATCTTTTAGTGTGGTATCACCCATCAGAGCATTTTTTACCATTAATGACTGACCATCCTCATTTGCCAGCCTGAAAGCTCCGCTAAAAAAGCCTTTTTCACCAATATCGCTTTTCCACGAACCA
>CAYRDV010000566.1:0-2966 GCA_964422885.1 uncultured Candidatus Sericytochromatia bacterium
ATTTCTATCTCTAAGTGAACCAGTATTATCAAGACGAAACTCGCCATCTCGGGTTAAATAAAAAGGACCTGTATCACCGCCCTGATCAACAGCTAAAAGGAAAAAAGCATTTTCACCACTTAGAGCTAAATGCGTATAAATTTCAGAGGAAATTATTTGGCCTTGAGAAAAATCAATACTAGTATGAGAAATTTTTAATGTAGCATCAGGTGCCTGAATTCCATTTGAAGTACTTCTGGGATCCCGATCTATTCTTATTGCAGAACTCCCAAAAGAAACAGTTGTTCTTTTATATGCTGTTCGGTTAGATCCACCCAGGTTACTATTAATAATACCAATCCATTCATTAATGGATTGAAGGGAAACCATTCCAGCTAGGCCCTGATCATAGGAACCCATAAGTATTTCCTTGTAATTTTATAATCTTTTATACAATTATAAAATAAATTTATAATTAAAAAAAATAAAAATTGTATAGTTTTAAATATTAATTTTAGATAATGTAGTATTTAAAAGCGATTAAAAAATATTAACAGGTATTAATGGGTAAAACTCCAATTTTAGGAAAAATATTCTACCAAATTGACGCTTTAATAATTTTAAATAAACAAGAGATTTTAATTATTGGATATATAATGCATAAATTTTTCAAGTTTTAAATTTCAGCAATTCTCTGTTAATAAGTTTTTGGGAAAATTTGAGTAGTTAAACATTAACCACAACAGAACCTGCCGTTTGGCAGTTCTGTTAGTTAACGTCCAGTTACCTCTTTGGCTTTGCCAGGGACATAACCTTATCCCCTCTGTATCAGTTCAATACTTACTAAGTACATCTTCTGGACAGATCTCCTGCTACATTCAGTTCATTTCTGAACCAAATGTTCATATGGATTAACCCATGAGGCTGCAGAACCTCCGCGTTTCCAGAATCTCTTCAGGCATTTACCGGGCTTTCCCCAGGGGACTCGGCCAGAGTCCAACCTTGAATCAGAAGGGGATTAACCCAACTAACTTTTAGGCAATGGCGTTCGACCTTAGCATTCCTGCTTAGGGTTTAGATAATTAACTCTATTCTCTTCTCAGAGTTTAGGTAACTATCATGGCTTATACCAATAAGCCTTTGATATTCCTCATCGCTAGCCTTAGCTGCTTCCGGATTTCTGACTCTTGATAATTTCCCTCTCGGTATTTATTATCAAAGCGCCGGGGTTGCTATCAAACAACCTCATGGTATTCCTCATCACTGACCGTAGCCGCTTCCGGAATTCTGGCTTCTTTCACTATCGCCATCTCTGGCTTTAGCTACTAGTTACCAGGTACCATTACTTCCCCTCGATATTTCCTTGTTTAGGGTCACTTTTGGCTAGCCTCTGCACTCACCTCTCAGCCAATGCATCTGCTTCACCGTGGCTCCGATACCGCCACCTGACTACTGTCTGTTTTATTAGTATTAAAAATACTAACAGGCCCCTTTAGGGGATTTATTACAACCTTAGTTGTTTCAGACCTTCGGCTTACTTCATTCACCAGTTAAGGTTTATTACTACCAGGCTGTTGCCAGTTCAGCCCCGCCCTTCCCCTTGCGGTTTATCGGGCTTCACACTTCCTGATTAATCAGGTTACAGGCTCTGTATTCTTTCGAATCATCCCCTACTAGCTAAACGTGTGACGGTTTTGGCATTTGCCAGGGTTTCCCCTTTCAGTTTCTAAGCGGAGACTTACAAGCTCTTTACCTCACCGGTAGCTAGACCAGCTTTGGCTTTTTGCCTTTCGGTTTCCGTTTCGTTCCTTCACCGTATTAATCATATTAACAATTTAAGTTTAAGGTGTCAACCCTTTTCTTAAATTATTTTTTACTTTATCTTAACTTTTTAGCTTTCAAAATTTAAAAACCATTGATTTAACTAAATCATAGCCATTTTAATTTTTAATTTTTTTTTCTTTTAATAGCTCTATACTCTAAAAAATTTATACTCTTTATTTTTCAAGGTGATAACAATACCTTATAACTTAACTTTTCAACCTTGTAGAAAGGCTTTTTTGTTTTAGGAAATCATGAACTAAGTTTTTAGATTTATTTGAAAGCTGTTGCATAAGTGAAAAACTTATATCTGTCAGCATATATTTCTCTTTGATACTTTTAAGCATATGTAACCAGAGGTTTGCTGTCATTTCTGAATCTGCCAATGCTCTGTGGAATACTGCATTTTTTAGCATATTATTCGTAATACCTGTGTAATTTTCAATGAAAGTACTAATACGAACCCCTGGGTTCATTAATTGCTGAAACCGATCTATAACCTTTCCATTTTCAATAAGTACAGCACCAATAAAGCTTTTTCCGTTTTTCGATACGTATACGTTTATTTATTTCATCTGCTGCGTCTACAGCTTCATCCCATGAAGTATAAATCTGCATTTTTTTCCCGGAAACAATATCTCCTACAGCAAAAAGGTTGTTAATATTAGTTTCAAAACTATTGTTTACAACTGCTTTACCTATATTATCAATATTTGCTCCTGCCTGCTTAAGTAAATCATTATAGGCAATTATTCCTAAGGAAATAATTGTTTTACTGGTTTCGACTACTGTTGTGTCCAGTTTGTAACCTTTAAGACCTTCATTTCTTGGGTTTCCTAAAATTTCTTTTATAGGTTCAGTATAAAATTTAAAATTATAGGTATTAGCTAACTCAAGATATTTATCACTAAAATGTGTTTCTTTACCATTGGTTAATATTGAGATATTTTCATGGTTATAACGTTCTACCATCATTGCTCCTATAGAAATTGCGGAGTCATTATTACCGATTATAGAAAGTTTATGGCCTATTGTTTTATGACCATCACACCTGACACAATATAATATATCACCCCTATTGGCAAAGGGTAAAATTGGTTTTATAGATCCATTTATTTCCGGCTGAATATCCATAATTCCTGTTGCAATAATTACATATTTTACAT
>CAYRDV010000567.1:0-2961 GCA_964422885.1 uncultured Candidatus Sericytochromatia bacterium
ACCAGACGCTTATAACTGTTTACTGTCGGTGCAAAAAAAGGAAGTATTTCAGGAAGGCATTTTAACTGACCTGCCAGATAATGCTGAAATGTTTTACTCATTTTTGCCGGATGATTTTCATCATAAAATAAATTATGTTCTTTATTCAAATCCCATAAGCTTTGATGAATATGACCGCTACACCCAGGTAATCCAGCATTCCATTTGGCCATAAAGGTAGGCATTATCCCAAAACGGTAGGCAATTTCTTTTGCTCCTGTTTTAAATAGTACCGCCCGATCTGCTGCTTCAAGCGAATCAGAATATAATATAGCTACTTCAAGAACACCTGGGCCTGTTTCGGTGTGGAGCCCTTCTATAGGTACCCCAAAACTATGCATTTCATCCATTAGTGCTGCAAAAAAAGGTCTGTTAAGACTGCTTCTCAGTATTGAATAACCGAACATACCAGGAGTTAATGGCTCCATTTTATCAAAATTTTTCTCATTCAGAGATTGAGGGGTTTCTTTAAAGTTAAACCATTCAAATTCCATACCGGATAAGCAATGAAATCCCATATCCTTTGTTTTGCTGATCTGTTTTTTAAGTAATTGCCTGGGGCAAATTTCCAAAGGCTTTTTATGGTTATCTTCAAATTCGCCCAGGAAAAAAGGTAAATCATCTTCCCAGGGAATATTTCTATAGGTTGAAGGATCAATTTTTACCAGAGAATCAGGATAACCAGTATGCCAACCGGTATAAGAAGAATTATCATAACAGACATCGGACGAATCCCATCCCAATACTACACTGCAAAAGCTCAGATGCCCACCTTCAAGCAATGAAATAAATTTATCCTTGTTAAGGTATTTACCTCGCAGAATACCATCAATATCTGAAACTGCTACTTTTACTTTTTGTACTTCTGATTGGCGAAGTTCGGTAATAATTTCGTCTGCGGTCTTTGCTGAGTTACCCTTATTTGCCATGAATTTCTCCTATTAACCAAATCATTAGATATAAATCTTTTTTCAGTTTTGAATCTGAAAATTTAGATAAATTAGATATAAATATTAACAGAAAATTTAATATGGCGGAAGAAGCCTTCTAAAGCCGTGAACAAGAACGATTATCAGAAAAAAAATATTTCTCATAAATATTGCAATCACAGATACATGAATGGGTTTTTGTTCAACACCAATTCGTTGAGCAAAAGTTTTTGCCAGTCTTTGTCCCAGGTCTTCCATCCATGAGACTGTTCGTGGCCATTCTATCAGATTATTAAGGAATTCAGGAGGAATTCCTTCTTTACCTGTATATGCTCCGATTATTCCCCCAAGAATTGCCGCAGTTGTATCAGTATCTCCACCACAATTAATTATTTCCTGAACGCCTGACTTATAATTATCATAATTTCTTAGCCAGCAATGTATTACAACAGGAACAGTATGATAGATATAACCTGTTATCCCTTTTGGTAATCCAAAATCAGCCGCAAATTTTTCGGTTGTTTCATTTGCTTTAACACTTTCAACAACTTTTTTTATTATTGCAATAAATTCATTTGCCTCTGGCAATAAACTGCAAAGCTCTGAAAAGTATTCATCAGGGTCAATTTCTTTTTTCCGGCTTGACATATAAGCAGCGAAAGCAACTGCCATTGCTCCGTATTCTGCTTTAGGATCAGAGTGGGTTATTTTTGTTGATAAAGAGACAAAACGTCTCATAATTTCAGGATTGTCTCCAAAACATACGCCAAAAATTGCGCTTCTCATTGCCGGGCCATTTCCGGCAGAAAAAATTCCGCTTTTAAAAGGAGAAAAACCTATCCAGAGTTTTATAATTGATTTTAAAGTAGCAATACCAATCCCTGCAGGTAGGCCAAGTAACCAAAATCTTAGTTTCCAGGCAAAAATCCTGGTAAACTTTTCGGGATCATTTTTTGAACTGAGTAGCGTCTGAGCAACCATACAGGTATGTTCTGTATCATCAGAAACCATACCTTTATTAAATAAAAAATGATAATTATTTATTTCTGGGAAAAGTTTTTTCAGCCTTTTTTGGGAAAGACCTTCACAACATAGTCCCAGAGCATCTCCTACGGCAGTACCCAAAATACAACCAATTATTGCTTGTTCTTTATCTTCTTTCATAGTGTTTATTTTACACTAAGAACTTTATTTTGTAAAATATTTATTAGTATTAAAATACCTCGATGTTTACATCGGGGTTTCCCCAAATTCTTTGGGGCCGGGGTTTACCCCGGAGTTAATACTAACAGGGGCCCCACATTGTGGGGATTTATTTTTATGATTAAAATGGACAAAATGTTTTTTTTTTAGGATACTAAAGTAGTTAGTTTTCGAGGAAATTATGATAAAAATATCTGGTAATCCAACTGAAGAAGAAATAGCTGCAATTATTTCAGCTTTAAATAAGTTAGAACAAAAAGAAAAAGAAGAAATTTCATTTCCTACAGCATGGGAAAATCATAGTAGACGTGAAAAAAACTTTCGGGATATGTGGGAAGTTAATAGCACTTCACTGTGGCAAATAGAATGTAAACAAGGGACTTAAGCCCCTTGTTTATCATAATATATTATTTTTCCGGTTTTGGCGGAGCAGCATCTTCAGGAATCGGCATCGGAATTTGATCTTCACCTATTCTTGGGATTATTACATTATCAATCAGCCCGTAATCTTTAGCCTGAGCCGCAGACATAAAAAAGTCTCTTTCAGTATCTTTTTCAATCTTTTCAAGAGGCTGTTTTGTATGAATTGCCAGTAATTCATTAAGGGTTTTCTTGATTCTCAGGATTTCCTTAGCCTGAATCTCAATATCTGTAGCCTGACCTCTGGCTCCACCCCAAGGTTGATGAATCATAATTCTGGCATTAGGAAGTGACATTCTTTTACCTGGTCTTCCGGCAGCTAAAAGAAATGCCCCCATACTTGCAGCCTGCCCTAAACAGATTGTGTTTA
>CAYRDV010000568.1:0-2950 GCA_964422885.1 uncultured Candidatus Sericytochromatia bacterium
AGAAATTTTATCTTTTGTTTCTTTGCTTAGCTGAATTGTTGATATTTTCATTTTCAATTTGATACAATTTTCCATGAAGAAAATTAGGTTTAACCATTGATTTTATTGAAACTTTTTCTTTAATCCATTCAGAACATTTTTTTGCAACAGGCCTTTGTGTTAAGCGTTTTTCAAGTGGGATAATAATTTTGTCATCCTCTATTTTGAAATCTCTTTTATTTGTTTTTAAAGGATCTATTGAACTTATGAAAGTTGGTTCACCAAATAAAAACCTTAAATGGTTTATATTATCAAGCTTGTCTTTAAGATTATAATAAGCATAAATAGTAAAATAGGCAGATACAATTGATAAATTATCGTTTTTATTTATTTTTTCAGATAAAAATTTACCAACTGAGCCTCTACTTCTGTTATCCCTTATTGAAGTTGTTTCATTAGTCAATTAAATTAACTCCAAATCTAAATAATGGTATTAAATATACCATTGATCCTTATTGTTTTAAGTTATTTTTTTGAGAGTTCTTCAATTTTTGCCCAGGTCTGATTATCAATTTTGCCAGTTGGTTCAATCTTATGACTTTTTTGTAAATCTGCTACTGCTTTTTCAGTAGTTGCAGCATAATATCCGGTTTGTGGTTTAATAATAAATCCAAGCTGAGTTAGTTTTTTCTGAAAATCAATTATTTTGGGAAATTTATCTCCTGTTTTAAACATGATTTGTCCCGGGTTATCTATTTGAAATTTATTGAAATTTGTTTCCAGTGACTTTTTAGTAAATGAGTCAATAATACCAGTTTCTGGAAGATTATTTGATTTTTGAAACTGCTTAACAATATCTGCTGTTTTACTGGTATAAATACTATCCATTTGAGAAATTTTAAAGCCTAAAGAATTTAATTTAATTTTTAAAGTGCTGATTTCAGGTTTCTCATCCCCTAATTTATAAATTGGCTTACCGATTTGGGCATATCTTTCTGTAGTTTCAGGAGTATTTTTATAAAAACTTACCATCGTTACATCATAGACATTTGCCATATCTCCTTTGCCGGATAATTTTGCAGTAATAGGATCATACCTGAGTTTTCCCTGGCCTCCTCCAGCAGGATCATTGAACGAATAAAATAACCCATTTTCATCATAACCTTTTCCGGTAATCAGAATGAAATGATCGGTAATTCCTTCATTATATTCCTGACCAGCTTCCTGCTTTTTGTTGCTTACACCTGTAATAATGGGCATTGGTGGTTTTTTATTTAATTCATCATCAATAGAATTAATTAATTTTATTCCCATATTTTTGGGGAAAGTTATTCTACCTTTTTCATCCTCACTTGTAACCCCTACCATAACAGAGGTATATCCACGATCTTCTTCTTTAATACGTGCTCTGGCATCAAGTTCAGAGTAGGAATCATCAGTACTATCTTTTTTATGTAAAAAATTAAAAAGCATTGCTTCTGCTGTTTTAAAACAACCTGTATTTGTACTCTGTTTTATATTTTTTACATCAATATTTACAGGCTCACCTCTTTGAGTATCTTTTAAGGCAAGAAGCAATGAAATAGTTTTTTTACCAAAAATTCCATCAGGAGTGATATTATTTGCAATACCAAGTTTTTTAAGTTCATTATTATTAAATTTTTTACTTAATTGCTCCTGTATTTTTTTTATTTCATCTGCATTTGCTGAATTTTGAATATTATCTATATTAATTTCCAGATTGCCTAAATTATTGTTTTTAAGTATTTCAGTTAATTCTGCTGGTGTTGTTTTGTAAGTTTTAAGACCCTGGCTAAAATCTGAAGCGATTGCTTTTTTAGTTTTTTCTGGCCATTGAGGAACAATGTTTTCTAAAAAAGAAATTGTCGGAGATGCTTTACCTTCAGTCATTTTTTCCTTGATTTCTAATTTAGTCGGGCTATTTTGAGTAATAGTAGTAGGTGTAACCTGATTAGTTACAGGAGGTCTAATTATTAAATTATTTATGCCTGTCTCTGTTCTCAGAGCCGGGGCAGTCAGTGAAAGATCACTCATTAAATTCAGAAACCTGTTTTTCTATTTTAATATTATTATAAACTAATTTTATATACATATTATTTATGGATAAAATCAAAAGATAAATTATTTCCTTTTAGATTAGCATTGGATATTTCAGTAGTATCATTTATATACTTTTTGAATATCTGTCTGGCATCTAGTGTAAGTGTTTTGTGATCACGGGAAAAACTAATTCCTTCTTTTGCTAAAGAACTTTGTATTTTATCAGCAGTCATTCCTCTTACGCTAAAAATACCAATAAATTTTGCTTTTTCAATATCTAATGTAATTTTATTTCCTTCAAGCTTGATACCAGCCTGTGCTCCGGCATACCATGTATCAGCATTTGCCGATATTTTCCCATTATCTAGCTTAGCATCTATTTTAAAGGAATCTGAAATAGTTCCTGCTTTTTGCATTTCTTTTATTTTAGAATTTATTAGCTTATTTATTTCATTTGGAGTAAGGTCTATACTGATATTTCCTTTAATAGCAGATTTTGAATTTCCTTCAAGATCCATATTATCAATTTCAACTGATACCTTGGCATTTCCAACAGTTGTTTTAAATGTATCAAGTGCTACTTTGCCACTAATCTTACCTTTACCTATTGAAGTATCAGATATATTTATGTCTATTTTTTTGTCTGATAAATCTACTCCCTGCTTACTAAGGGAATCTAAAAATTTCTTCCCGTTTTCGCTTTTTCTTATGGCAGCTTTAAATGTCTCCATATTTAAACCCTGAACTTTAGAATTTACATCACTGTATTTAAAATCATTTCCATCCCAGAATACTTTTGAACCAAGACTTATATCACCTGCTGTAGTAGATTTTAGACTGCCATTTATATCTACTGTAGTTTCTTTTAGTTCGGCATTTTTAGGGCTGGTCGTTAGACCAAGTGAATCAA
>CAYRDV010000569.1:0-2946 GCA_964422885.1 uncultured Candidatus Sericytochromatia bacterium
ATTTTTTTATTAATTTCTTTCATGACTATTGACTTTTATCCCAACTGCTCACTAAGACATCTTTAGATGTCTGACCTCACTTAACGAAGTGGCCTCACTTCTATGTCCGTTAGGATACTCATAACATCTTTTATATTACAAAAACCTGCCCTGTCAGTCATTGCATTGGCAGAACCACAGGAAATACCCCATTTTCCCATTTCTTTGATAGATTCATTTTGGGTAAGAGCATGAACAAGGCCTGCCATGAAGGCATCACCAGAGCCTACGGAATTAATAAGATTAATTTGGGGAGGTATAAGATAGAAGCTTTCTTCATTATTACTAATAACACATCCTTTATCTTCAAGAGTAATGCAAGCTATATTGCAATAATTACATAAATGTTTGAGTCCTTTAATCAGAGAATTTTTTGAGTCTAATCTAAAGCCAAGAAGTTCTTCTGCTTCTATTTTATTCGGTTTGATAATAAATGGTTTTGCTTCAATACCTTTTTTCAGTTCTTCACCTGTAGCATCCAAAACAGTTAACAGGCCTCTTTCTTTGCAAATATTAATTAAGTCATAATATATTGTTTTGGGAAGATTTTTAGGTATACTACCGGAAATAATAACAATTTTTGCTTCAGGGTTTATTACTGATAACTTTGTATAGAATTCATTTAATTCATCGTCCGTTATATCAGGACCATTTTCATTTAATTCAGTTAAAGTGTTTAACTTATTATCAATAATAGCAAGGCAGGATCTTGATTTATCTTTTATTTTTTGAAAATTATGAATAATACCTTCGTCATCCATCAATATTTCAAGCTTTTCTCCGGTTTTTCCTCCCAGAAAACCTGTTGCTACAGGAGCATGACCAAGTATTTTTAATGTTCTGGTAACATTTAAACCTTTGCCTCCGGCAAGTTCTATCGGCTTATCAAACCTGTTGATTTTTCCAATCTGAAAATTATTTATAAACGCAGTTTTATCAACCGAGGCATTTAAAGTAACTGTAATGATCATGATATAAATTATTTAAAGCTAAGATTTTTTTATACTATCATTATATAAAATAGCAGAAAATTTTTATAATAAATGAACAAATATAGTTATATTTTATTTTATAAACCATATGATGTTTTATGTCAGTTTACAGATGAGACTGGAAAAACCACTTTAAAAGACTATATAAATATTCCTGATATTTATCCTGTTGGCCGTCTTGATATGGATAGTGAAGGGCTTTTGATTCTGACAGATGATAACCGTCTAAAACATCTTTTAACTGATCCCGGATTTGAAAGTGAGAAGACATATTTGGTACAGGTCGAGGGTATTCCTGAAGAAACAGCTCTGGAGAAACTTAGAAAAGGTGTGGTGATTAAGGATTACAAAACAAAGCCCGCCAAAGTAAATAAATTATTAACTGAACCTGTCTTACCTCCAAGAGAGCCTCCTATCAGATTTAGAAAAAATATTCCGACCTCCTGGCTGGAAATTGCCATTACTGAAGGTAAAAACCGACAGATTAGGCGAATGACTGCTTCAATAGGTTACCCAACTTTAAGGTTAGTAAGAAATAAAATTAAATTTATTACTTTGGAAGGATTGAAAGTTGGCGGTTATAGAAAATTAAACCACGATGAAATCAGGTTATTGATGAGAAAATGAAAATAAGACTTTTAATTTTATAAACAAACTTAGAAGTATAATAGTTTTAAAAGGTTTAAAAAAGGTATTTTAAAATGACAAATTTAATAAGGTTTGATTGGGCAATCAAAAAGATATTAAGAGATAAGGCCAATTTCGGAATCCTTGAAGGCTTTCTTTCTGAATTACTTGGTCAAAATATTAAAATTTTAAATCTTCTTGATAGTGAAAGTAACAAAGAAACCAATGATGATAAGTTTAATAGGGTAGATTTACTTGCGGAACTTGAAAACAAAGAATTAGTAATTATTGAAGTTCAAAATGAAGAAGAATATGATTACTTGCATAGAATTTTATATGGAACTGCAAAAACAATTTCCGAAAACATGAAAAAAGGTAATCCTTATGCAAATGTTAAAAAAGTCATATCAATAAGCATAATTTACTTTGATTTGGGAGAAGGACTTGATTATGTCTACAGAGGAACTACAAATTTTATAGGCATTCATAATCAAGATAGGCTGCTGCTTTCAGATGATCAAAAAATGTTATTTAATAAAACAGAGCCTTATGAAATATTTCCAGAATATTATATTTTAAAGGTCAGTAAATTTGATGAAGTAACAAAAGATGGTTTGGATGAATGGATTTACTTTTTGAAAAAAGATGAAATAAAGGAAACCTTTAAAGCAAAAGGTTTAAAAGAAGCTAAGGAAAAACTTGATGTAATGAAGTTACCGCCTGAAGAACAGGGAATATATGATACATACTTGGAGGATTTACATTTAAAAGCAAGTTTAGCTCAGACTCAAAGGTATAAGCTTGATAAAGCTGAAAAAGATGGTGAATTAAAAGGAATATATAAAATAGGAAAAATAATGAAGAACGAAGGAGAGCCTATTGAAAAAATTATTAAATATACAGGCTTAAGTAGAGAAGAAATTGAAAAATTATAAGAATGCAGCAATAAAAACTTTAAACTTATAAGGTTTAAGAGCCAACCAGGGTTAGTGGATCTTCGCCAACAAAACCATCTATTCCAAGTGGGCTTGGGCCTCCAAGTGTATATTTGTTGAGATCAATTCTCACTAATTCAGGCTTTTTCCATTCCTTTTTCTTCTCAAGTGGTAATTCCATTCTTATTTCCTGTTTTTATCTATATATTTTAAAACTGATACCATAGCTATCACCAGTCCCTGCTCCTTGCCAAGTTGTAACAAAATTACCATTACTATCCATTGCTACTGATGGAAATTTCTGAATATTTGTAGTATAGGTATTCACCTTGAATTCAGTACCATTGGTAGAA
>CAYRDV010000570.1:0-2928 GCA_964422885.1 uncultured Candidatus Sericytochromatia bacterium
GAATGAAAGAAAAAAAGCTGAAAAAGAAAAAGAGGATGAAATAAGAAAAGAAAATGAAAAAAGAACCAGAGCTGAAAACGATAGGCTTAAAAAAGCTAAAAATGAAAAAAATAAAATTTTAATAATATCAGTTTTTTCTGGCTTTCTAGGAGCCATTGGTATGTATTTAATAGGAGTCCTTTTTTCTAATTTAGTTATTAATAATTCTGGTCCCCAATATTCTTATGAATATAAAGTAAATTTAATGTCTTTTGTAACTAAAATATTTGCAATATTTGGTTTTATGATAGGTTTGGGAGTGGGTTTAAGCAATTCAAAAAAATAAAGAAATAATCTATTTAAGCAAATATTGCTATAATTTAGAGATATATAAAAAAAGACCATCACATAATAAGGTATATATGCAGGACTACTGTACTCTTCACAGGTGTATTGCATATATACCCGATCCGTTAAACACTAAATTTTTTAGTAATTTCAGGGTTTAATTTATCATAATTCTCATCAAGCCAGGATTCTATATCTGTCCGATTCCTGACAGAAGCAGGAACATAATTCTTAAGCATAATTTCAATCCTTTTCCCTTTCTTAATACCTCTCAGTCCTCTTTTTTTCAAAAATTGTTGAATGAAATAAAGGACTTCATAACCTTCCTTCCGGTTTAATAAGTCACTGTCTGGACTGTTGGTTATTTTAGCCTGATCATTTCCGGCAGCTTGCCAGGTATAATTTTGCTCGAATATTAAATTACTTCTTGAAAATTTCATTTTTAAAGCTCCTTTTTTAAATAAAAATTTATATTGAAACCAGGTAATGTTTTACCTGATTAAATCCGTTATAGGATAGGTCTTGTATTTTCGAGGATCACCGAGTGGGCCTTTTACTCCTGAAGAGAAATTATCGCTAAGAATAAGCTTATCTTTCTCTAGCATAATCTGACCTGTGCCATACCATCCCCACATATCAGAATCAACACATACTGTAATGATTTTTTCTGTACCTCTTGGAGAAGGTAACAACTCAATAATTCCCCAATCACTATAATTACTCATATCCTTTGCAGATAAGATAATTTCCTTTTCACTGACAGAGAAATTTTTAACATTAATTGTTGGAGCCCTTACTACCCGGCCCGAACTTATTCCTAACTCCAGGCTTATCGTAATTATTCCGCTTGTGATGAAGTAAATTTTTAGCATTGTTTCTCTCCTGAACGTGCTTACACTCATAACTTGAACAAAAGGCACAGAATTTAGGCTTCTTACTTTTTCTTTTTGCCATAGGTTCCTCCTTTTACTTTCCTGAGGAACCGCCTCCGGTTAATTCTGAAAATGATTTTATTGGTAACTCTGATTAATGGAGTTATGAGCTGTTGGCCAGTAAGATAAAACTCATGGTAAAGGCCTAATACGTAGATGTTGTAAAACTTTTTAATTTTTTTGATCATTGTGTACTCCTGAAGTTATTGAAGATGGGATATTATTTTCTTTAAGAATAAAAACCTCCTCCTTCCAGAAGAAAGTTTTTTCGGTTAGATTAGAATGAGGGCAAATGAAAAGGATGTCATTTACCCTCATTCTATTTAATCATCATCCTCAATAGGAATGACTTTATTGGTAATATCAGGAACAACAGTTTTCTTTTCCTGTACTGATGGTTTTGGAGCATCGAAAATCACAGGATAAGATTTCTGTCTACTTGGATCACCGATAGGCCCTTTTATTCCAGATTGGAAGTTATCATTAAATACAACCTGGCCATCTTTCTCCAGGACTATCTGAGCTGTACCAACTCTCCCCCAGGATTCAGAGTCTATTGTGACATTAATTGTTCCCTGTTTTTTACGTGTGTCTGGAGTAAGTTCTATTACTCCTTCCTCAGTAAATTCATCCATATCTTTGGCAGCAACATTTACCTCTACCGCATTGGTGAAATAGCTCTTAATATTATCTTCAGGATCTTTTTTATGTTTCCCAAAGGCAAGACTGTCAAGGCTTATAGTCATAATTCCATTAGTTACAAAACGAAGTTTTAGCATTTTTTTCTCCTTTCAAAAGAAAATTAATAATGATGGGTGATCGATAACGGGTGAAAGAAGTGTTATTGTCTTTCACATATATTTTTAAGCTCTTTGAGAAGCTGTAGGGCTTGGTGATGGTGTAACAGTAGGCGAAGGAGTCGGACTTGGCCTTACTGTCGCTGATACTGTAGGCATTGGCGTAGGAGTAATTGTTATTGATGGAGTAGGAGTTGTAATAACTGAAGTCTGTTGTATTGGTGATGGACTAACACTTGGACTTGGTGGACTTGGTGAACTTGTTGGCTGTGGTGTTGCAGTTGGAGCTGGAGAGTCAACTTTAACCGGACTTGCTGTACTACTTGGTGAAACTGTCACCGATGGGCTAGGTGTCGGGCTGGAACTTTGAATCGGTGAAGGCAATCCAACAGAAGGAACAGAGTTATTTGTTTTCTGTTCTTCTTCCTGATCCTGTTGCTTACCATAAAGGACTGAAGCAATATTTATATCACAAGCAGCAAATACCAATAATAACAAAGGTACGAAATAACGGAATTTTATTTTCATTTAATTTCTCCTTTAATAAGAATATTTAAAACAAAACTAGTGATATCCAAAGTTTTAAATAGTTAAATATAGAAATTTTGACAATTTATTTTATAAATTATGTATATTCTTGGATATTCATTTTGAGAAAAGAAAGGCTTGATTGCTCAAGCCTGGGGCCGAAATATAAAAATGTACCCTGGATGATTAACTTGCGAGAAGGGAACCTATTTCCTGCATTTTTTCAGTTATTGCCTGTTGTGTTTCTTCAGGAAGCTTATTGTATTCTTTCAGCTTTTTCAGAACCGCAGCGAAAGGCTGTGCTGGATTATTACTATTACCTATTGCATTTCTGATTTCTTTTT
>CAYRDV010000571.1:0-2888 GCA_964422885.1 uncultured Candidatus Sericytochromatia bacterium
CGCTTTTAAACCCCTTGAAAGGGTTGCTTAGTCATGTCAAGTAAAAGTTTTGAATAAACTATCTTGTAAATATTTTGTCAAAATTTTATAATAAAGAAAACATTAATTAATTATTTTTTCCTATGCTTAAGCTGTCAGACCAACTTAGAAGCAAACTTGAATTACTCCGGTTAAAATCTAGAACCAGATTTTATAGCTTTGTCCGAATAAAGTTTAGAAAATATTTAGAAAATAAAGATATTGCTATTGTTTCTTCATATTGTAAGGAAATTACTCCATTACTTAATGAAATAAATCATTTTTATACAAAGATTCATCCTATTAATATTTCTGTTTACGAAAGAACCAGTAAAAATATCCTTGATGATGTGTCTCTGACTTATGGTGAAACAAGTTGGAAAGGGATGATTGAAATAATAAAATATCTGGAAATTAAGAAAAAAGATATTTTTTATGATCTTGGCTGTGGCTCAGGAAAATTTGTTTTTCTGATTAACTTAAAATTTGGGATCAGGAGTATTGGTATTGACCAGATTGAAAGTTTTATTAAAATCAGTAATATTGTTACAAAAAAGTTGCAGCTGGAAAATATTTGTTTTTTTAATGATGATTTTTTAACTGAAAATATTTATGATGGCTCCATATTTTATATCACAGCAACATGTTTTGATGAAGAGCTAATGTCAAAAATAATAAAAAAAATGAAGAAAATAAAAACAGGAGCTAAAGTTGTTGTAATAACCCAACCACTTGATTGTGAACATCTTGAGCTATACAAAACAATGAAATGTAATTTTAGCTGGGCCAGGGATAATGTTTATTTTTACAAAAAAATATAAAAAACTATTTTATTATTAGATTTTTTAACCCATATGTAATAATATTTGGGTTTTCGATAAGTCTCCTACGGCAGTACGCTACAGCATTACTCCAGTTTTGGGCAAAGGGAAGATATAGTCTGAATTTTACATTGTAATCCGCAAATTCGGTATTTTTGTCTTTTGTTAAATTTTTCAGATAATCACCTGATATAAATTCTCTTTGGATTTTGTCCCTGGGGACACCCAAAAGCATCTGAATTTCATATCTGTCATTAGAAATCCGGTTAGGAATGATTACTTCATTAAAAAACTTATTTATACAACCCTCATCATGAGTGGCAAATTCTACAAAAACACCCTTTTCAAAAAGCACTTTTGAAAATTCAACCATCAGATCTTTCATTGCCTCTTTATCTGTCAGGGCAACATCAGCTGGCTCATTATAAATGCCAATAACTAATCTGACCCTTGATTTATCATTAAATAGTTTAAGGTCATCTTTGGTTCGAAATAACCTTGTCTGAATGACTGTTCCAACATTATCAAAACCGGAATCCAAAAGCTGAAAATAAGTTTTCAGGGTAAAATCAGTCCAGTGTCGATCTTCCATATCTACACTTACAGACACATTATGTTCTTTAGCATAACTACAGATTTTAAGAATGTTTTGATAACATCCTTCCCAATCCATCTTTTTTTGATCTAAGGTCCCATCTTCATTTTTTACAACTATTGCAAAACATGATGGCTTTAATGAAACTGAAGGTTGGGTATACATATCAGGAAAATATTTAAGACGCGAAATTGTTCTGATCAGATCAAGATAAATATTTACAAAACGGTTAATATCATTTATAGATTTGACATCTTCACCCAAAGCATCAAGAGTTGCCAGAAACTTATGTTCTTTGTATATTTCTTTAGCACAGTTGAGCACTTTTTCCTCAGAATCACCTCCGATATAGGGCTGAGCAAAAAATTTGATAAAACTATTTGGTAAAAATTTAATAAAACCGGGATCCATAATTTGTTATTTTAGACTGTAGTATGTATAACCTGGCCATTTGCCAAATCGTATATATTATATTCATCAATTGTTTTACCATAAACATGAATACTTATGGATAAACTACCAGAGTTATTGCTTATCTTATGAATTTCTTCATGAGGAGGCAATACATAGCAGACGTCTCCTTCAGAAGCAATATAGTTTTGTGTTTCATCAAGGCTAAATGAACCAGAATTTTGAATCGGTTTTAAATCATATTCAGACACCCGCAGTTTATTTTGATAAATTCCCATCAGACCCCAGGTATCATGATCATGAACTGGTGTTTCTGAACCACTTTCCCAAACAAAAACCTGAACAATAAATTTATTTTTATCACTTTTATAAACTAATGGTCTTTCTGTACCGGAAAGGAGGCCATTGATAAAATCATTACTAATTAATTCACGATTACTTAGCAAATTCCGCATAGAATTTGCCCCTGCGTCTATTATTTCTCTGTAAGAATGAGCAGATGTTACAAAATGCTCTAGTTCTTGAACAAAGTTACTTAAATCATACATCTTTGTATTCTAACTTTTCTACTTAAATATTACTTTTCTTCTTTTTCTTTTTGGTTTACATTGACTTCCTGAAACAGGTAACCGCTATCAATATCGATGGATAATTGGTTTTGTTCTGCTTTAAGGTGGTCAGCATCCTTTATATCCTGCCAGAAGATTTCAAAATCGGCTTCCAGTTTTTTTTGCAGGTTTATCAGTCTTTTGAACTGTGATTGTATTTCATCTTTTTTATTTAAAAGCTCTTTGTATTGGTTAAGTTCATCATCAGAAAGTTTCCTGACTGCTAACTTTTCTTTCTTTTCGCCATTCATTCCGCCAAAAAACATTTGAAAAAAAGGTGATGATGAAGCTGCATCCATTCCCTTTATATCAAAATTTAGATCCCCACCAATACCAGATTTCATAAGCTGTTCCAGCATAGATTTAAAATATTTTGAAAAATCGTCCATTTTAACCTTTTCTCCCTTATTAAAGAGATACATGCACTGTCATTAT
>CAYRDV010000572.1:0-2875 GCA_964422885.1 uncultured Candidatus Sericytochromatia bacterium
TATTTTTTCTTGATTATGATAAAAAAATGGTTGACAAAGTCATAGAATTCGAAGTAAAGTCCCTTGTTATAAAAAACATAATAATTAATCGTAAAATAGTGAAGACAGCTTTCTATAATAATTAACAACAAGTTAACACTATTATATAGATATTCTATTTTCAAAATATTTAAATATTGCTAATATTAACTAGCTTATTTTTCAATATAAGGTTAATCGTTTTATAATGGATAAATCAGAAGGAAAACCTATATTTGAGTGCAACAAAATCGGGGCTTATAAATTTAGAGTTACAAACCGAAAGATTAATAATAAAAGTCATTAATAATTCTTTTGCAGAAAATGTGGCTCATTATCTTTTAAAAAACAAATATTTTTTTAGAGAATGGACTCCCCTAACCAGTGAAAAAATTTATACATCTAAATACCAGACAAAAAAGCTTAATAAAGAGGTGGAAAAAATCAGAGATGGCACATTTTTAAAACTTTGGCTATTTAGAAAAGATGAGATATCTTTACATAATATTATTGGCGATATTACTTTTTCAAATATAATCTATGGAACATTCTTATCCTGTTTTTTAAGCTACAAACTAGATTTTGGACATATTGACAAGGGGTATATGTCTGAAGCTTTAAAAATAGCAATTAATTTCGCTTTCTCAGAACTAAAACTTCACAGATTGGAAGCCAATATTATGCCCAAAAATATTAATTCAATTATACTAATAGAAAAATTAGGATTTGAAAAAGAAGGCTATTCAAAAAAATATTTGAAAATAAACGGAGTTTGGGAAGATCATCTTCGTTATGCTTTATTAAATGAAAATGATGACTAATGTCAGGAAAAAATGTGCCTGTCTATACTAAATTTATGACTTTATTAATTTTGAAATAACCTGGATTTGTGTTATAAAATTATAATCTTAAAAATGATTATAATTTTGCAATAGCTGGCAGGTTTCAAAATGTTAAAAATAAACAAAAAATCTTTTTTTACCGGAAAATTACCTTTATTAATTCTTCCAATTATCTTCTTTGGCCTCCTTTACAGCGGTTGTGTTCAACTTGGAAAAATGGCTGCGCAGATGATGACCACCAAAACAAGTAAAATAAATGATGCTGCGGTTCAGGTAATGTATGTCAGTAATCTATATCCAGCTGATGCAGGTACAACTGAAACTGATTTCTTTGAAAAAGAATGGAGACCCGGAAGAAGTTTTGTATCAATTAATTTTGTAAAACGTAAAGGGGTTGGATTTTATGAAATTAATGGAGAAGTAAAAGTTAATAATGAACCATTAAAACATATAGCAAATGGTTTTTATGGCAAGTTTGTAGATACAGTTGATAATAACCCCCAAACTTTTAGAGTTACTACCACAACAGGGGAAGATGCGACATTTTCTGTAGATCCCCCTAAGCCAGTATCAATTATTTCTGTAAACGGGAAAAAAGAAAATGCTGAAGTAAATATGAACTCACCTCTAACTATTGAATTTGCAGACTTCCAGAAATTAGCTAAAGACGAAAAAGTAAGAGTTTCTTTTTTAATGGATGTACTTGGAGTCAGAACATTTGTTGACGTAGGCATTTTTAAACCTGTAAAAAAACTGACTATTCCACCAGAAGCGTTTAAACACACGGCTGTTTCATCCAGTATGAAAGGGTTCACAAATTTTAAACCAGGAAAAAACTACTTAAGAGTTGAAAGATTCAGCTTTAAAAAAGGGCATAATCCAAATGTAGGAGCGTCACAAATCATATCGGAAGGTTGGGCCTGGTCACCAATTAAAATTACTGAAGGGGCAGGAGGTGAAACCGGAATATCAATTGAAAGTCCTAATAAAAAGGAGAGTGGCTTTTCTTATAAAGTAAACAAGCCAAATGCTTTTTCAGGGAAACCTTTATTCAAAGCGAAAAAATTTGCCCTTACATCACTTTCTGTAAGAGGTGTGCTAAAAACTGTAACAAAAGAAACTTCTGAACACTATGGTTTTGATAATACCGTTACAATAACAACTACAACAAGAACATGGCAGTTTCCTCAATTACCTGATTCCTTCTGGGAACAACTAATGAGTAATGTCTATAAAGATTTGGAAAAAGTTTTGAAAGCTGAATATAATATCACTCTTATTCCAGTGGAAAAGGTTGTAAAATCACCTTCATATGCAGCTTTGGAGCCAATTGAAGATGAAAATACAGAAGTAAAAATAGCCAAAAGCTATAAAGGAACAAAAAACCTTTTACCAACTTCATTGGGAAAAATGGTTAGTGATATTTCATCAACCTTTGCTTCTGACCGGCCTGATTCAAGGATGATGGACGAACTGGACGTTGATGGTCTAATTTCTGTAACCCTGGATCTGGCAGTTCCTAAAAACACAGAATTCGTTTTGCTTAATCCGATAATGGCAATTAGAATGACAGGTCTTCCTAATGGTTATGTAGTAGGGCCAACAGTTTACTATCAGGGTATAGTACATGGAACTGGAGTACCTTTTAGTGAAGCGGAATTTGCAAATATTAATGCCTTAAATAAAATCATAAGGAAAGATGATTTAATTGGAATGTTCAAAAAATCATTACAGGATTTGGCAAAAAAAGAAAAGGAAGAAGGGTATGAGGCAATCTGGAAACTTCAGTAAGATGCCAGAATTACCAGACCGTAAGGACAGAACAGTGTTCTGTCCTTACGGACATAGAGATTTAGTCACATTAAAATTACTTTTTTGTTTTTTATTAAATACCTTTATTATTACAAATTCAGTAAGTGCTAATCCTTATTTAATATCAGAAAAAGATAAAAAAATTGATTTTGATAATGTTGATAAAAAAGTAGAAAGCTGGAAATATCTTCTTAATGGTCAAG
>CAYRDV010000573.1:0-2864 GCA_964422885.1 uncultured Candidatus Sericytochromatia bacterium
ATCACGACACAAGGCACGAAAGATTTGATCGCCAAATTCCGTAAGGCTATGCCGACGGGAAGTCTGCGTACGACCTTCATCATCGGTCTTCCCGGGGAAAGCGAAGAGAATTTTCAGGAGCTGAAGGATTTTGTCAGCGCGGTGCGGTTTGAAAAGGCCGGAACATTCGTATATTCAAAAGAAGAAGGAACGCCTGCTGGAGCTATGGAAAAGCAGGTTTCATACAAAACCAAAGTAAAAAGAAGAAAAGAGTTAATGATAATCCAACAGGAAATAGTAAAAGAAAATAATAAGTTACTTTTGGGAAAAACTATGCCAATGTTTGTTGAAGGAGTTATCGAAGAAAAAGGACAGATTTATGGCAGAACATTTAGAGATGCACCTGAAATTGATGGCTTTACTACTGCAAAAGGGTATGCTGAGCCTGGTGGTATTGTTAATGTAAAAATTAATAAAGTCCGTGTTTATGATTCTTATGGGGAAGTTATTCAATAATACTTAAATAATGACAATACCAAACATACTAACGATTGTACGAATAATTTTAATACCAGTATTTTGTTTTTTTGTATTTAATTTAAATACTTCAAATCAGTATGCTCATTCTCATCCTGATACTCTAATTCTTGCCGGAATAGTTTTTGTTATTGCTTCTGCAACCGATTTTTTTGATGGTTATCTGGCCAGAAAATGGAATCAGACAACGAATATGGGAAAATTACTGGATCCTCTGGCAGATAAACTTTTAATAACTGCTGCTCTCATCGCTTTGATTGAATGGAAATTTATTCCTGGCTGGACTGTAGTAATTATTTTGGCCCGGGAGTTTTTAATTACAGGCTTACGTTCTATGGTACAGGAAGCAGGTGGCAAAACTATGGCTGCCAGTTATCTGGGAAAAACCAAAACGGTTTTACAAATGTCCGCCATAATTGCATTTCTTTTTGATTTATCAGTTCTTGGTAATATAATTTATCCTGTTGCTGTCATTTTTACAGTTGTTTCCGGGCTTGATTACTTTTGGCAGGCTAAAGCTTATTTAAAGTTTAAATAAATCATAATTCAATTATAAGTTTTTCATAAGAATTTATTTCCAGATTATTACTATAAAAAAACTAATGAGTAGAGATTTTTTTATTGGATAGAGTTATGGCAAAAATAAATTTTAAAATATTTTCAACAATTCTTGCAGTATCTTTCAGCCTTAGTGCCTGCGGCTCAAATGTTACTGAAACCCTTCCTGAATTAGAAACAACAGATTCTCAGATTTCAACTTTTGCCACAGATTCTCCTACAATAATTGACCAGATTAAAAATAGTACACTGGAACAAAATGAGTGGGGCATTGCTGTACGTTCATTACCAAATCCAGGCCAACCAAAAAAAGCCACTCTCCTTTCCTATATAGCCTATGATAATGATAAAGGCAGCTATAGAGATGAATTAAGACCAACCCTGAATATGCATGAAATGGCTGGCTCCAACAATTTGTTAAATATTGTTTTACAGACTGATAGTGCTGATAGTGGTGATATGAAAAGATATTATGTTGTTAATGATAATGATCAAAGTAAAATTGTATCTCCATATACAAAATTTAAATATGAAAGAAATTCAGGAGATTATAGAGTATTACAGGCATTTACCAGATGGGGCTTTTCAACCTATAAATCACAGTTAAGGCTACTTGATATAAATAATCATGGTGGTGCATTCCGGGGAATTGCAAAAGATGACACTTCTGGTGGGGTTATTTCATTACCAAACCTTGCAAGAGCAATCCAGAATTCAGCAGGACATGTTGATTTATTAAATATGGATGCCTGTTTGATGGGAACAATGGAAGTAATTTATGAATTAAAGGATCTTGCTGATGTATTAATCGGTTCTGAAGATTCAACTTTAGGAACAGGTATGTTGTACTCTAAGTCATTACCTGATATCCTTGCCAAAAGTAATAATATTGAAGACATAGGCAGAGGAATTATCCTGGCTAGTGACAGAAAAGGTAATGATTTTAATCGCAGAGCTAATAAAAAAGGAACAGTTGCTAGTATATTTACTATTTCATCTTTCAGAACAAAAGCTGTTAAACCACTGGCTATGGAATTAAATAATCTTTCAAAACTGCTGATAAGTAAATTACCAACTCTTAAATCTGCCGTAAAAGTTGCTTTTAGTGGTACACATCCACTGGTTGTAGATGAAGATGACAGCAATGGTCAAAGAGATTTATATGAAGTTTTAGGTCGTTTAAATACAGTAATAAACGATCCTGCTGTAAAAGCCCAGATTGCTAAAACGAAAAATGCTTTAAGTAAAACGATCATTTTGGCAAGAATTCATAATCAGGAAAAATATGCTCAGGGCTTAGCAATTAATATTTCTCCTGAATCAATAATGGACAGTGATTATAAAGCAACATTATTTGCCCGTGAAACCGCCTGGGATGAGTTGATTGTTGCCTTAACAAAATAATAAAAATACAATTTTTAGAAAGTTATTCTTTTCCCAAAGAATTTTAACATATAATCTATAATGTAATTTTTATTATCTTTTTTTTAATATGGAACTCATTGAATCATTAATCCGAAAGGCCTTTATTCACAGGCAATCACTTTTAAATAAGCTAATTAATGAAGGGACTGAAACCTACAGACTTTTTCATGGAATTGCCGAAGGAAAACCAGGTTTAACCGTTGACAAATATGGCAGTATAATCCTTACTCAGACATTTAGAGAACCACTTTTACCTGATGAGATAATGCTTTTAGAAAAGGTAGTAATTGAAGAATTAAATCAAAACAAAATTTTCCAAAATGATTATTATTTTGTTTATAATCATCGGGGAGAAAAGAAAAATT
>CAYRDV010000574.1:0-2803 GCA_964422885.1 uncultured Candidatus Sericytochromatia bacterium
TTCCTCCTAATCCTGATGATGGCTATGGAGTTTTTGCCCGTAGATATAACCCAAAAGGAATACCACAGGGAAGCGAGTTCAAAGTTAATTCATATACTACTAATATTCAGTCATTACCAGCTATTTCTATGAATGGTAATGGTGATTTTATAATTTCCTGGTTAAGTAATAATCAGACTGATGGCGGAGCTAAGAGTATCTATGCCCAGCGATACGCTTCGACAGGCTCAACAAATGGTTCAGAATTTAAAGTTAATGTTTTAACCAATAATTCTAATGATCGCCCGGCAATAGCTATGGATACGCTGGGTGATTTTATTATTACCTGGCAATATGGAACTTCTCCCAGCTTCGATATCTTATCTCACAGATTTAATTCAGGTGGTACCAGTTTATAATCTTAAAGTTTACCTGTTTTCCAATTTAAATAAAGAGTAGGCAAGATCAAGCGATTCAAGCATATCTTTGTTTGTTGTTTTATATAAAGAGTATTTGGCAAAATCAAAATCTTTCAGACAAATTTCCAGTTGTCGGGCAAAATCAAAACCAAGATTAATTGATTTAATTTGAAAAAGTACTTCAGTTGTTGTTTTTGATTCTACTTCAATCTCATATTGTTCGTATAAATAGGCTTTTACTATATAAGTAATACGGTTATAAAAAGTATCAATTTTATTTTGCTCAATTAATTTGTCATATTTTATTTTTTCCAGCTCATTAATTGCTTTTTCAATAGGCGATAACTGGTTATTTTTAATAGTTTCCTGAACGGGTGTGATTTGTTTTTTTCTGAAAGATAAATACAATAATAATGCTGCCAGTAATAATAATCCGCCAAAAAAGATTATGAGTGGTAAATAATTATAGGATAGGGTCAAAGGTTCCTTTATATCATGTATATCTTCCATTTAGAATCTTCTTTCCCGTAATCTGAAAAAATTAGTCAGGGGTACTATAAAGGACTC
The DNA here is from genome assembly GCA_964422885.1 of uncultured Candidatus Sericytochromatia bacterium. Classification (GTDB taxonomy): domain Bacteria; phylum Cyanobacteriota; class Sericytochromatia; order UBA7694; family JACMQJ01; genus CAYRDV01. The sequence goes on from CAYRDV010000574.1 coordinate 966, forward strand.
ATTGGTGCGTAAAAAGATTCGGTCAATTTTATTTTTTCTAAAAATCTCCGCCCTTCTGGTGTTTTCTTTTGTCAAAAGAGCATTTATTTCATTTTTCACTTTTTTATCACTTGTATCAAAAATATAGCGAATCTTTGTCTCAGGGTCCTCAAGCTCAACCAGTCCTGCATCTGGAATATTTAATTCCCGGTTATCAGAAATGATTACTCCAATTAAATCATGCTGTGAGGCGGTAAGTTTTAGCTCTTTTTCAAAATTTTCGACCCAAAAGTCAGAAATAACAAAAACAATTACTTTTTTGCGAAAAACTTTATTTATTAGTTTTAAGGGAGCAGCAATATTTGTAATTCCAGCCATTTCTTTTTTGTAAGTATAAGAAAGAAATTTTTTTAAAAGTTTTAGGATATGACTTCTACCTTTTTTGGGTGGTATAAACTCCAGTACTTTGTCACTGAACAGGAGCATACCAACCTTATCATTATTTTTTAAGCCACTGAAAGCGATAGAAGCTGCAAATTCAACTGCCAATTCTTTCTTTAACTGTGTGCTACTGCCAAATAAGGTCGAATTACTGACATCTACAACAAGTAATAAAGTAAGTTCTCTTTCTTCAACAAATCTTTTTACATGCAGAGAACCTCTTTTGGCTGAAACTTTCCAGTCTATATGGCGTGGCTCATCCCCTTCTTCATAAATCTTAAATTCCTTAAAATCAAGCCCGTTTCCCTTAAAAGCACTTCTGTATTCACCACCAAAAAGATCTGAAACTAATCTACTGGTTTTTATTTCAATTTCCCTGATTTTTTTCCATAGCTCTTTTTCCATAGACTATTAGTGAGTCCACTTCGTTCAGTGAGGTCAGACAGCTAAAGCTGTCCTAGTGAGGAAGAAGTAAGATTTAAGAAGTGAGAGGTGAGGTCATAAACTTCGTTTATTAGTGAGGCCACTTCGTTCAGTGAGGGAGAAGTTAAGATAAAATTATTTTATTCTTTCTTCCCCCTCACAAGCAAGCTTGCTTGCTGCCTCACTAAAGGATGGATTTTATCCATCCTGACCTCACTTCCCCCTCACTTTTAACTCCTTATTATTGCTAACAATTCATCTCTAAGCGATTCCATATTTTGCTGCGAATCAGCTTCACAATTAAGTCTTAACAAAGGCTCTGTATTACTTTTTCGTATATTAAGCCACCATTTGTCACTAACCACTGATAAACCATCAATTCTGATAATATTGCCTTTTGGACCATATTTTTCTTCAATTTCCTGCATGATTTTATCAGGATCTTTTACGGTAGAATTGATCTCACCACTGATAAAATAATTATCTTTCTCTGCCATAATTTCTGATAATTTCTGCTCTTTTCTGGAAATCATTTCAGCAACCAGAAAAACCGGCAGGTAGGAGTTGTCAGCATAATAATCATCAAACAGAAAATAAAAATGTCCACTGACTTCGCCGCCAAATAAAGCTTTTTCTTCTTTCATCTTTGGTTTTGTCAGGGCATGGCCCACTTTCCACATAAAAGGCTTTCCACCTGCTCTGCTGACTACATCTGCGACATAACGGCTGCATCTGACATCATAAAATATTGTTGCGCCAGGATTTTTTTCCAGTAAATAAGCGCCAATAAGTCCGGTCATAAAATCACCATCAAGGAATCGGCCCCGATCATCTACAAAAAAGCATCTGTCACTATCACCATCATAACCAACACCAAAATCAGCACTGGTTTCTTTTACTTTGGCAATTAAATCAAGCCTGTTTTCTTCAAGTAAAGGGTTGGCTTCATGGTTAGGAAAATTACCATCAAGTTCAAAAAACAGGGGTATGGTTTC
>CAYRDV010000575.1:0-563 GCA_964422885.1 uncultured Candidatus Sericytochromatia bacterium
CCTGCCTCAACTAATTTTCTGACAAATTTTTCTGTTGCTGATAAATCAGGGTCTCCTGCTGTAATATATGGTATAAACGCTTTTATTCCTTCCTTTTTCAGCTTATTTATTAGAGTATTTATCATTAATTTTTCCTCATTAAATGTATTTAAAATATTGTCTTGTGACACCTGTAATTGTAGAGGCGTTATATAACGCCCTTACACAATTTTTTCCTCAATATTTCTGATATATTCAATATCCTTATCGCCACGCCCGGAAAGATTGACAATGATTATATTTTCTATGTTCAATTCAGCCGATCTTTTAAAAGCATGGGCAAGGGCATGAGAGCTTTCCAGAGCAGGTATTATCCCTTCTGTTTCTGATGTAAAATGAAAAGCTTTCAGAGCTTCATCATCAGTAATATATGTGTAGTGTGCTCTTTTATGTTCAAATAACATTGCATGTTCAGGGCCTACGGCAGGATAATCAAGACCGGCGGAAATACTATGAGTGTCTTTAATTTGTCCATTTTCATCCTGAATGATATAGGTTTTTGAACCATGTAACACGCCTAAAGA
>CAYRDV010000575.1:573-2762 GCA_964422885.1 uncultured Candidatus Sericytochromatia bacterium
AATCTGACTGCATGTTTGCCAGAATCAAGGCCTAACCCCCCTGCTTCAACACCAGTCATCACTACTTCCTGATCATTAATAAAAGGATAGAATAAGCCAATAGCGTTACTTCCACCACCAACACAAGCTATTAGTTCATCAGGAAGCCGGTTTTCCTGTTCCATTATTTGTTTTCTTGCTTCTTCACCAATAATTTTCTGAAAATTCCTGACCATGAACGGGTAAGGATGCGGCCCCAATGCCGAACCAAGTAAATAATAAGTATCACTGACATTTGTTACCCAGTCACGCATTGCCTCATTTATAGCATCTTTTAGGGTTTTTGTTCCTGATTTTACCGGGACAACTTCAGCACCCATCAACTTCATTCTGTAAACATTAGGTGACTGCCTTTCCATATCCTTTTCACCCATATAAATTACACATTTTAGTTTTAACAGCGCGCAGGCTGCTGCTGTCGCAACACCGTGCTGTCCGGCACCTGTTTCGGCAATTATCCGTTCTTTTCCCATAAATTTTGCCAGGAGAGCCTGACCCACAGTATTATTTATTTTATGGGCCCCTGTATGCGCCAAATCTTCCCGTTTTAGATATATTTTTGCCCCACCAATGGACTGAGTTAAATTTTCAGCAAATGTTAATGGAGTTGGTCTGCCTACAAAATTCTTTAACAGTAATCCCAGTTTTTTATTAAAATCAGTATCATCTTTATATTTTAAATAGGCTTTTTCAAGTTCCTGAACAGGTTCTACAAGCGTTTCAGCAATATAGCGTCCGCCAAATCCCTGAAAATAACCTTTATTATCTGGATAATTCATAATTTTTCTCCTTACAAATAGTTGGAAAGTGAGGCCACTTCGTTCAGTGAGGCCGGACAACTAAAGCTGTCCTAGTGAGGAGGAAGTGAGGGGGAAGGAAGATAAAGAACGAATGGGTAGTGTATGGGTAATTCTAGAATTACCCTAATATTCTTCTTTTCACTTCTTCACTTCCCCTCACAGGTAAACTTGTTTACCCCTCACAAGCAAGCTTGCTTGCTGCCTCACTTCCTCCTCACTTCTCTAAATAACTCTCTCATCTTAAAATGGCTTTTTATTCCAGGTGCATCCTCAACCGAGCTGGATAAATCAACGGCAAACGGCTTTACTTCATTTATCACATTAATAATGTTTTCTGAACTAATACCACCAGCCAGGATAATGTTTCCATAAATCTTTGCTTTTTTTGCCAGTTCCAGGTTTGCCATTTTACCTGTACCACCATATTCACCACTTACTTTTGCATCTATTAAAAAGGTAGAAATACCTTTATAATTTTCCATAGTTTTTAAATCTTCAATATTTCCTGGTCTAAACGCCTTTACTACTTCTTTTGGTAATGAGTTACATAATTCAGGTGACTCCTCTCCATGTAACTGAAAAGTAGTTATTCCAGTCACTTCAGCAATACTTACCATTTCAGTCAAAGATGAATTCACAAAAACTCCTATTTTTTTTATCTCTTTTGGTAGTTCGTTAATTATTTCCTTTACCTTTAAAGGTTCAATAAACCTGGGACTTTTTTTATAAAAAATAAAACCTAAAGCCCAGGCACCCAGCTCTACTGCCAGTAAAGCGTCTTCCAGTCTGGTAATGCCACAAATTTTAACTTTCATTCAAAATACATTAATATCCATATTTTCTTCACTGTCTAGTATTTTAGCTAAGGCTTTACCCGGATTACCGCTTTTCATAAAGCTTGTGCCGATTAAGAACCCTTTATAACCGAATGATTTTAGATATAGTAAATCATTTCGGCTTTTCAGTCCGCTTTCACTGATTAATATAGTATCCTTATTTGCCATACCAGCCAGCCTTTCAGATGTTTTTAAAGAAATTGTCATATCTTTTAAATTACGGTTATTTACACCAATTAATCTTGCCCCGCAATCTAAGGCGATACTCATTTCTTCTTTGTCGTGGACTTCTACCAATGAGCTTAAGCCTAAACTATTTGCCTTTTCCAAAAACTGTCTGGTCATGTTTTCACCCAATAAAGCAACTATTAGTAAAACGGCATCGGCACCAAATGCTTTTGCTTTTAGAATCTGGTATTCGTCAATAACAAAATCTTTCATCAGAATTTTTGATTCAGGAAATCTCTCTCTTACCCAAACATTATAATTAAGGGGCCCTTTAAAGAAAAATGGT
>CAYRDV010000576.1:0-2751 GCA_964422885.1 uncultured Candidatus Sericytochromatia bacterium
GAGATACTTTTTGATGATTTCTGACCGATTGTAATTCCTGCTCAATAAAGAAACCCCGTTTTTTATCAAACCTTACTTCAAGTATTTTACACATTTGATCAATTTCCATAATGTTCAGCCTCTCAAGCTCACTGTTAAGCCCATCGACAATTTCTTCCCTGGTTGACTCATCAACAGGATACTTTGCTCTTATGGAAAAGAAAAATTGTAATGCTTCTATTGCATAACTAGATGCTCCAACGTTTTGGAGGTTATTTACCATATTATTAATTTCTGAATTATTTTGTCTTAGCCCATCAGGAGTAGATCTGGCGATTAAAGAAATTATATCTTTAAACTTTTTAATACGTGTTTCCTGTTGGCCTTTTAAAAGTTTTTGCTGGCTTTCAATAGCCTGTTGTGCTCTGTTTAATAATACAAAAATATTATTAATGGATTTCCTTAAATCTTTATAATCAAGTTTAAAATTATCCATTGTTGCCCGCATGGCAATAAGCATACTTTTTAACTTATTAATTTTTCCTGTTGCATAAGGGCGGTATTCGGGTAAATAATCATGGCCCACCTCATAATTCGCTATCAGTTCGTAAAGTGCAGCAATACTGGCAAAAAGAGTTTCTTCATGGATAGAAGTTAATTCATGAAGTAATGGTTCAATATCTGGATATTTTGCCAGTTCATCTTTTACAAAAGGAGTTTCAGGATCTTTTTCTTCCAGTTGCTTTTGAATATCTGTAAGATATTCGTTTAAATTTTTTAGCTTTACCTTGTAAACCTGGGAACGGCCAATTATATCCAGTAAGATTCCCCAGTTTATTTCCCAACTCTCTATTGATTCATTATCAGCACCAGTTATATTATCATAATTTTCGATATCAAACCCGAGATCATTCACAACATCATCTGAATACTGAAGCAATTCAACTGTATTATCTCTTAACTCATAAGATTCAAGAAGTTTTGTGCAAAGAGAATTTCTGGATTCAAGTTCTTCTAATTCTTCAAGAATTTTAAATTTATTTTTTTCCTGGCCATATCTTTTATTTAATAATTCCTTAATTTCATCCTCAATGTGCTTTGCCCGGTGATCACTGTAATGAAATTCAACATTCTCGGAGACATCATTGACAAATACAGATGATTTTTTCGCTTTTTCAAGCTCAATTCTCTTTTTTTCAATATATAGATTAATATTTTCTACTTCATCTTCAACGGGGGGTAATTCACTTGCTTTGATTTCATCAATCCGTGTTCTTAATTTATCAGTAATTTCCTGTAAATAATCTAAATCAAGCTCTTTTTCACCATATGAACTAATAACCCCTTCTAAATTTTCAGAAATTTGTTCAGAATCCTGAGCAGCATGTTCATCCTGTAACTGCTCATCCGAAATATTGTTCATTTATGAACCTCAACAGTAATACTGAAGTATTTTAATTCCGTGTTTTATAACAATTTTACCGGGACATCTAGTTATAGGCCCTTAAACTTCGGAATTATTCTCCAGCGTTTATTACCAAATAAAAATTAGATACTTTAATACAAACAATTATATCATTATGATAGATATATTATAATTTAAAAATTTATCACTTAAAACCCAACCGGAATATTTGGTTAAGAAAAGATAATTCTTAGTCAAAACTCGAATCCAAATATATTACTTTGAAAAATATTAATATATAATTTGGATTTAACAAGTAAAAAACTTTATTGTTACAAACCTTATTTTAAAAATAACTGGTATTTTACAGAATGAATATTGAATTTGATTTAATTACACCTTTTTTTCTTGGCGCCAAGGATGTATTTGAACAACTTTTTCTTTCTGATGTTAGTGTTAGCGAAATAAGTACAATCCAAACAGATAGAACCCAAACTGATATTACAGTTTCTATAGAAATAACCAGTTCTAGTTTTTCTGGGAAAGTATATTATTTTATGGAAGATAGTTTTGTTTTTACTATCCTGAATATTCTTTTAGGATATGTTCCTGAAAGGGATTTAAATACAGAAATGACCCGGAGTGCCCTACTTGAACTAAATAATATGATAACTGGTAAAGCACTTACAAAATTATCCGAAATGGGTACTAATTATAATATGAGCCCTCCTGAAATCATTGATGGAAAAGGCTCAAAAATGACTATGGAGCCAGTTTCACTTTCCGTTGTCACATTGACATCAAAACAGGATAAATTTACCATTGGTTTTCTTACTGAAAGACTGGAGCAGGTTGTAACCCCTAGTAAACTGGAGGATGAAGGAAAAATGCCAATAACTCACCGGTATAAAAAATATGAGGAAAGTAAGGGCAAAGACACTCCTAAATCTAAAAGCAAAGAAAAGGAAGAATATTCAAATGACTTATTGGTAAAAGATTTAAAAAACCTAACTATTGCTGCTATCAATGAAATAAAAGATCTTAAAGGCGATCATGATTTTCTTTTAAGAAAAAATGAAGCTGTAGCCAATTTGGCAAAAGTTTTGATTAAATTAGTAAAATAAAATTTAAAAAGTCGTAGGGCCATGCCATGTCATGGCCCTACGACTTTTTGTTACTTTACGATAATATTAAAAATCTTATTCGGAACATGGATAATTTTCACGATACTTTTGGAAACAAAAAGTCAACAAGAAAATTTAAAACGGACAATTGTCGTAGGTAGTTAACTTATAGAGGAGGATAAAATGAAACAGGTTATTTCAACAAAAACAAAGAAGATAAACATGTTCCGCTTTTTTTTGGGA
>CAYRDV010000577.1:0-2750 GCA_964422885.1 uncultured Candidatus Sericytochromatia bacterium
TAAAGAAGATTTGAGAAACGAAATTAAGAGATTTAAGTTAAAAAACGATATTAAGAAATTTTTTGATGCCGAAAAAGTCGATGGTTACTGATAATTTTAAGGAAATTATTATGCTAAAAAATGTAAAAATAATATTAATAGTGATAATGTCAATAAGTATTGCCACAATTGAAGGTAATACAAAAGAAAGTAACTTAAAAAAAGCTTGTGAAAACTATTTTAAAAATTTCAAAGAAATCTTACCTGAATGTAAAGATGTTTTGAAAATAAATAATACAGTTTCAACAAAAGATAATCCTAGAAAAAAATTAGAAATAGCTTGTGAAAACCATTTAAAAAATTTCAAAGAAATCTTGCCTGAGTGTAAAGATATACTTAAAAAAAATAGTAAAGCTCCACCCAAAAAAGAAACTCCAAAGCAAAAGCCAATTGTAAAACCCAAACCTGTTAAAAAACCTAATATTATAATCCCCAATATGATATTTTTAGCCAGTAACAAGTTCAATATGGGTAGTGAAGATTTAGATGCCTATGAAAATGAAAAACCTATACATAAAGTAAGTCTAGAATATAATTTTTATATAGCAGAAACTGAAGTGACTCAAAAAGAATGGAAGGTTTTGATGGGAAACAATCCCTCATATTTTAAGGATGATAGTTTACCTGTAGAAACTGTTAGCTGGTTTGATGCAATAAAATATTGTAATAAGCTAAGTAAAAGCCAGAACTTACCTTTACCATATGACGAATCAACAGGGGATTTACTGGATTCATCAGGAAATATAACAACGGATATAATTTTAGTAAAAGGTTACAGATTACCAACAGAAGCTGAATGGGAATATGCAGCAAAAGGTGGTAAATATTCAAAAAGCTATAAATATTCAGGTAATAACGACCCCAATGAGATTGCCTGGTATGATAATAATTCAGATTCAAGAACAAATCAAGTTGGAACAAAGAAACCCAATGAACTTGGAATATATGATATGAGTGGTAATGTGGGAGAATGGTGTACTGATTGGTATAAAAATTATTCTTCAGATAATGAAACTACATACGTATTTGAAAAGGCTTCACGACATGTAGTTCGTGGTGGTAACTGGAATAGTATTGAGCTAAATATCCGTTCTTCCAACAGATACTATAGTATTCCGAGTTTTAGCAGTTATCGTCTTGGCTTTCGCCTTGTAAAAATAGAATGAAAGAACAAAATTAGTGTTATTTAAAGTATAAAATAGGTCATTGCAAATGAATCATTCTAAAACAAAAATATTATACTTAAACTTGTTCTTAAGTTTGGCTTTATCATCATGCAAAGATGCAAAATACAGTTTTTTGGATCTGGTTGGTGGAACAAATAAAATTGCTTTAGAAGAAAAAGCGATTAAAAATGAATTTAACAAAAAGCAAAAAGAGCTAAAAGAAAAAGAAGATAAAGATAAAGCCGATAGATTAGCGAAGGAAGAGGCAGATAGAATTGCTACTGAAAAAGCGGCTAAAGATGAATCGGACAAGCTAGAAAAAGAGGACGCTGATAGAAAATCAGCTCAGGAAAAAGCCGATAGATTAGAAAAGGAAGAGGCAGATAGAATTGCTGCTGAAAAAGCAGCTAAAGATGAAGCTGATAGATTAGCTAAGGAAGAAGAAAATAAGTTAAATACTAATGCACCAGAAGGTATGGTTGGGGTTTTACATGGAAGTTTTGATATGGGGAGTGATAACGGTGAAAGTGATGAGAAACCAATACATAAAGTAATACTTACATACAGTTTTTATATTGGTAAAAATGAAGTGTTACAAAATGAGTACCAGGATTTAATAAAAAAAACACCATCTCAATTTAAAGGAGATAATATGCCTGTAGAAACTGTTAGTTGGTTTGATGCGATAAGATATTGTAATGAAAAAAGTAAAAAGGAAAATTTGCCTATTGCTTACAATGAGGTAACAGGGGATTTACTAGATTCATCAGGAAATGTAACAACGGATATAACCTTAGTAAAAGGTTACAGATTACCAACAGAAGCTGAATGGGAATATGCCGCAAAAGGTGGTAGATACTCAAAAGGTTATAAATATTCAGGTAGTAATGAACATGATGAAGTTGCCTGGTATGAAGGTAATTCAGATTCCAAAACAAATAAAATTGGAACAAAGAAACCCAACGAACTTGGAATATATGATATGAGCGGTAATGTGGGAGAATGGTGCACTGATTGGTATGAGGATAAATATAAATTTGGCGTTTCAAGTAACCCTTATATTAGCAACAATAAACTATATTCCCGCTCTATTCGTAGTGGAGCCTGGGATACAAAAACTGAGCTTATACGTATTTCTAATCGCAGTCTTTTAGAACCTGAAACCAGCCTTTCAAGCATTGGCTTTCGCCTTTGTAAAATCGCAGATTAATTTAATTATATGTAATGGCAAAAATTTTTTAGTAATATATTAAAAGTGCTAGAATTATTATAGTGATTAAGAATTAAGCATAATTTTTATTTTAAAGTTTAAGAAATGACTACAACAACACAATATAAAACAAAAATACAAAAACTTAATCAACCTGGATTGCTAACTTTATGGGATAAAATACTAGCAAAAAAGACTCCGGGGTGGGCTCCGGGTAAAGCGTTTGAGTTTTTAATCCTTCGAGCTTTTGAGTTAGAAGGAGCAGAAATTAGATGGCCTTTTGACGTGGAGCTTTTTGGTGAAAATGTTGAACAAATAGATGGCGTAATCCATTT
>CAYRDV010000578.1:0-2744 GCA_964422885.1 uncultured Candidatus Sericytochromatia bacterium
GAATTCTGTACCCTGAGCAACACCAAAATTATTATATCTCTGGGCATAGATTCCATACCCGTTTAAGGTACCTGATTCCTGATAACTTTGCCAGGTAACTACAAAATCACCAAATTTATCCATTGCCAATGAAGGAGAACTTTGAGAGTTAGTGGTAAATGTATTAACTTTAAATTCAGTGCCAAGTAATGTCCCATCATTATTAAATCTTTGAGTATAGACTCCGGTACTGCTGCCATCTTGGTTATTACTGGTCCAGGCAATAATATAATCGCCTAAAATATCCATAGCAACTGAAGGTAAATCTTGTCTGTTACCTCCCTCTGTATTAGCCAAAAATTCAGCCCCGCTAAAATTTCCTAACCGGCTGTATTTTTGACCAATAATTCCATAATTGCTTGTATCCTGATTTTGTCCCTGCCAGACTACAACAAAATCGCCAGCAGTGTCAATTGCAATTGCAGGAGTTGACTGATTTGTTGTAGTAAAAAGATTAAATTGTAAATCGTTACAAATCCCGGTTGAATTTTCTCCACAAATACTATAATCAGCCCATCTGGTATTTGCCAAATCCGCACCGGTAAAATTAGTGCTTGTAATATTTGCCCCGCCCAAATCCGCACCAAAAAGATTGGCACCACTAAAATTACTAAAAGATAAATTTGCATTTAAAAATCCGGTTTGCTCAAGGTTAGCACCACTAAGATTAGCACCGGATAAATCGGCATTTGCAAAATCTAGATTAGATAAATTACAGTTTGGGCATTTTTTTGAACTTAAAAGGACTGTTTTAGTTCTGGTTGTTGTAGATTTTATAGTATATTTACTATTTTCAAATATAATATATTCGAGAGGATCAGCATTATCCAAAAGTAATGAATCTACAAGATCAGTAACCTCCAAAATTGTTGCTTTAGTTACTGTTCCTACAGTAAGATTTGGAACACTGGAACCAGTTGTAATATTAATACTATTAATTGTCGTTCCAGAGGCTAAGGTGTTGTCATAACTGTCAATAACTGCCAGGGCAGTTGTCTTAGTATTAATATAAACACCAAGATTTGTAGGATAGGTCATACTTTCCCATCCTGAACCAGTCCAGCGAATATATGTCCTGATAGTTATTACATCATTACCGGCAGATCCAATTCTTTTTTTTGCTTCTAAAACATAAATCTGGTTCTGCACAGGAATATAGCCATATGGAATTATATAAAAATTACCAGAAGCATCAGTAACACCAGTAGTAATAGTAACATTAGGATTAGTTAGATCATCAGGTGGATAAATAATTGAAACAGTTGCTTTATTGCCAATTTCTGAAAGAAAAACTTTTGTGTTAAATTTTACAGGAAACTCTGCTTTTCCTTTTAGGGCAGTTTTTAAATTTATATTAGCCTGGGATTTTATATCAGTTATTAAATTTGTATGATCGGGAGAATTAAAAGAACAGGCATTTAATAAAGCCAATATTGTATAAATACTTAAACCTAACTTTATACCTTTTCTCATTAAAGTGACTACTCCCTCGACTAACCTTACGGTATAGTTGGGGCTTCCAAGGATTTGCACACTTCGACAAGCTCAGTGGCCACCTAAAGACTGTAACCCCAGTCTTAATTATATATTTTTCTATTACTTTATTAGGAATCCGCTCACGGTTTCGCTATACAATAAACATTTTCTATTGTTATTGCAGAGGCTTTGTCAGTCGCCTAATCGGTAGTAATTACCGTCTAAGAGTTTTACCCTTAGAGAAACATAACTTTTATTATATCATAGATTATTGCAGCAGAGCTGCTCAAAAATTCATTCATCTTAAACAAGGTTAAGAGTTTTTTTCAAAGTAATGATTTTACCTTTGTTTACAAAAAGTTTCCGCGCAGAAACAAGAGATTAATGCACTAAATCTGCGCTATCAAAATCAGGAGTAATTGTACTTCTGGCAAGCATTCTCCTAAATTTTCTGAATTCTTCAGGTGACATTTTTAATTTTAGGGTTACAGTACCAGTTGTGTTATTCATATCAAAATTAAAGAATTTTGGATCAATATTTTCGCAAATAGATTTAAAAGCATTTACAACCCTTTTAGGGCTAACCTGAGGATTTTCCACAGGAATATTTTCTATTAATGAATTTATTATTTTATCAGTATTTAACAGGTTTTCATGTTTATCCACGTATTCATAAATTCTTCTTAGTTTACGGGTATCAACTGGTTCTCTAACTTTATCAATATAACTAGACATCAAACTGGTTATTTTTTCAAACTTTCTGGTAGAAAGTTCAGAATAGGGAACAGAATTTTTAATATTATTTATTTGTTTTTCTTTGGCTTCAGGGGTTAATGAAGAAATACTGATTGCCAGATTTTTAGCAGAAGTCATTGTCATACCGGATGTTACCATTTTTACAAGTGAAGGCTGTTTAGCCACACTTAAAAGTTTTGAAATTTCGCCTTTGGAAAGCATGAATCTTCGGGCTATTTCATCCTGAGTAATTTTTTCTTTAAGTAAAATATTATGAAGATACAAAGCCTGATATAACTTGGACAGCTCTCCTCGGACATGGTTCACAGAAAAAGACATGTTTTCCTGTGATCCCTCAGCAATGAGCACATTTACTGCCAGCAAATTTTTATTTAATTTTCTTAAGACATGTAATCTTTTATAACCATCAATTAGAGTAAATTTATATTCACCAGGATTTTGAACAACAAGAAGAGGCATTAATACACCAAGTT
>CAYRDV010000579.1:0-2738 GCA_964422885.1 uncultured Candidatus Sericytochromatia bacterium
GGAAGTTTTGTTATTTTAGAATTAAGTAAATCTATAATTGAATAGACAGAAGTATTTGTAGAATTTGGATTTGGTGTATCTATAATTATAAGAATTTTGGAATCATCTGATGACCAAATTGGACTAAATGGATAAAAATAACTTGAGTTAGGAATACCTAGATCAAAAGCCTTGTTAATTTCTTTAATTTCATTATTTTTTAAATTTAGAAGTTTTAAAATTGAAAGTTTATTACTTTCATGAAATAAAACTTTATCATTATGAATACTTAAAACTCTAAAATTATTAGGAATTTCTAATTTTGTTTCTTCAAGAGTCAAAATATCCTTTTTATAATAATTAGAAGAATTAATATATATTGAATAATATATTTTATTTTTTTCAGAAGCCCAATCAAAAATTCCCAGAGAAATTTTTTTATCATTTCTGTTTTCAGTAATTTTATTTATATTTTTTGCTTTTATATCAATTACATTTATTTCAGTTTTATTAAGATCAGTAAAAGCAATTTTTTCATTGTCAGGAGACCAAAGAATATTAAATATTGAGATTTCTTTATAATCTAAATCATTTATTATAGTCGAAATTTTATTAGTATCTAAATCAATAATATTCATACTATATGAATTAATCCTGAAATTATTAGAATCATTATTTTCTTTTGTTATTGAAGGTGCTTCCAGAAAAAAAATTTTCGTACCATCAGGTGAAAATATAATGCGGTTAATAGGGTTTTTACTTGAATATATCTTTTTAGGTACAGGGTTATCACCATCTATCAGATAAATCCACCATTCCAGATAATTAGTCCTATCACTATATTCTTTTATTTCATTAGGCAATAATTTACCAATAAAAGCAATCTGCCCTTCAAATTTATCCAGCTTAAAATCTTCAGGTTTTGAGGGAGAAATTAATGGTGTAGGAGTTGCAGACGTAACAGGGCTTGAGCTTGTATTTGGCTTTGCAGAGCCTGTTATAGTAGGTGTAGGATTTGGAACAGGATTACCAACAGGGCAAGAATTTAAACTTATTAATATAAATAAATTTGTTAAAAACATTATTTTTTTACTAATTTTCATATTTTAAATCCTAATTACCGAAAGATTTATAGGTGAATCCAAACGGAGTTGCTAGTGCGATTGTGTGACTATCAATATTTGCAAATGTTTGTGGGTTTGGTAGGTGAATAATTGATTCACATTTCAAAGTTCCATTATCATCTATAACACTGGTCTGATGACCAAATGCAAAGTTATTACCATCAACCTGTGAAAAAGAAAAGCGGTAATTTAACATCAGGTTTGAACCTGTAAGTTTTAAATTTATAGGATTACCTTCCTTATCTTTAAGTATTTCCACAGAATCAATTTTTGGAGTTAAAGATGCTACAGGAGCAGGTTCACCAACTTTTACCAAAGTATCTGAAAAGTACTTACCTGCTGTGATTGTAAGCTTATGGTCTCCTTTTAGATACAAATCCGTTATACCTTTACTATCCAGAGTCACTGTTATTGCTGTACTTGACGCTGAAACAGGAGTAAATAATATCATATCATCAAGTGTAACTCTAATTGGCGGTTCCTGCTCTACAACTGACTGATGGATTAATCCAGGTTCATTTGTAAAAAGCAGATTCTCCAGTTTCATTTTTGGAGCAGTATTGAACTTACCAGTTATGTTTAAAGTAATTACTTTGCCTGCATAATCAGGTTTTATTTCTCCTGTAGCCGGAGCTCCTTCATCCATAACCCTTTCACCTGTACCGAGAGTAATATTTGTTATTTCAATATCTTTATGCTTTTTCAGATTATGCTTAAATCCACCAAAATGTTTTATCTCAAATCCTTTTATATCTGTTTTTACAGCAGGGGTAAACTCATCAAGTTTTACTATTGCAGGTGAATTAGAATTTAATAATGGAACATCTTTAAATAAACCATTATTTTCATGATTATGGGTATTCACCACATTATTAGTAGTAATTTCATTAATTCCAGAGTTATTTACAGATGTATTACAGCCAACAATAGTTATTATAAGCAGTAATGACAAAATATATTTTAATAATTTCATAGTAAAAAATCCTTAAAAACTAAAATAATATTTTTGTAGCTATTAGGAATCCATTCCAAGAGCAAGAGCAAGAGCAAGAGCAAGAGCAAGAGCAAGAGCAAGAGCAAGAGCAATTATAAATTGCACAGTTATTAGGAATTTTACTATATTTTCTAAATAATGTACATCTATTCTTTGTTAAATTACGTTTAAATGTTGTATTTTGATTATTTTTCCATTCGCTTATAATAATAAATATGATTCCCAGAGGGAGCCCTGGATATATGTTTTTCACAACAAGGGACTAAAGCCTATTATTAAGTTATAATTAACAGTAGTGATTTTATGGGAGAATGTATGATTTTTACGGAAGAACAAACAGAAAAAGAATTTATTTCAAAACCTCTTGACATAGGTTTAGTGAATAGTCTTCTTTTAGTTGTAAAAGAAACTATTTTAAATACTTCTATATCCGGTGTTTTTAAAGAGACTTTGGCAACCCATTTAGAATCCTATATTGATAAAAAACTTCTTTTAAGTAATATTCAGTATGAAAACAAACATGACCTATTACTTTTTCTTTCAGAACATCTTGAGTCAGTACAGAATATAATTACAGCTTGTAAGGATGCACGGGCAAAGTTTGGAAACTCATTAAAATTTCTTTTGTCTTTAGACAAAGA
>CAYRDV010000580.1:0-2725 GCA_964422885.1 uncultured Candidatus Sericytochromatia bacterium
TACTGGAACAAATGTTGTTAAATTTATGTGTTAATGCCAGGGATGCAATGCCAAAAGGCGGAATATTAACTATTAAAGCAGAAAATATTGTTGTTGATGAATACCTGGCTAAAATTAATATTGCTGCCAAAACCGGGCCTTATATAGTAATTAGTGTTGCTGATACCGGAACAGGAATTCCAGAAAAAATACTTGATAAAATATTTGAGCCGTTTTTTACTACAAAAGAGCTTGGCAAAGGTACTGGTCTTGGATTATCGACTCTTACGGGTATTGTGAAAAATCATGGTGGTTTTGTTAATGTATACTCTGAAATAGGAAAAGGTACAATTTTTAAAGTTTTTCTTCCTGTAAAGAAAGCTGCAATAGATAAGCAGCATATTGATAAGGAACATTTAGAATTATTAAGGGGTATAGGCGAAATAATACTGGTTATTGATGATGAGATTTCCATTTTAAAAATATTAAAAGATTCGTTAGAAGCATTTGGTTATTCTGTCCTAACTGCTGATAACGGTATGGCAGCAATTGAAATTTATAAAAATAACTATAAAAATATAAAGTTGGTTTTAACAGACCTCAGTATGCCTATTGTTGATGGTATAGCAACGATTAAAAAGTTAAAACAGATTAATCCTATGGTCAAGGTTATTACTGCAAGCGGTTTAGCTGATCACAAAAATTCAAAATTTTCCAGGAACTTCAATAAAAAATTATTTTTACAAAAACCATATACTACAAATAATTTATTAAAGAAAATCAAAGAAGTTCTAAGTTAATAATAATTTCAAAAATTTAATATTAGATTTAAATAGAAAAAGAATTTCACAATCAGGCTTTGCCTGAACAAGGGACTTTACTTCGACACATTCGACAGGCTCAGTAACCAAAGCCCCTTGTTGTGAAAAACATTTCTCCAGGGCTCCCTTTGGGAATCATATTTTTAACTATAGATAAATTAATGATTTATAATATTTATGGATAAATGATTCTCCTTAATGGAGCACTAGTAATAAAAAAAATGGTAAAAAAAGCAGTAATTTTAACAATTGGAAATGAAATTTTATCTGGAGACGTTCTTGATGAAAATTCACACTGGATTGCCAAAAGATTATTTAATCTTGGTGTAGAACTTGGTTTTATTTTTGTTTTGCCTGATGAAACAGATATTATTTCTAACTATATAAAAGAATATAAAGAAAAATTCGATTTTGTAATTACAGTTGGTGGTATGGGTCCGACACCGGATGATGTGACAAAAGATGCAATAGCAAATGCTTTTGGCTTAAAACTGGAACACAATCAAAAAGTTGTTGAACTAATCAAGTCTTATTATCAGGAAAAAGTAACAGAGCAAAAGTTTTTAATGGCAATTTTTCCTGAAAAAGCCGAGCCTGTTTTTACTTCAGATAATAAGTGGGCGGTAGGGCTTCAGCTTGATAATGTTTTTGCTTTTCCAGGCACTCCTTTTTTGGTAAAAGATGCTTTTCCAGGCATAGAGCACCTGCTTAAAAGTACCCCAATTTACAAAAGTAAGATCAATATTAATTGTGAAGAAACAAAATTTGCTGATATTATGACTAGTGTGGCTAATGATTTCCCTGATGTAAGTATTGGTTCTTATCCATCAAATGAGGATTTCCGAAAAGTAAAACTTATTTTTAAATCAAGGGATAAACAAAAAATCGAGCATTGCCAGGAAGAGTTTGTAAATGCTCTTAAAAAAAGGTATTCTGATTTAGAATTGAGTTAATAATGTTCAAAAAAACCATAAAACATTTGTTTTTATCGGCAATAATTGCTATTTCAATAAATATAAATAGTTTTGCTGATAATGATATTAAAGCACGCCTTGCCGTATTACCATTTAATAATATTACTTCTGATAAACAATATGACTGGATTTCCCAGGGGTTTTCCGAAAGCCTGACAACAGCATTTGCCCAAACCGGGAAATTTATTGTTGTTGAACGTACTCAATTAGAAAGAATCCTAAAAGAACAAACTTTCCAAAAAAGTGGCCTGGTTAATGAAAAAGATGTTGTTCAAATTGGGAAAATTTTGGGTGTAGATAAATTAATTATTGGTAGCTATCAGGTATTTTCCGGAAATATTAATGTAAATAGCCGGGTAGTAGATGTTAAAACTGCTCAGGTAGAAAAAAACGGTGCTATATCAAATAAAAGGGAAAAACTGGAAAACATTTTTGAACTTCAGGAACAATTATGTTTACTTCATTCTAAAGCTTTTGACAGTGAATTTAGTAATCTTGAACAGGCTAAAGTTTCGATAGCAACAGCCAAAACTAAAACATCACTTTCAGTATATGAATTATACCTTAAGGGCCGGGAACAGTTTTTTCGGTTTAATCCCGAAGGTTTTGCCAATGCAGTAAAAATTTATAATCAGGTATTGGAAATGGAACCTGATTACCCACTGGCAATAAGTGAGTTGGCAAAAGTATACTCAAAAATAGGATTTCAAAGACAATTTCATGGGCAGGAATACAAAAGTTATTATCAGAAAGCAATTGAATACGGTCAAAAAGCAGTAAAAATAGCTCCTGGATTTGCAGAATCTCATAGTGGTTTGGGGGTAGCATACATAAAAAACGGCCAGCCAAAACTTGCCGAAATTGAAATCCGTAAGTCACTGGAAATTAACCCACAATCCAGTGAAAACTATTATTATTTGTGGAAAATAGTTTCAGAAAATATTGATAGTG
>CAYRDV010000581.1:0-2675 GCA_964422885.1 uncultured Candidatus Sericytochromatia bacterium
AATCCTGTATGGTATATATGGAGAAGAATATGGCAAAATATTAAGCCAGTCAAAAATAGTTTTTAACAGAAGTATCCGCAATGAAATAAATATGAGGGCCTATGAAGCCCCGGCCTGTGGTGCTCTTCTTTTTTTTGAGGAAGAGAATTTAGAAATCAGAAATATCTTTGAAGACAAGCTCCATTGCGTACTATATAACGATAATAATCTGGAATCACTAATTGATTATTATTTAAAAAATGACAGTGAAAGAGAAGAAATAGCAGAACGGAGTTTCAAACGTATTCAGAGTGAAACCTATACGGATCATGTTAAGCAGCTTATTACAATAATTACTGATTATAAGTTTAATGAACAGGAGATAAAAACCAGAGAGTTTTTTAATTTATCAGTAGTTTCTCAGAATTATTATTTAGGAATGAATGGGATTCAGGGTATAACAAGAGGACGGCTACAACTTGCAGCCAAAGTTTTTAACAATGCCCTGAAAATTGAACCGGAAAATCCTAAATTAATAAATGCCATGGGAGTTTTAGTCGCGCTATCAGCAACACTGCCACAAAGTAGTCAGGAACAACAAAAATTACTTCTGCGTAATGCCTTTGAAATGTTTAATAAATTAACCAAAAAGAACCCTGAGTATGTAGTAGGCTATTATAATCTGGGAAATATTGCATTTCTTTTTAACATTGAAGAAATAATTCTTGAAAGTTATCTAAAAGTAAAGGATTTACTGGAAAACAAGCAAAGCAATATATCATATGATGATTTGATTTTCCCACGCAGTTATGATATTTTCAGGATTGAATGGGAACAATTAACAGCCTTATTTATACTAAATCCTGATACTGATTCAAATGAGTTTAACAGGTTGCTTTTGTGGAAAATTTATCAAAACCTGGGAGATTTCTATTTTCAAAAAAATAATCATCATCTGGCTGCTGATTATTTTGGCTCTGCTATTAAATTAAAACCTGAATTATCAGCCAGCCCCAGAAAAAAATACGGAGAAATATTAGAAATTGAAGGTAAAAAAGAGGAGGCATTGAGAGAGTATTATATTTCTTTGGAAGCAGAGCCTTTTAACCCTGATTTATGGAAAAAAGTCTTAAATATCAACAATCATTTACAAAATTACAGTAAATGTATTGATTTTTCCAATGAACTACTGGCAATTATTAACTCATGTCCAATTTATGCAACAGAATCACAGTTTATTATTTCAAGTCTTGAACTTGCCTATAAAAACCAGATAAGCAAACTAAAACGGGAAAACAATCAAGAAAAACCAGGAGAAATAAAAAAATTAAATATACTAATAGCAAATACAGCAGGACCTATTGCTACATCAAACTATTATGAACGGGCTTTTAGAAAAAACCATAATGTAATCACCTGTAGCCCAGGTGTTACCCCGGATGAGATAAAATCATGGGAACAACATGAAATTGATTCTGAATTTAAAACAGAATCACCAGCTCTGATAAAAGAAGTAACGGATTTATTAGTTAGACACCTGAAAAAGCCTGATTTATTCTTTCCCCGGGAAGAAATAAGGATGGACAAAATCCTGGAAAAACTACCGGAAGGGTGGGTACCTGATTTATTTATCTGGTTTGATTCCAATGGAGCATTTCTACCCGTTAATATAAAAGAATATTTATCCTGTCCATCAGTCAGTGTTATGATTGATACACATACAGGACAGGCTGAATGGAAAAGTAAGTATGCCCTCCATTTTGATTATACATTTATGGTCCATGCTCAGGACATTCCTTTTTTTGAAACAGCAGGAGTTACCAATGTTTTTTGGCTACCCGTTGCCTGTGATCCTGAAATACACGGTAAAATTACAGCTGAAAAAATTTATGAGATTTGTTTTATCGGTCAGACTTATAAAAAATGGTATCCTGAGCGGGTAATGCTTTTGGAACACCTGAAAAATCAGGGTTTTGATCTGCATATTGCCCGCAAAATATTTCAGGACACCGCACTGGCTTTCAGCCGCTCAAAAATAGTTTTCAACAAAAGCCTGAATGGGGATTTAAATATGAGAGTGTTTGAAGCTCTCTGTTCAGGAAGTATGCTCTTGACAGACAGATTACCCAACGAAAGCAGGCTTGAGGAACTTTTTACCAATTTACAGCATCTTGTTTTATATAATAATGAAAAGGATTTGGCAGAACTGGCAGAATATTACCTTAAAAATCAGGAAGAGAGGGAAAATATTGCCAGACAGGGATTAGAGGAAGTATTAATGAAGCATACTTATGCTCAGCGGGCAGATGAAATTCTGAAAATTGTATTTGGTATTTAACTAATGAATAGTTTTATAAAAGTTTTATTTGGACCTGTTACCCCCAAAGATCCAGTAGGTCAGGCTGCACAAAATCTTGGTTTTAAAACATTTGGGATTCAGGAAACTGATATTATTTATAAAGTTGGAAGCGACAGTTTTACAGATATTTTAAACAGATTACCGGAGAATTGGCATCCTGATATTATTATCTGGTGGTCTCCTGAATTTAATACTTTACCTGATTTGGCAGAAGATTCACCTTATCCGATTGTAGCAGCAGTTTCAGACTGGAATCTTAATTTCAATTCATTACGTTATAATCTGAAAAGATTTGACTGGATTTTTACAGATCTGGCTGGAGTAGATCTTCTAAATA
>CAYRDV010000582.1:0-2667 GCA_964422885.1 uncultured Candidatus Sericytochromatia bacterium
TGGATTTTGTGGTGGTTCAAGCTTTTTATTATATCCGAAAATAACTGGCGTATTACCATCATAATGAAGAGAATATAATAAATCTATGCAATCATGATGTGGCCAATTATCAATCGTTTCATGCGGAATTCTGGCTGCTTTTCTCTCTTCCTGGCTAAGAACTTTATAGGTTGTTTCGTAATTACTGAGAATAGTCGAGAGATTTCCTTCATTGCGGTAAAGCTTGGTTATATTATATTGCTGATAATGGAGCTCAGTATGAGTGCCTCTTGGTAATCTGAAGTCATGTGACTGAGGTACATGATTTCGGTAATAACTGTAATTTATCAGGAACTCTTTGGTTTTTATTGCTTCTTCCTGAGTTTCGGTCGGAAAGGCAATAATACTGGAAACAACTGTGGAAATATTTAAATCATCACAGTCTTTTAGGATCTGTCCTGCTTTTTGCAGATTAATACCTTTGTTCATCATCATTTCATTAATGCGGTTACTTGCCGCTTCAAGACCAAAGAAAAGTACCCGACAACCTGATTCTGCCAATAATTCAACCATTTCCCGATCGACCTTTCGGTCAAAACGGCAAAATGAATGATAAAGTATGTCCAAATCAAGTTTAATAATTTCTTCACTTAATTGTTTTATTCTTTTTGGCGGATCAGCCTCATTGGTAAGATAAAATAATTTAGTATTATATTTTTCTGCCAGCTGTTTTATTTCCAGAGCAACATCAGAAGGTGTTTTAACTCTGTATTTTGGGCTTATATAAGGGAAGCTGCAAAAAGTACATTTATTATAATAACACCCTTTAGACGCAGCATAGGGTAATACCAGACTTCCCGTAAAGTATTTATCAAGGGGAAGACCACTGAAATCAGGTAAAGGAGGGTGATTTATGTCATTCATAAAGGCACGTTTATTTTCGATAACCTTACCCTCTTTCATATAAAAGAGATTCGGAATATTTTCAATACTTTCTTTACCGTCCAGATAGTCAAGAATATGGGTAATTGCCAGTTCACCTTCATCAACAACAATACTGTCAATAAATTCTAAGTCTTTGTATAACTCAGGTATATCCCCACTTATAGTGGATAGATGCTGACCACCTATTGATAAATGAATTGACGGATCTGCCTGTTTTAACAGGTAACCAAGATAAAGACTTGGTATCACCTGAGTCTGGTATGTGAGTGAGATTCCAACAAATTTTGGCTTATTTTTTAAAATATCCGGTACAAATTTCTCTTTTAAAATTTTATAGTAAAGAAAATATTCCTCACCTTCGATAGCTCTTTTTACTGATTTGGTATCACATACTGGTAGTTGAAGCGGTGAAACAGGGTAAGTTATCAGGCTAAAAAGGCTTTTATAAAATTTCCAGGGTTCAAGTAACACCGGTAAATTATCTTCATAGCTATAGGATTTGATATCCCTGAAAGCAGCTTTAACTTCTTCAGGGGTTAAAGCCGTTGAATTTCTTAAATTTTCGAGCCCAATTTTCAGGCAAATTAGCTGAACATATTCTTCCTGCTTTTTCCAGTCAAGTTCAGACTGAGCATCATAAAAAGCAATCTTTTCAAGCATTTCTTTTTCAAGATTATCAAGGTATTCAGTTGTAAAAACATAATCGAACAATTCCAGGTTTATATCCTTTTGCTCAACTGTTCTTCCCATTTCAGTAAGATAAGACGCCAGGGTTGGAGTTGAAAGATAGGGATAAAAAGGATTTGCCATTGGAGGAAAAATTAAGACGGCATCAATCACAGTTTGCTTTCCTTCTTTTTTAATTTTTGTATACTCTCAATTATAGAATAAAGAAATATTAAATGCTGGTCAATTTATCTGAAAGTAAAAAAAATTAAAACTTTTGTTACATAAAAAGCTGTTTTTTGTTCTGAGTAAATTTTTTAATAAATATTTTTATAGCCTGATCCAAAAATATAATATTGATTATTTCTTCTTACGTTGTTAACATTTTATTGAAGCTCCTTTTTTGATTAATCACTATTTCTAGTTTACTAAGAAGTTTCACTCATATTAAAAAAAGGTGGTGAAAATGGTAATTCAGATAAAACTGGCTAAAAGTCCTTCGGATGCTGATTTGGTATTTAAATTAAGGCATAAAATTCTGATTGAAGAAGAAAAAATTGATACTGAAAGAAATGACAGTCGTTATTATGATTTTTTTGATACTTTTGATAAGTCTGCCAATTTTATTGCCATTAAAGATGATAATGTTCCAATTGGTTCGATTCGCCTGACACAATATTCCGAAGTTGGTTTACCAGCAGAGCGTTACTTTGACTTTCAACTTTATTTTGAACAAGTAAATGAAAAAATTGTTGATTGCAGTATGTTATGTATTGATAAAGAATACAGAAGTGAACCAAAGCTAATCCTGGGTCTTTTATTAATGGGGTATTACTGGTGCTACCTGAGAAATGTTGAGTATATTCTGGCAACTGTAACTCCAGATCAGGTTGCCTATTTAAAAATGATGGGATTTCAGGAATTAGCTGTGAGCTCAATGGCTGTTGAAACTAATTTAAAACCAATGCTTCTAAAAGTAAAAAAGGTTAATGATGTATTTGTAAATTATGTAAAGCAACAGAAATTTTTTAGCTATCTTGGACATTTTGAGAGGGCCATTTATTCCAAAGGTGAACT
>CAYRDV010000583.1:0-2647 GCA_964422885.1 uncultured Candidatus Sericytochromatia bacterium
CCAGAGGCCGTTTTGAACTATTTTTGAACCCTCTACCATTTTTTAATGCACCCGCAAAAAAACTGGGTCTTGCATAGACTAAAAGAGAATGACATAATTAAATTAATGTCAATTAGAATAATACTCATTTTATTATTTATAATTCAAATCCTTATTTCGGTAGGGTTAACCAGTATATTTTCGTTTCAAAATAGCCAAATAGCAGTAAATGATGTTGCCTTACAACTACGAAATGAATTAACATCTCATATTAATGACAGTTTACGTAGTTATCTGAGAATACCTTTTCTGGTTAATAAAATTAATGTTGATTCTTTTAAACAAAAAAGAATAAATTTAAAAGATTTTAATGGTCTTGAAAAATATTTCTATAATCAGCTACAAGAATTTGAAACGGTTAGTTATATCGCATTTGGTGATAATAAAGGTAATTTTATTGGAGTTGAACGAACACATGATGGTTCTTTTCATATTGAGGTCAGGGATGAATTAACAGGGAATAATAAATATACTTATTCTACTGATAAAAATGGAAACAGAGGGAAAATCCTAAATATCCGCAAAAATTATGATGCCAGAAAAAGACCCTGGTATATTGCGGCTGAAAATGCAAAAAGACCTGTCTGGAGCCAGATATATACATTTTTTACAAAACCACCAAGACTTGGTCTAACAGCAGTTAACCCAATTTATGATGAAAAAGGAACTTTGATTGGTGTCCTTGACTGTGATCTTACATTAGAGGCACTAAGTGTTTTCCTAAGCAGACTCAAAGCCGGAAAAACCGGGCAGACATTTATTATTGATAAAAGCGGTTTACTTGTTGCCAGTTCAACATTAGAACCACTTGGTTATGAGAATAACGGAGAAATACAAAGGTTAAAAGTGTCTCAGAGTTCAAACTTTTTAATCAGTAATACAGCTAAACATCTTGAAGAGTATTTTGGGAAATATGATAATATCCAAACATCAGCAAATCTTGATTTTTTGGTAAATAACCAAAAAGAGCTGTTGCAAGTAGCATCAGTAAAAGATGATTATGGTCTGGACTGGATAATTGCTGTAATTATTCCAGAATCAGATTTTATGGAACGAATTAAACATAATACAAATACTACAATTATCTTGTGTATAATTTCCGTTCTTCTTGCTTTAATAATAGGCTCTGCAATAACTGCACGTATTACCAGGCCACTATTAAGCCTTAGTAAACAAATGAGAAATCTGGTTAATTTAAATCATAAAACAGAAGGAATAATATCAGGATTTCATGAAATTCAGATTATACAAAACTCAATGGAGCAAATGTCAGTTGATTTGATTAATTATACTCAAAAAATTGAAGAAAGTAAAAAGCAACTTGAAGAAAAACAAAAAGTAATTGAAGCATCAAGTCAGCAAATAAAATTAAAAAATTACCAGTTAAATAACATTGTCCTTATTCTCAATTCTATTAACAGACTGGTGGGAAAATTAATCCCCATAAAAAATGTTGATGAACTTATGGAAACCGTTTTACCTTCAATAGTTGATCTGCTTGAAGCCCAAAAAGGGTTTATTTCAGAATATGTTCCAGAAGAAAAATGTTTTAATGTGTTATCAACATATTATACGTCTAATATCACAAAAAATACCAGTATTTTCATAAATGAGTGTAATATTCATTCAAAAATTTTAAAAGGTAAGAGCGCAATAAAAATAAATGAAGCGGGTTCAATAAAAGGAGAAACATTTGAATCAGCTTCAATTTACCCTCTTTTAATAGATAAAGAAATTGAAGGGGTTATCTGCATCCTTAATAAAATTTCAGAAGAAAAACAGTTTAATGTTCAGGATGAAACAACACTTGAAACCTTAAGTCATCTAGTCTCTTCAATATGGGAAAGTATTTATCTCTTTGAATTAGCAACAACTGATACATTAAGTAAACTTTATGTCAGACGGTATTTTGAAAAATCCCTTGAAGAAGAGATAAAAAGATCTGTCCGGTATAAAAATGAGCTTGGCCTGATTATGATTGATATTGATAATTTTAAAAAATTCAATGACACTTATGGGCATCTGATTGGCGATAAAATTATTAAAGCAGTTGCCAAAAAAGTAAAAGAATGTATTAGAGATACGGATTTTGCGGGAAGATATGGTGGAGAAGAATTTATTGTTTTTTTGCCACAAACTGCACTGGATGGTACTTTTAAGCTAGCTGAACGAATAAGACAGTGTATTTCAGAAATAGAAGTAACTGGTTTTAACAAAGAGAAGTTAAAGGTAACAGTAAGTATCGGGATTTCATGTTTACCTGAACATGGAAATTCATCTGAAACGATTATCAGAAAAGCCGATGAAGCATTATATCAGTCAAAAGTAAAAGGAAAAAACAGGGTAACTATTGCTGTCTGAATTGAACTTTGTAAAGTTTGGGTTGGGACTAAAGATCTAATAACTTACATTAACCACAACAGAAGCTGCCGTTTGGCAGTTCTGTTCGTTAACGTACGTTTACTCCTACTGATAGGTTCGGGCATATTGCCCTTGGCTGTAAACATGCCATCCGGTATTCTAAAATCTGCATTTAAGCATTTCTTAGATACCCAGCTACCTATCCATTTTACCGGCAGATTTTATGGCTTAACCCAAAAGGCCGCAG
>CAYRDV010000584.1:0-2626 GCA_964422885.1 uncultured Candidatus Sericytochromatia bacterium
CCTTTTTCAGTAAGGACTGAATCAGGAATCTCATGAGTTGTTTTTATATTTCGTTTTAATAATCTTACTGAATCCTGAGGTACACTTTCTGCAACATTACCAGCAACAAAATTACCGGAACTGATAGCCATAATAGCCATTGCCTGGTTTTGTTCTTTTGCTAATGAAGGTTTTATTTCAGTTCTTAACTTTTCTGCCTGAGCTACCGTGTCTACTGCTGCTTTTGCCCACTTTTCCTTTTCGGCAAGTTCACCATTATTGCCTGCATCTGCAATAGCCCTTTTAGCTTCAGGTGATTCCTTGGCAAGGTTAGACATATCGGCAAACATTTTTGCACTATCAATTTTATTAAATTGAGATGGCTGATTATGATGTGATATATTACATTTTTCTGGTGGAATATTCCATTGTTCCTGTTTCGGAATTTGCTGATTATTAAATCCAGGAGTTTTAAACCCAAATGGGTTATCCTGCTTTTGAGAAGCATCTTCTCTGGCCTGATTATTTGCTACAAAACCCATTGTATCTTTTACAGCAATCTGTTGAGCAGCTACTTTCTGAAATAAAAACTGAGATTGCCCTGCCTTAAAATCCTTATCATTTTGCATCCATCCTGGAGCATTTTTATAATGGTCTTTTTCCTCGGTGATATTTTTTTCAACCACTTTGGTCATATCACTAAGATTAGGTGGAGGTAATTTTTTACCTGCTTCATTATCTTTGGCTTTTATCAAGGTACCTGAAAGAGTTTTATTAGTTTCGGTTTCCTTTTCAGCATCTTTTTTCTGTTGTTTTGCTTCATCTATTGATCCTGGAGCTGGTGGCTTTCCTTCAATAGCTTTCATCTGGTCTTTACTGGCACACCTTGGATGACCAGCAAGCTTTTCATATTCATTATCCATCAGCTTGATAACCTGATTTGCTCTTTCCAGAGCCTTTTTACCATCTTCAATTTCAAACATTAAAGTTTCAGAAGGGGTTGAATTTTCCTTTTGTTTTTTCTCTGCTTCTTCTAACTGTGTTTTAAAGCGATCTCGTTCTTCTATTGCCTGATCAAAGGCAGTAGGGTTCGTTTTATCTTTTCCTGGTAATACCTGTTTTAATCTTTCTTCTCTGGAAGTGATATTTTCAGTTGCATTAGTAAGCTTCTTTTTACTTTGTTCAGATGCGGCAATAGTATTTGTTTGTTCAACATTAATATCGGTGATTGTTCCGTTCAGACGTTGGATTTTTGCATACAGGGCCTCTACTTCCGCTTTTTTTACATGATCTGATGGTGCTTTGTCAGTTTTTGGTGGTAATCCTGCCTGAATAATCTTTTTTTCTGCTTCAGCATTATTAACAACTTTTGTCCCATCCTGGTGGTATTCGGTTAATAATTCCTTTTGCTGCTCTGTTACAGGGTTATCAGTTTTAAATGTTTTTGTTTTATCATTATAATCAACACCTGTTACTTTTAAAATTGAAGCAGCATCAGCTCTCCGGGCCTGACTATAACCAATTTTTAAATCAAGAAACCCGGCATTTTTATTTAATTCTGGATTATAGTTTTCAGCCTTTTCAATATGATATCCAGCTCCACCGGGTTTAACTACTTTTCCGTTAACAATTTCCGGAGCCTGATTGGTAAGTAAAGGATTTCTTTCTAAAGAGTTTTTTGAATCATTGGGTATCGTTCCAGCAATGGAAATATCAACCTTAGCGGCTGTAACATGCGCACCAGCAGCCAGATTTTTAACACTCTGAGGAGCTTTATCTCCACCGCTTGCCTTTACACTCTGATCAAGAGAATTAGCATCAATTACGGCTGAATTCTGTAATCCTTTAAGCTGCTTTTCCAGGGATTTTTTAGTTTGTTCATATCCAGGACTTTTGGGATCAAGAGACTCAAGCCTCTTTTTTACTTTGAAAGTTTCACTTTCTACATAGCCAGCTCTTGCACGTATTCCCGAAGTTGCTATTGAGTTTATTGTTGAATTATCATTTTTTATCTGGATAGCCATTTCTCTTTTTTGGGCTGTTAACTGAAATAGTTTTGCCTGTAAATCCTGTTCAGTTTTAGGTTCTTTGTTTATTGTAAGTTGTTGTTTTACATCTTTTATTTTTGTCTCTAAATCATCAATCCGTTTTTCAAGTGCTGACCTATGTACCTTTGTTATAGTTGTAATAGAACTTTGGGCTGACCATTCACCAGACCTTTTGAATAGTTTAATCGCATCATCAATTGTATTTTTTCCATCCTGCCGGGGTTGTGCCTGTCCAGTTGCCAGGAAAAGGGCGAAATCCTGTTTGGTAATACCTCTTAAGTTAAAGGACTGGCCTATACCAGGAGCATTTTTTTCAATATTAGTTAATAAATCGGCTATTTTTGGATCAGATTTTGCCAGCTCATCTAGAGCAGAAACTGCCTGTTCGACAGTGATAGTATCTCCTTCAACGGACAGGGCTTTTGCATCAATTTTATCAGGGACTATTTTTAAAATCGCTTCATTAACGATTAAGGTGGCTTGCTGATGCTGAGTCTTATTTGGCAGATGGTCAAGTAAATCTTTTATATTATTATCAGGGCTTAACATATTCAGGTTAAGTAAAAAGCTGTTCAGGCTTCCATCTGCCTGCCGCCTTT
>CAYRDV010000585.1:0-2616 GCA_964422885.1 uncultured Candidatus Sericytochromatia bacterium
GATAAAAACCTTGGTTCAAGCTTAGGCGCAAAGTAAAAATTTAAAGAAAAAGCCCTGCAATCGCAGGGCTTTTTCTTTGGTCTAGTTTATAAACCATAACATTTTATATCAAGATTTTTTCCTTCTACAATCATTGCTCCCTTATAATCATTACCAAGAAATAGTTCATCCATAAACCATTCATAAAAAATACCAGGTTCATCTCTTGAATCAAGTAACAATACCTGTTTTCCGGGTGTTAAGGAAACATCAAAACTATCAAGAGGAATTGCCAGGCCTTTACCTTTAGCTTTGATGTAAGCTTCTTTACGTGTCCAACCATTAAAAAAAGCTTCTTTATGTAATTTATCAGGAAGAGAGTATAATTCTCTCACTTCAGAAGGTGAAAAAAACCTGGTAGCAATCTCCCGAAAAGAAACTCTAGCTCGGATAAACTCCACATCTACGCCTATCATCCGCTCTATAGCAAAAGCAAAAAGAGCTAAATCCTCCGAATGAGAAATATTAAAACTTATTTTTTTACAATAAATATTCTTAGGTATTTCCGGTTTACCAAACTGGTTATAAACAAAAATTATATCTTCTGATTGAATAGACATATAATCGGCAAGAAGCATTCTTAATAATCCACGGGCAATAGTAAATCTGTTTAGATCCTTGGTAAAATAAAACCTATCAGCCCTTGCTCTTTCCTCATCATTAAGGATATTCCTGTATTTATCGAGATTTTTTAGATGTTCTGAAAAAGAAATGCGCCAGATATGTACAACCTTATCTGATAACTCAGGTTTTAGCGGTGGTTGTTTCCAAAAATTTTCTAAATTAATCATAAATTAAATAATAGCTCAAGCTTAGGGATAATAAAAAGAGGAACGAGAAATTCTTCTGATTGACCCTGTGGAGTCCTTCGTAAATGATAATAGCTTTCAATAAACTGGAAATGCTCAAACTAATGATTTAAACTAAAGCGATTGAGTAGAATATAATATTCATTACCAATTGTTTGAGCATTTCCCTCTTGGGTCAATTTCTTAAAGTCTCCTCTCTATGAAGAGAGGAGATTTAGAGGAGAGTTAGAAAAATTATAAAAAATGAATAATAAAAAAAATTGTATAATCATTTTTGTGAAATATCCTGAATTAGGTAAAGTTAAATCCAGGCTTGCTTCTGACCTGGATGAAAAAATAGTTTTGGATATATATAAAAACTTTGTAATAGATCTTTTAGAGCTTATGAATAAAGAAAGTTTTATTTTTAAAATTTCCTTTTACCCACCCGAAACAAAAAGTAAATTTCAATCCTGGCTTGGTAATGGATTTTCTTATTTACCTCAGCAAGGTAATGATCTTGGCGAAAAAATGAAAAATGCCTTTTTGGCTACATTTACTGAAGGCTTTGAAAAAGTATTAATTATCGGAAGTGATAGCCCAGATTTAAAGGATGAAATCTTTAGTTCTGCTTTTCAAAGCCTTGATGAGAAAGACGCTGTAATTGGCCCGACATTTGATGGAGGATATTACCTTATAGGGTTTAAAAAAGAAAAATTTTTAGCCGATATTTTTACAGGGATTGAATGGAGTACCGAAACTGTTTTTCAAAAAACAAAGGCAATTTTTAACCGCTATAATTATCATGTTAATTTATTACAAAAGTGGCAGGATGTTGATACCTATACAGATTTAAAAGCTTTATATGAAAGAAATAAAAATACCGATTTTAACTGTTCAAAGACTATGGATTATTTGAAAAATTTGTTTAATAACTCCCCACAAGGGGATTCCTTTCAGTCACCGCTTCGAGGTATTATCATTACTGATAAAACTTAGATATGATATCTATAATAATTCCTGTGTTCAATGAAATGAATACCATTAATAAAACAATTGAAAGTATTTGTCAGTCACAAAAAAATACTGATTTTGAAATAATAGTTGTTGATGCTGATATTCAGGAAAAAACACTAAAAGTAATTGAAAATACAAATGTAAAGAAAATAACTTCTCCCAAAGGGCGTAGCAAACAAATGAATAAGGGTGTAGATATTTCCCTTGGCAGTATTTTACTCTTTTTACATGCAGATACTGAATTACCAGAAAATGCCTTAAAAAAAATTGCGGATTTTATGAACAAAGAAACCTATGTTGGCGGAGCATTTGATCTTTATATAAACTCTCAAAAAAAAATATATCGTTTCATCGAAGCTGTCGCTTCAATTCGCTCAAGGATTACAAAAATTCCTTATGGTGATCAGGCTGTTTTTATTAAAAAAGAATATTTTTTAGAAATTGGTGGGTTTCCTGATTTTCCTTTAATGGAGGATGTTGAATTAATGTTAAAAATAAAAAAAGCCCGAAAAAAAATAATTATTTTTCCTGAAAAAGTAAAAACTTCTTCAAGAAGATGGGAAAAAGAAGGCGTAGTGTATTGTACCCTTAGGAACTGGCTATTAGTTACAATGTATTATCTTGGTGTTCATCCGGATAAACTGGTGAATTTCTATAAATAGTTTTACTTATAGCTAAAATGTCTACTCAAATATTTAATCAAAAAAATCTGTATTTTAACCGACATTGAGCAGTTCATAAATAAAAAAAAATGATTTATGCTTTTCCAATA
>CAYRDV010000586.1:0-2596 GCA_964422885.1 uncultured Candidatus Sericytochromatia bacterium
GCAGCAGGATAAACTTCTTCGCCTTTCCCATCCCTTAAAACAGGGGACATTGCCCGAACCAAACCAAGATCTGAACAATCAATAATCACAGCAGTGTAATTTCCGCTTGCCTGGATAGAAGCGGCATTTATAGTACCAAGTGAAAATGCTGATATTAAAGCAATAATTAATAATTTTTTCATTTACTCTCTCCCTACAAAATTTATAAAGGTTCTACTTTTAAGAAATATAATCATCAGGGTTTTGGAGCCAGGTAAGCAAAAATTAAAAATTTATATTTTAGTGTTTCTCAATTATATTTCTTCTCTTCTAAAGTTATAGATATTAAGGAATTTTCCTTGTTTTATTTAAGTAAATATCAGGTTAATTTATTATTAAAAGTGAGGTCACTTCGTTCAGTGAGGCCAGACAGCTTTAGCTGTCTTAGTGAGGAGGAAGTGAGTGAGAAGTAATATAAAATAAATCTTCTTTTCACTTCTTTACTTCCCCCTCACAGACAAGGCTTGACTTGTTGCCTCACTAGTCACAAAGTGACGGCCTCACTTCCTCCTCACTTCTTAGAAATCCATAAATTTTACATTACCATTAAAATTAATATCCGGGAAACTTGCCAGAACAGTGATTGTATAATGGTCAGTAATATAATTTACAACCAAATCAACATCAGGTATTCGTCTGCTTTGAATATCAAATTCGCCAAAACCTCCAACCTCAATAAAGTCGTTGATCCACCAGTTTAGCTGAACACCGGCAAATTGGTTTCCGGTCAGGGTTTCAAATGCCAATGGACTTGTACCTGTAATCCACCTTTGCCTGTATCTCAAAATATATTCAAAGTTCTTAAAAAGCTGATGATTCATCTGTATTTGGCCAGCAACACCAAGTTGATAACTTTTGGACAGGTAGTTTGAAAAGATTGTTTCGCTTAATAGCTGAAAGTTTATTTTATCAGTAAGCTTAAACCGGGGGCTGTTTAAATCAGCTAATACCCTTACTCTTCCTATGTCCTGAGCAATACTTGCGGATTCTATAACTAAAAATCTTGTTGCCGAAAAATCGTAACGGTATTGGATTTTAGTCAATTCTTCCACTCTAAAAATAGAGCTAAGTGAAATTTCCGGGAGACGGTATACCAATAGAGGCTTAATTTTACGGTTAGCATCATAACTCAATATTGGCTGATTCAGACCAAGTCTTAAATTTAGGGCATCATATTTAAAATCATGAATAAAATTTAGGCTGGCATTAAGGTTTGTTTTCTTTAAAAATACATTATATTGTTCAAATAAACCATTAAATTGGACAAGATTTCCTTTACCATCAGTAAGATCCTGGTATGCACTTAGTGAAATACCTGAAAATACACCATATTCTCCGGTTAAGAAGCCATTACTATAATCTGAACTAAAATAGGCAACAGTTCCACTAACCCAGGCTCCTTTATAATAATCCACACCAAATCTGGCAAAAAATGAGCCCGGTTCAAAAAAGCCTCTGATTCTCCGTTGATTTATATAATTTTTTGGTAAAGTCGGATTTCTTATAAATGTACTAAACGCAGGTATATCAGTTGGCAAGACCTCACCTGATTTCAGAATTTTTCCATTTATATCTGTTAATTGTAAAAAAAAGTATTTATTATTAAAAAATGGGAAAATATTAATATGCTCAATTAGTATTGAAAAAGGAATAAGGTTCTTTTTATCAGTTTCACGAAATTCAAAACCATTTACCTGAAATAAGTTTTTTATCAGGTTTATTTGTTTAGCTTTAAAACCAATAATATTATTTAAATTTACCTGAGCTTTTTTTATTTTTATAGTTTCAAAAATGGTATCAAATTCAAGTTCTTCAGCATATATCTGACTATCTCCGTTTATTGCCCGAATATTTCCTTTGGCTCTGCCAAAACCGTTTTTAAAATCCAAAAAAAGATAATCAGCTTCCAGGGTAAAATTTTGATAAATAAATAAAACTTTGCCTTTTAAGATAAATGAATCTTTATCCAGCGACTCAAGCTTGTCTGAATAAAAGACGATTTCATTTCTTATTTCCTGGAGACGTGCAGCTTCAACGTTTTTAGCTGGTATAAAAAATAAAACAGCAATTATTGAAAATACCCAGAAATATTGTTTCTGGGCTAAGTAAAATAAAACTTTTTTCCGATATTTCCCCCTTAGAAGGGGGATTAAGGGGGATGTCATTTAGTTTCCACTAATCACCTTCCAGGTGCCTGGTACTATCTGAGCAATATCGATACCCGGTACATAAAGGCTTGTGGTTGTATAGTTACCAGCGATGAGAGGGAAGTATGGAGAACCACCTAACGGCACCTGCGCCAGAGTCTGATCAAAAAGATAAAGTCTGGCTGTACTCTCCTGGTTTGGATAAAGATAATCAGTTCTGTCAAAATATGACAAAATTGGTGGAACAAAGGAATAAAAGGCTCCATACATCACCAACTGATCATTCTTTGAGGATGCCTTATTATCAGTATCTGCCTTTGTCTGAGTAAGTTGGTGTCCTGCTATTAACTGACCGTGAATTGTCAATACGTCCTGTTTTGAGGAGGAATTATATTGAGCGGTGGTATATG
>CAYRDV010000587.1:0-2558 GCA_964422885.1 uncultured Candidatus Sericytochromatia bacterium
TCCAGAGGCCGTTTTGAACTATTTTTGAACCCTCTACCATTTTTTAATGCACCCTCCGCCATTGCCAGGATTTCATTATATGAATATTTACCATTCCTTATTTCAAGCAATAATTCATGTTCAGGTCTTTTTACAATAATTTTTCCGGTTTTAAATAAATCCAGGCAGGTATTTAATAACCGGATAGTATGATTCATATTTTTATAATCCTTTTTATCTTTTGTCATGTGATTATTTAACCCCTTTGTTTTTTTTATCTGGTTGATTGCATAATTAGCAAATGTTTCCCGGCATAATTTTGACAAAAATAAATTTTGGTTATTTAAAATATACCTTTCAAATAAATGATGACAAAATAAAATATTTTCCTGGTCATTCGCCACCATTTCCAGAATATTAGGGTTTGCTTTTTTTAAAAGTTTAATAAAAGTTCCGATTTCATAATATTTACAATCTTGTCTATCATCTGCTATTTCAGATGGGACATCCTTGAATCCAAATAAATCATCAGACTCGCAGATAAAAACCCCTTTTATATCGAGATCACTGCTGTCAGTATTTGTACCATATGCCTGGCTACCTGAAATACATTTAAATAACAGTAACCCATTATTTTGAATATAATCAAAGTTATATTTTTCTTGTAGATTCAACTTATTCCATCTTTTCCAGATTTCCGATTCTCAAAAACATTTCTGTAAACATCTGAACATCAAAAAGATAATTACTAATTTTTTTAAATTCATTATCTGTATGTCCGGTATATACCTCTCCCGGCATTTGTGGACCAAAAGAAACACCTTGGGTAGCTGTTTGGCAGTGGTTCCACCACTTGAAGAAACAGGTTTTGCTTCTTTTCCGGTAACATCACCGAAAACATTAAGCAAAGTATTGATCCATTCACCCTTTACGTTTCGGTACATATAATCACCAGTACTCACATCAATAATAAAATCATTATTGTTTTTTTGCTGATACATTTTTAATTTTTCTATAATTTCAGATTTTAAAGCAGGGGGTTCTTTCCCTTTTGGTGCCCGAAGATTTAATGATACTTCAAGTTGATTATCCGCTAGGCTTACAAACGTAAGTGCTGCTGTAAGAGGCCCCATAAAATCATCTTTATAAGCGATGCCAAGCTTATTCCCATAATAGTCCAGGCCAAAGTTATCATTAACATAAGAAACGGCATCCTTAAAATGATTATTTTTAAAATTTAACTGTTTATCTGCTTCAGATAAAAAATTAAACATCAATGCTACAGGATTAATACCATTTTGAGGAGCTGATGAATGAGCAGATTTCCCAATAACGGTAATTAAAAGGTGCTTTTTATTAATACTGGTTTTAATTTTAAAATTTTTACCATTTACTTTTATATATTCTTCAGCTATCTTTTTGATTTTATTTTCCAGACCTGAAGGATCTGATGTAACAATAGTAGTAACAGAAGTTGAAGGAATCTGGTTATAGGCAAGTCCACCTGTAATATTAATAATCTCAGGACCATTACCTGTTCCTTTTTTTACTTTGAATTTTGCCGCAATTATGCCAAATCCTTTTTCAGCAGTCACTACAGGATACGCACTATCTAAAACAATATTATAATCAGGAACCTTATTTTTCTCTTTATAATATTCTATTCCTTCACCACTTGTTTCTTCAGTAGTTTCAATCAACAGACGAATTGAGCGTTTTAATTTAAAACCATTTTCTTTAATAATTTTCATAGCAAATAAAGAAACCACTATTGAACATTTATCATCTTCGGTTCCACGTCCATAAATATTATTTCCTATAACCTTCATTTTATAAGGATCAAGTTTGGTACCATCATCAAGTATCCATTTTGACTTATCGGCAGGAACAATATCTGAATGAGTATATATGCCAAATGAATCATTACTACTACCTTTTAGCTTTACTTCAAAAATACGGTTATCAATATTTTTATATTCCAAACCAAAGTTTTCTGCGAGCCTTTTTACTTCCTGACCAAATTTAATAATATTTGGGTTTTTGTATTGAGGAATATCCTCCCTTATATATGTTGGAATTGAAACAAGTTTCCCCAACACTGAAATTAGTTCCTTTTTATATTTAATTCTTGAATAAATGCCAAGTAAGCGGTAAATATTTATCCAGTCCTCTTTTTCAGAAATTTTTCTATCCTTAAAAAGTTTAATTGAATTTTTTAAGGAATAATTTTTAGAATAATTTTGAATATCATTTAAAAATTTATTAAATGTCTCTATTTTATGTTCTGGTTTTAAAGTTGTAGATGAAACTTTAGTAGAATCTTGTTCATAAATTGAAATTAAACTTTTTATCTGTTCTTTTTTAATAGTTTCAGAAACTGCAAACGCAGGTGTTGAAGCTAGTATCAATGAAAATACCAGACCAAAAGAAGCATTTTTAAATTTTAGTTGCATCTAATTATAAATCTCTTTTCCAGAAAATATCTAAGGCCATATATTAGCATGTTTTTTGTCTTTTGGAGTACTTAGTAATTTCTAAAAAATAACTTATCACAAAACAATATCTGTTAGGGCGACCCG
>CAYRDV010000588.1:0-2547 GCA_964422885.1 uncultured Candidatus Sericytochromatia bacterium
AGAAAAAATGGAAACAAAAAATGCTTCAGTTACCTATAAAAACCCTCATCAGGAAGGATTTATTGTTAGTGCCAATGCTCCCAAAGAAGAAGTAAAAGCAGTTGAAGCTGGTGGCGGTGACAAAGAAAAACTTCTGGCTGATGGAAAACAGGTTTATGAAGCAAATTGTGCTGGTTGCCATGGTGTTGAAGGTGATGGGAACGGACCCGCAGCAGCAGCTCTTACTCCTAAACCAAGAAACTTTGTTCAGGCAAAATTTAAATACGGTTCTGATGATACCAGTCTGACTAAAACAATTTCCGCAGGAATTAAAGGTACAGCAATGCCAGCATGGAAAGACTCACTTAGTGCAGATCAGATCAAATCAGTATTGGCCTATGTAAGAACTTTTCATAAATAAATTCTAAAGCAAATAGCAGAAAGCATTGCTTTCTGCTATTTGCTTTTAATATTAGTCTTTATTCTTTGTTACCTAAATACACTCATTCATTATCTATTGCTGGGTAACATTAATAATGTTATAGTAAAAAAGTATTCTTTAGAAGTTGATAATTGGGTACCCAATAAAAAAGAAAAATAAATAATAAAGCTAAATTTTCAGAATTATTAGTAGAATATAATATTATAAACACTTTTAATAAAAAACTTTTATTAAAGAATAAATAACTCCCACACAAGGTGGGGCCCTTATCAGTATTAGCAATACTGGTAAAAACTAATTATTAAATACCTTTCTGGAGCTTATATATGAGATTAAAGCAAACTTTAGTGATTCTGACAGCTTTATCATTGTTATTATCTTCATGTTCTTCAACTGTACCTAATAATTCGCCAAATATCAGTAAACCCGAAAATAACCCTATCTCTGATAAAAAAAATTTTCCCTTTGGTATAAAAAGCCTGACAAGGGTTGAAAATTCAAATGGTTCTGTAATTTATGATGGAACATGGTCAAGTACTTCTGATGCCAGCTCAAGTGCAGCAAATTATTCTATTAGCGGTAATACAGATCTTGAAGAAAACAATGGTGCATTATCATTTATGCAAACCTGGAATTCTTCAGCCAATGTTAGTGCTAGTAGAGGAAATTATGCGACTAATCCAAATAATTCAGTTACAACTGTTGAGAACTTCCCATTGGTAACAGGGTTAACCTATGCAAATGCCTCATATGTCTGGAATAATGTTAATACCGGAGTTTCAGATTCATATTCATTTAATGGAGCTCCCCTTAAAGTAGAAAATACAAATATATCAGCAACATATAATTTAAAATTTGGGCATAATGGAACACCAGGTCAGGTTTATTCAACAAATATGCTTGGTGGCTGGATAACATCAGATAACTGCAGCTTTAATTCAAATACGGCTGCTGGTCAGGCAATCGAGTTTGAATTTAATAATACCAATGTGGAATTATGGGGAAGAAAAGGACAGGGTTTTGGTAAAGTAAAAGCATTGGTTTATCCTGAAACAAGCCCTGGCAGTGGTGCCTTTAGCACTACAGCAGAAAAAATAATCGATAATATCGATATGTACTACAACGGGGCTGAGACAAGTGCTCTGATTGCCAAGGTACAAGGATTATCAGGAGGTAAACACAAAGTAAGACTTGAAGCTAAAGGGACAAAGAATTCTTCAGCTACAGGTTATGCCATGGATTTTGATTATGCCAGAATTTTTAATTCAGTTGAATTTAAGTTTACTGGTCAGACTGCGATAAGATATTATGGCTGGAAGTGGAATAATGGTGGTTATGTAGACGTATCACTTGACGGAGGAGCTGTTTCAAGATTTGATACTGTAGGTCCTAATCCTTCATCTTCAGCACAGAATGCTTTAATTAAAGAATATACAGGCTTATCAACTGCAGAACACAGAATTACCATTGAAAGTATTGGAGATAGTAAAAACATTTCTATAGATAGATTTACAAATGGTGCAAATGTTTTACT
The DNA here is from genome assembly GCA_964422885.1 of uncultured Candidatus Sericytochromatia bacterium. Lineage (GTDB taxonomy): Bacteria > Cyanobacteriota > Sericytochromatia > UBA7694 > JACMQJ01 > CAYRDV01. Next base: position 1,956 of record CAYRDV010000588.1, read on the forward strand.
TGCTAATGATGCCCCACCTCAGACTGGTTTAACTTATTTTTCTGGAGGAACTAGCTGGGCAACAAATCTTACAAATAATTGGACATATGGAGGTATCTCTCCTCTGACAATAGACAACACAAATACCAGTACTTTATACAAACTTAAATATACACCAACTATGACATCAAATACAGGGACTCAGTTTATAAACGGATTTTGGACAAATTATCCGATACCAGCAAATACTTATTCTTATAGTTTTAATCAAGGCCCAGGAATAGGCTTAGAATTTCAGTTTAATGGAACAAATGTGGAGTTATGGGGAAGAAAAGGACAACGATGGGGAATACAAAGAATTCTGGTATACCCAGAAACAAGCCCAGGTAGTGGTATATTTAGTTCTACCCCGGAAATAACGCCGATAATATCTGACATGTATTTCAGTGGAACTGATACTTCAGCAAGGATTGCCAAAATTCAGGGATTAGCAAATGGAAAACACAAAGTAAGAATGGAGGCAACTGGTACTAAAAATGCTTCCGCGACTGATGATGTTATTGATTTTGATTATTTTCTGGTTTTCCCTTCAGTTCAATATAATTTTACGGGA
>CAYRDV010000589.1:0-2510 GCA_964422885.1 uncultured Candidatus Sericytochromatia bacterium
GGAAAACCTGCCCCAAACAAATGTTCCTCTGGTATTTCAGTTTAAAGTTTTTAATTCTCAACCTGATGGATATCCTGGAACAACATTTTTTAAAAATACTCTTTTTAAAAATAACCAGAATATTATTTTTAACGGTTTAGTACATGAATATCCGGTTTGTACCAAAGGGGAACTGATTATTCAAAAAGCCCCTTTTGCGATAAATAATTTTGAAAGTTTTAAACCACCAGGAGAGGTTCAAAAAAAAGCAATACATAATATTAACCTTTTAATTGAATCCATTGAAAAAAGCAAGGATAAAAGCCGGAATTATCATTATTTTTATCATCTTGGTAATGCCTACTGCCAGGTTTATGATTTTCATCGTGCTTTGGAATCCTATAACAAGGCAAATTATTTGTTTCAGCAGTTAAAGAATAAGCCATACATTTTTTATGGTGAATTACTCGTAAAGCTCACAGGTACACTGGCTTTTTGCTTTCAGAATTATAAAGACTGTCTGATTTTTGTTGATGAATTATTAAAAGTTTCACCTAAATTCCTGGATGCTCTTTTTTTATTAGGATATTGCAAACAAAATATGGGTAATTATAATGAAGCACTAAAGATTTATAAAAATATTCTTAATTTATCTGATAAAAACTCAGAAGAACTTAACCCTTTGGGCTTAACATCGCTTGATACAGCTTTAATTCCTCTGGTAAAGTTTAATCTTGGTAGAACTTACCTTAATCTGAAGAATAAAGAAAAAGGAATAAATTTTCTGGAATCTTCATATAATTCATCACCAGCTACAAAACAAACTTTATTACATTTAACCCGTTATTATCTGCTTGAAAGTAATCTAAGCAAAGCCTTACCCTTTTATTTAAAAAATACCAGTCAAAAGCATCACCCTAAAGAAATTGAAAATATGGAAAGTACAGCTAAGTTACCCTCTGATTCTCCTGCTTTTAAAGAAATGCTGCTTAAATTTCTCATAAGTATGGAGCCACTTGATGAGTGGACAGAACTTGAAAGTGCTCAGATAAAGGGGAAGATTGAAGAAGTGAGAGGTGAGGAGGAAGTGAGGCGATAAGCAAGCTTATCTGTGAGGAGGAAGGAAGAATTTATTTCTTCTTGACCATAGGAGTAAACCGTAAATAATAATAGCTTTCAACAAACTAAGCCTTAAACGAAAAAATAATTTTTCAAAAAATTAATAAATGTGGTAACTTTAAAGTACTTTTATAGAGATTTTATTTGAGGAAAAATTCATGAAAAAGAGCCTGTTTGTTTTACCTTTTATAGTTTTGTCAACAGTTTTTACTTCTGCTGGATTTTTTGATCTGGCCGTAAAAGGCGATGGGATTTTAAAAAAGGAAGAGCGAAATATTGGCTGGTTTGATAAGATAGTAGTGGAAAACGCTTCAATTGACGTTACTGTATTCTGTCAGAAAAAAAATAAAAAACCCAATGCAATAGTTGAAGGTGATAAAAATATTGTTCCTCTATTAACTACTTTTGTTTCCAGCCAGATACCAGGGCAATTAAAAATAAGTTCAAATAAAAAACTAAAGCCAAAAAAGAAATTAAAAGTAGTTTTATACACAGAAGATCTTAAAAGTGTTGATTCTTCAGGCTCAGTAAAAATGTTTATCTATGATATAAAAAATAATTCGATTGATTTTGATCTATCCGGTGCATCAGATATTACCGCCTGGGGAGAAACAAAAAGTGTTAAACTGGATGTTTCAGGTGCCGGTTCTGTATCTTTAAAAAGGCTAAAAGCCAATAAAGCAAAAATTTCGGCAAGTGGCCTTTCATTTATTGATGTAAATTCAACAGATGAGTTAGATGTAGATATTTCCGGTGCCGGAAAAGTTAGCTATTATGGTAACCCCAAAAAAGTTAAAAAAGATATTTCAGGATTTGCCTCTGTTACAAAAAAATAAAGTAAATTATAAGGTAAGTAAGGACAGAACAGTTTTCTGTCCTTACTAAGTATTCTTGAAACATAAACAGGAGTTTTTATGAGATTTAAAGATAAAGTTGTCTGGATTACAGGTGCTTCTTCAGGTATTGGTGAGGCTTTAGCTTATGCTTTCAGTAAAGAAGGAGCAAAGATTATAATCTCATCAAGAAAAGAAAAAGATTTAAATCTGGTAAAAGCCAAGTGTAGTAATAGTAGTAATATTTTTGTTCTGCCACTCGATCTTGAGGTTTTTGACAGTTTTGCAGAAAAAACAAAGCAGGTTATCGAGCAATTTGGGAAAATCGATATTCTGGTCAATAATGGTGGTATAGGCCAGAGAGCGACAGCATTGGAAACCAAATTAGAAATAGATCAGAAAATTATGAATGTAAATTATTTTGGGACAATTGCTTTGACTAAATCTGTATTGCCACATCTGTTAAAACAGAAATCAGGCAGCATTGTTGTTATCAGTAGTTTAACCGGAAAAATAGGAACTCCTTTCAGAAGTGCTTATTGTGCGTCAAAACATGCACTACATGGCTTTTTTGATTCA
>CAYRDV010000590.1:0-2484 GCA_964422885.1 uncultured Candidatus Sericytochromatia bacterium
TTATAAAAATAAGGTTCAAGAGGTTTAGAACTCAGATATAGTATGCCATTTGAAGGAGAAAGTTCAATTGCAAGCATTACAAGCTGATAAATTCTTAATCCGTCAATTACATCAAGATCTTCCCACATTATTTTTTTATTATCAGGAAGAGGCGGTTTAAAAGCCAGTAAGGCTCCATAGTCAGCCCTGATGATCTGTCTGCTGACCGGATGCAGTAAAGGATTTGTGGCATAAAAAGCAATGTCCGATTCATTATGATGTTCTGCGGACAATGACATTGCCCAGGGATACTTTTCATATGCCAGATCATCATCAAAAATCATCAGCCAGGCCCCGATGGTTATTTTTTCCTTTTTAAACTCTTTGACATAAATTTTCTTATTAGTATAGTTCCTGATTGTTTCCCGTAAATCCAGACCATCCATCAGGCTACCGGAAAACTCATGAATCTTTGGCTCCTGAATCATTTCACTGATCATTTTATTTTCCAGTCTGTCGATAAAATTTTCCAGGATAATATCTTCAGGAATATGAGAAAAGAAACCGAAAATGAACCATTCACTCAGATAATCATCTGGTAAATCATCCTTTTTTTTACGTACCAACTGTAATTCCTGCCACTGGTTATCAGGACTGGCATTCAGGTTAAAGTCAGGAAGCTTTCTCTGTAAGGTAATTTTTCTACCACCCATCATAAAATTTTTATTATTAGGGTCAAGATCAATTACCGGCAAATCTTCTTCTTCCTCAAAAGGATATTTCATTGCCAGCTCCAGAAGCTCAATCCCGTAATCATCACCAAGTGTTTGTTTTGCCGATAATAACAGGTTGTATAAATCCGGTAAAATTTCATTATCAATATTTGCCAGTTTTTTTGCATATTCAATCAGGTTATTTATTTCTCTGGTGTTGAAGTTTTCTTCTTCCAGCAAAGGTGCTGCTTTTGCTTCCTGAATAAGCTTTATGATGATTTTCCATTTGTCAAAAGGAAGGTTAAATCTTCTGGCTATTTCATAATGAAATACTATAAATGGTGTTTCTCCAAGTAATGAGTATAATGCCTTTTTTCCTGGTTTTGCCAGAAATGGTGTTTTTATCTCTTCCAGTTCATGAGGATGAAGCATAAAGGTTTTTTCATGTAGATGACTTTTGATATTTTCCCAGTGAGACATACCGCCAATAAATAATACATTATTAAAATTTTTGCTTAACCTGTTCAGATGAAAGGCCATTGTGCTCTCACGCTTTGTATCCGCTGCATCTTCCGTTGAAAAATATTCTTTATTTACTTCATAAAATTTTTCCAGGCCAATACTGGTTATAGCATAATCATCAGGTGCATAAAAGGAATTATCGGTTACTTTATACTCTTTTACAGCCATATCAATAAAAGTAATAGGCAGATTGTTGTCCCTGGCAAGTCTGATACCTTCAATCATTGAATCAGAAGGGAAGATTGGAATATAGGCATAAGTATCATTCCCATGATCAAGACAAAGCATTGTCAGTTTTGGCAGTCTTGAAACAGCCTGAATTACATCTGAATAATAAATGTCCGGTAGTTCAACCGCTACAATATCAGGCTTAATTTTCTGAAAAGCTTTTCGTACTTCTATTGAAAACTGAAGTCGGTTATGGAAAGACGGAACAAAGTAGATATTACTAAATTGCAAAAAACTCATTAAGGTTCTTTTGTTGGTGCTTCACTATTTATATTAGCAGTTACAGAGGCACTATCATCGCCACTGCTGGAGCCACCTGAACTTCCTGAACTTTTTGAGATTTCAGGTGAACTGGTACTTTGAGTTGATGGTGAAGGAGAACTTACAGGAGTTGAGATACTTGCTGACGAAGATGGAACAGGTTCCTGAACATGAGTAACATCAGGACTTTCCTGGAGCTTTGCAACTGTTGACTCAGAAATCTTAACATTAACAGTCTGAACAGGTGCTGGAGTTGCTTTTTTATCATCAATTAATTGTATTTTATTGGCATCAGGTGGTATACAGGCATTTACAGGTAAATAAATGACAAGTGATAAAAAAACTATTTTAAAAAGAAATTTTTTATTCATTTTTCCTAAAAAAACTAATTTGGCATTATTTGTAAATCTGACAGGTATTATATCATTTTTGTCACTTATCCTTAAAATATTTTAAGGCTGTTTCTCCAATAGTCTGAGTTATTGATTGCTTAAGAGCATCATTTCGGAGCACTTTCTGATCTGTTTGCATCAGCTTAATGGCATAACGGGCAATATTTACACCATCTCTGGTAGTATAAAGCTCTTTGTTATTATGGGCATTCTGCAAAAATTTAACAGTTAGCTTTAATACTTTTTCTTCTGCCAGTGGTAAATTTGCTTTAAGTATTTCCAACTCTTCCTCCATATTAGGAAAATCTACCTCAATCTGTGGCTGTAATCTTGACTGGATATAGTCAGGGACATCAAAGGTACTGGCATCATCATTCATCGTTGCCCCT
>CAYRDV010000591.1:0-2470 GCA_964422885.1 uncultured Candidatus Sericytochromatia bacterium
GTTCCTCTGGTAGTTCCTGAAATAAATTCACATACTTTAAAAGACCATAAGGGAATAATCGCTAATCCAAATTGTTCTACAATCCAACTGGTAATGGCTTTAAAACCCCTTCATGATGAAATTCCCATGAAAAGGGTTCTTGTCTCAACTTATCAGTCAGTTTCAGGAGCCGGAAAAGAAGCGGTTGAAGAAATGAATCAGCAGACACAGGCAAAACTTGATGGAACATTTAAAAAACCTGAAAAAACAGTTCTTCCACAACCTATTGCTTTTAATGTGATACCTCATGGTGGGAATTTTCTGGAAAATGGTTATACAGATGAAGAAATTAAAATAACCAATGAAACCAGGAAAATAATGGAAATACCTGATTTAGCTATTTCTGGTACATCAGTAAGAGTTCCGGTAGTAATCGGCCATTCTGAAACAGTAAATGTTGAATTTGAAAAACCAATGTTACCGGAAAAAGCAAAAGAACTTTTAGGCAAATTTCCAGGGGTAATTGTAATTGATAACCCAGAAACACTTAGTTATCCTATGCCTGTAGATTGTGCCGGACAGGATGAGGTTTTTGTTGGCAGGATTAGAAAAGATCTTTCTAACAACAATGCTCTGAATATGTTTGTTGTTGCTGATAATATCAGAAAAGGAGCGGCTCTTAACGCTGTTCAGATTGCAGAAAAAATGATTGAAATGGGTTTAATCTAACCACCATTCAGAACTATTCCAGGTGTTACCATAAACGAGGTTTGGTCTGAAATTATTTAGGTGGGTGGAAACAGCAATATTTTCTACATAACTGAATAACGGTAATACCGGAACTTCTGCTTTTAAAATCTCAGTCACAGCTTTTTGCACTTTAGGATCATTTATTCTTGATGGGTCACTAAATATTGCTTCAAATTTTGTATTGTTAAACCTTGAATAATTATGTCCAAATGGTGGATAATTTTTACTGCTAAAAAAGCTAACCCGGTCTGCACCATTAACAGCAACCCTTTTTACATACAAGGCAATATCATAATTGTCTACAGACTTTACAGTTGTTGCCCACTCCTTATCATTTATTTTACTGACTTCAAGGTTAATTCCCAGAAAGGTTGTAACCTCCTGCAAATATTTTACGGTTTCATCATGAATCTTTGAACTTGTTGTTATCAGTTTTAGTTTTAAAATGTCATTATCTTTATTTTTTCTTAAACCGTCTTTTTCATCGATTGTCCATCCTCCTACATCAAGAAGGTATTGTGCCATTTTTAGGTCATAAGTATAAGTATCTTTAAGGCTTGAGTCAAAGATTGCAGAGTTTGGGTGAGAATCTGACCATGTACTTTGAATATTAGGAAAACCTGCCGCAACTTTTTCCCGGTCAACTGAATGGGCAATTGCTTTTCTGACATTAGCATTTTTTAATATTGGACTTTCAGTATTAAATCCCAATTCTTCATAACTTAACTGGGGAATATTAACATTTTCAATATTTTTGGCAGAGTTAAGCATCTTTTTTAGCTCGGCAGGATTTTTTGCCTCAACAATATGTATTTTCCCTTTTTCTACTGCTGAAGCAACTGCTTTATTGATAGTTCCATAGGAAAACATGATTTGGTCAAGATGAGGTCTGGGCAAATAATATTTTTGATTAACATCTACCACAACTCTGCTTCCTGTTTTCCATTCAACAAACCTAAAAGGCCCGGAACCAATAGGTTTAAAATTGAATGGATGTTTAGGATCAATATTTAGCAAGGTTCTTGGGGCAAATCCGTGCCTTGGCAGAATAAATCTGAACAATTCATTATAGTTTGCGTAATTTTCCTTAAAAAAAAGTTTTACCGTTTTAGAATCTGGGGTTTCAATCTTATAGATTTTTTTATAACCCTCAAGGTTATCCTGATGTACTTTTGCAATTGAAGGATTGGTATAGCACTGCCAGGTAAAACGTACATCTTCTGATGAAATAGGATAACCATCATGCCAGAATGCCAGATCCCTTATTTTATATGTAACAACCATTCCTTCGTCATTGAAAATAACTCCCCTGTTAGAAATAGTAGGGACAGAAATTGCCAGATTAGGAAAATAATCGAAGTTATCATCAACCCCAACAAGTCCTGAAAAAATAAGATTATAAATCGCTTTTGCCGAATCAGAATTATTGAAAAGAGGATTAAGCAGTTTTGGTTCGTCCTGAGAATAAATTACCAGTCTTCCACCGGGTATTAAAGATGCTTTTGAGCTAATTGGCAGGGAAATTACTGAAGTAGTAATTATTAGTAAACTACAAAGGTAATTCTTTATTTTCATAAATTATTTCTCTCTTAAAGTGAACAGAGGATGATTCCACTTCCTACAGTTTATAGAACAAATCTCATTACATTATACAGAATTGATATAATATAAGAGTTTAAATTTTATAATATTTTATAGATTATTTTATTAAAAAAGTCTATTGTTAATATATAAATCAGTT
>CAYRDV010000592.1:0-2464 GCA_964422885.1 uncultured Candidatus Sericytochromatia bacterium
TAAAGTTTATCAGGCCTGGAATGAATGTAGAAATAATCAGTGATGCCAATTCAGATTTAAAAACGACAGGTAAAGTCAGACTGGTAGGCCCTGGAGTAGATTTGGTCAGCCGTCAGGCAACAGTTAAAATTGATATTAATTATGTTAATGGTATTCAGGTTGGGCAGTTTGTAAAAGGGAAAATGTCTCTTGGTTCAGCTACTAAACTAATGATTCCGGCCAAATCAGTTTTAAATACGAATGGCAATGATTTTGTATTTGTTCTTGATAAAAATATTGCCCGTTCACACCCTGTAAAAACTGGTATTAGAAATAACGAGCTTGTTGAAATAAAAACCGGATTAAATAAATCTGATGAAATAATCAGCGATGGTGCCGGATTTATCAGGGATGGTGACAAAGTAAAAGTTGCTTCAAAGCCAAGAGGTGAAAAATGAGTTTTAATATTTCCGCATGGGCAATAAAAAGGCCTGTTCCAATAATACTTTTCTTTATCATACTTACTATAATGGGGCTGATGAGTTTTAAAAGCCTGGGAATTAACGATAATCCCAATGTAGATTTCCCGATAATTGTTGTTAATGTCGGACAGCCAGGTGCTGCTCCGGTTGAATTAGAAACGGATATTACCAGAAAGATTGAAGATACGCTGGTTGGTCTGAGTGGGATAGATCATATTACTTCACTTATTACTGATGGGATATCATCAACGATTATAGAATTTAAAATTGGCTGGCCCACTGAGATTGCTCTTAATGATGTCAGAGATGCTGTTTCAAAAATTCGTCAAAATTTACCTCAGGATATTAATGAACCTTCAATTACTCATCCAAATCAGTCCGGTGAACCTTTTATAGTATATTCAGTTGAAAGCAACACACGTTCTGTAGAAGAATTAAGCCATCTGGTTGATGATACTATAGGCAGAACACTGCTAACAATTCCCGGTGTAAGTACAATAAAACGTTCAGGTGGTCTGGACAGGGAAATAAGGATAGAACTTAATCCGGAAAGAATGAGGGCTCTTGGAGTAACAGCAGAGCAAATTAATAATCAGATAAAAATTCTGAATATTAATCTTCCCGGTGGAAAAGCGGAAGTTGGGGGACAGGAGCAATCTATTCGTACAATTGGCTCAGCTCTAGATGTTGAGCAATTAAAAAACTTACAAATCTTTTTGCCTTCCGGGCAGAATGAAAGACTTGATACCTTGGGTAAAATTGAAGATTCAACGGCAGAAGTAAGGCAGGTTGCCCGTTTTGATGGAAAACCGGTTGTTGCTTTTTCAGTAGTAAGGGCTCAGGGTGCAAGTATTGTAACTGTTGAATCTGCGGTAAAAAAGGAGGTTGAATCCTTAACAAAAACCCTGCCTCCTGATGTAAAAATAAATTTAATCAGGACAAGTGCCAAATTTACCAGAGACAGATATATTGCTTCAGTTGATGCCCTTTTATTAGGTTCTCTTTTGGCAATAATAATAATTTTTATTTTCCTGAGAAACTGGCAGGCAACACTGATTGGCGCCTTAGCAATTCCTCTTTCTGTACTTGGAACCTTCATCATCATGGGATGGCTGGACTATACTCTTAATTTTCTGACTATGCTGGCTCTAATTTTGGTTGTTGGGATTCTGGTAGATGATGCAATAGTTGACCTGGAAAATATCCACAGACATATTGGTATGGGAAAACATCCATTAAAAGCAGCCAAGGAAGCAACTGACGAAATTGGTCTGGCTGTTGTAGCGACAACCTTCACAATTGTTGCTGTTTTTATCCCTGTTGCTTTTATGGGAGGTATACCCGGTCAATTTTTCAGGGCTTTTGGAATAACTGTTTCTGTTGCCGTTTTATTTTCACTTGTTATTGCCAGGACTCTAACGCCTATGATGGCCGCTTATTTACTTCCAGCTCATGCAACTGCTGAACCGGAAGGTGAAACTGGTATGCAAAAAATATATAAGGTAATCCTCACCTGGGCTCTCCGTCATCGTTTAATTACATCTATTCTGGCAGTTCTTATTTTTATTGGCAGTATGATGCTTGTTCCGTTGCTTCCGAAAACATTTTTTTCCCAGGGAGACACATCCGAAGCCAGCATTGCAGTTTCTCTGCCAAGTGGTTCAACACTTAAAGATACAGAAAAAGCAATAGAACATGTTAGCAATATCCTGATCAAAAGGCCAGAGGTAAAGCATCTCTATTCCAGTATAGGAAGTGGTGTACAGGCTGGTCTTATATCCAGTGGTGGAATAGTAAACAGTGGCTCTGTAAGTGTTATCTTAGTACCGGCAAAAGAAAGGAAACTAACAACTGATGAGTTTGAATTAGATGTATTACCAGCTCTTGCAGAAGTTCCGGGAGCCAGGGTTACTTTTAATCACTTTGGCCCTGGTGGCGGAAGTAAACCTGTAAATGTAATCCTTAGGAGTAATGACAGCATTCTCCTTAACCAGACAGCAGAT
>CAYRDV010000593.1:0-2440 GCA_964422885.1 uncultured Candidatus Sericytochromatia bacterium
CTCATTTTATATCATTTTTAACTAATGCGTAATATCAGGTAATAATGAAATTATCTAAAGAATCTTTTATTGAAGCATATGAAAGATTAAGGTCTGAAGTGTTGAATAATCAGACAGGTAGTAATTCAGGATTAGCTTTGCTTATGAGAAAAGGGATATTTTACTGGATGGAATCCTGTTCAAATTGTTTAGAGAATTCAAGACAGGCACAACAGGTAAAATTAAGCTCTGATTTACCTGCATTTAATCCTGAGCTTGTTGCTATTTTGTCAATGATGGTAATGTATTCCGGTAGGGAGGTTGTTAATCATGGATAAAGTAACAGCTTCACATTTAAAAAGAAATGCTTTTCTCTACATTCGCCAGTCTACCCTTAGACAGGTATTTGAAAATACTGAAAGTACCGAACGCCAGTATGCTCTCCGGCAAAGAGCAATTGCTTTAGGTTGGAGTCATAATCAAATAATAGTAATTGATTCTGATCTTGGACAATCAGGAGCATCAGCAGCCGAACGTGAAGGTTTTCAGAAACTGGTAATGGAAGTTAGTTTAGGTCGTGCAGGTATTGTAATGGGATTAGAGGTATCACGTTTAGCCAGGAACTCTTCAGATTGGCATCGTTTATTGGAAATATGTGCATTAAGCGATACTCTTATCCTTGACGAAGATGGCGTGTATAACCCGTCCCATTTTAATGACAGGCTATTATTGGGTTTAAAAGGAACAATGTCTGAAGCAGAACTTCATATTTTAAGTTCAAGACTTATTGGAGGATTACTAAACAAAGCCAATCGTGGTGAATTACGAATTCCTCTTCCTGTAGGTTTTGTCTATGATGCAGGCAATAAGGTTCATTTATCTCCTGATAAACAGATAAAAGAAAGTATTAAATATTTCTTTGAAACATTTAGTAGAACAGGTTCAGCAACCGCAACAGTTAAAGCATTTAAAAAAGAAGGAATACTTTTCCCTAAACAGATTAAATCAGGTGAGATAGTATGGATGGAACTTGCTCATAGCAAAGCATTAGCCGTTCTTAAAAATCCTCGTTATGCAGGGGTTTATTGTTTTGGAAAAACTTGCAGCAGAAAAACGGCAGATGGAAAAACAATTTACAGAAAAAAAGCTCAGGAAGAATGGATAGTTTTAATAAAAGATGCTCACCAGGGATATATTTCCTGGGAGGAATTTGAAAACAATAAAAGGGTATTAAAGGAGAATACCAAAGCTTTTGCTTCAGAAGGCGATAAAACACCACCCAGGGAAGGTCCTGCATTATTGCAGGGGTTGGTTGTTTGTGGCAATTGTGGTAACCGAATGACAGTTCGTTATTACAGCTCAAAAAAGAATAAAGATAAATTGTATCCTGCATATTTATGCCAAACTAAAGGTATCGAGGAAGGTGAACCTAAATGTCAACATATACCGGGCAGTTCTATTGATGAAGCAATAAGTAAATTACTGCTTGAAACAGTAACGCCCTTAACTTTGGAAGTAGCTTTGCAGGTACGTCAGGAGCTACAGAATCAACTTGAGTACACAGAAAGTTTAAGGAAAAAACAGATAGAGAGAGCCCAATACGAATCTGATTTAGCCAGAAGACGCTATATGCAGGTAGACCCTGAAAACCGTTTGGTTGCGGATGAACTGGAATATCAATGGAATGAAAAGTTAAAAGCTCTACAGGCAGCTCATGAGGAGTATCAAGAATGGAAGAAATCTCATCAGATAGTATTTGATGAAAAAATGAGAGAAAAGATAATGTCATTAGCAACGGATTTTTCAAAAGTGTGGAATTCACCTCAAACTCCTCAAAGGGAAAGAAAAAGAATGGCACGATTAATCATTGAAGATGTTACTTTATTGAAAGATGAACAAATTACCTTGCAGGTACGCTTTAAAGGTGGTACAACTAAAACTCTGGTTTTACCACGTTTACTCAGGTCATGGGAAAAAAGGCAAACATCTGAAAAAGTAATTAAAGAAATTGATCGCCTGTTGGATAACAATACAATAAATGAGATAGTAAAAATTTTAAATGAAATGGGATACAAAAGTGGAGAAGGTAAAATTTTTACATCCGCCATTTTACATAGACTTGTAAGGAGTTACAAAATTAAAAGCCGTTATGACAGGTTAAGGGAAAAAGGATTATATACTTTAGAAGAAATAGCCAAAAAGTTTAATGTAAGCCAGGATACCATAAAAATATGGCGTAGGCGTGGATTATTAAAAGCATTTGCTTATGATGATAAACCCGAATATTTATTTGAGGAGCCGGCAGAGAGTGCTCCAGTTAAAGGAAAGTGGAAAAGCTTTCCAGATAAGCCTTTCAAGAAAATTATACCTGATCCTGCGAAAGAGGTGCAGTATGAAACATAGTCATTTGCAGCCGGGTCATAAGGCTTGGTGTGAACCAAAGCTATTCCCAGTCTGGCAC
>CAYRDV010000594.1:0-2427 GCA_964422885.1 uncultured Candidatus Sericytochromatia bacterium
GCATAGAGATATTTTAAATTGTATGTAGAAGATGTATTTGTATTTTCTATAATTATTGGAATTGCTCCTCCATAAGTCCAGGATTTAGCCGGATCAGATGTCCAACTTCCTCCTGCACTAATATATGTAAGGCCCGGCTGACCAGTCTGAGGGTTATCATTTATTGGAATTGTAGTGCTACTGCTATCTACATATTCAAAACCATTAATTGAAATATTATTTCCAGTATTTACACCTGTTGTTTCAACCGTTAACCTATGAGAGCCAAGTGTCAGACCACTATAACCTTTTATTAAGGCATTTACAGCTGCAGATGATAAAGCGGGATCATAAGTTGGTATTCTAGTAACAGCTCCTCCATCAATGCTTACATCTACCTGTCCACCATTATTGTATTTCCAACCATAATAGTTTACTGATGTTCCTGTAAATTCAAACTGTACTGCATTAAATACTTTTGCCTGATCAAAATCCATTGTATAACCTGTGGATGAAGTATTCTTAGTACCTTTAGCTTCCATTCTTACTTTATGCTTTCCATTTAGCAGCCCTTGTGCTTTTGCTATTTTCATTGAAGCAGTAACTGAGCCAGCATTAAACAAATCAATATTATCAACTATTTTTTCTGCTGTAGTGCTAAATACTCCAGGACTTGCCTCAGGATAGACCGTTAATTTAACTTTGCCATAATCTGGCCCTTTTCTTCCCCATAACTCCACATTAGTTCCACTAAATTCAAACTCCACAGCATTTAAATGTCCGGCAATGGTTGCATAGGGACCATAGACAGTAGCTACTGATGAGTTGGGATTAGAGGTAAAAGCACCACTGGTAGCCCAGTCTCCCAACATACTTCCTGAATAAGACTGAGACACAGGTTCAAGATAAATATATTTTAAATTATATGTTGCTGAAGTATCCGTATTTTGTACTGTAAGCGGTGAACCATTATATGACCAGGATGTTGGTGTACCTGTATTCACATTTGTCCACGCCGCAGAACCATTTCCATATTTTAAGGCAACATTAGTATTATCTATAAATACTAGTGGTGTGCCATCATTTAATTCATAATTATCACCACTTGCTCCTCCAACATCGGATGGCCTGGTCCAGGCATGAGAGGCATGATTTGTATATATAAAAGAGCCATCAGTATTTTCAAGGTTTACAGGAGCTGAAGCGGTTGCATAATCACCACCGCTTGTACCACTTAAACTGACCGGATTACTCCATATACCTACATAATTAAGAGAGCCATTTGAATTTTCAACTTTTGTAGCACTTTTTATGCCAAAACCAAAATGTTTATCAGTAGTCTGGTTTTTAATTTTTTCAGAACCTTCTGGCTTTTGAAGGTTCGGCGTTTGTGTAGAACAGGACACCAGAATTAAAGATAAAGAAGCCAATATTGATGAAGATTTTTTTAGTTTCACAAGCCCCTCCTATTATTAAGGCATTTGAGATTCTGATAATTGGTTTATTTCAGTTTAGATTATCCCTTTTCCATTATATTATAATAATAAAATATTCCAACCCAAATTAAAATTATTTGTAAAAGATTTAATTATTTAGTTACAATCTTTTAATATTACTGTTTTTTAAATTAAATTTTTTTCCTCGCTTTATTTTAAATATATTTAAATTTAATTATTTTGGAGTACCATCATTGTTAAACTTTGTTCCAAAAACACCCGCTTGGCTACCATCCTGATGTGGAGAACCAACACCAACTGGTTGGCTCATTTACGATACTATAAAATTACCTGTAGAATCCATTGCCACAGAAGGATAAAACTGTCCACCACTTGTCCATGTATTAATATGAAATTGAGAACCCTGAGCTACGCCAGAACTATCATACCTTTGGGCATATATTTCACCTGAAGAAGTACTATCAAGAGGAGGAGCACCATAATCACTCTGCCAGGTTATTACAAAATCACCATCATTATCAATTGCAACTGAGGCATTACCCTGGAAACCATTCTACTTTATTAGTATTAAAATACCTCGATGTTTACATCGGGGTTTCCCCAAATTCTTTGGGGCCGGGGTTTACCCCGGAGTTAATACTAACAGGGGCCCCACATTGTGGGGATTTATTTTTGTATTTTTTGATACCTTCTCCTCTAAAATGCCTATTTGAAGCTAACCCACAGACAAAGTACCAACCATTATCGGACAATCTTTTTAATAAATTTCCTTTAGCATAATCACAATCAAAGTAATTCTGCAAACGCTGTTCCTGTTGAAAGCTTATAATGATTGAGTAAGACTTTTAAGTATTTTATTATTATGCTATTATCCATGTTTGAGCCTCCCTTTGCAATTGGAAAGCCCATTATAACTTCTTTTTAACTAACTGCGTAACATGAGAATGTGGTAACCGTATTTATTTGATTGATGCTGATAAAGAATTCAGAA
>CAYRDV010000595.1:0-2427 GCA_964422885.1 uncultured Candidatus Sericytochromatia bacterium
AATGAAAATGAGAATTATTAACTCTGTCCAGCTTTTCAGTTACCCTTTCAAAAATCCATAAATTTGGATCTTCTACCGGTAAAAATTTACTGGTTGAAGAGCGGAAATATTTTTTTACAATTTCGTTAGCTTCAACGTTACCTGGTACTCCTGGTTCATTTAGCAGGCCTTCGGTATTGATTATTTTTTCACATTCTTCAGGTGTAAAAAAGTTTTCAAATACACAAAAGGTAAAAAGATTCTGATAAATAGCCTGAAAACTTTCCCCTTGTTTTTGCAAAGACTCAAGATCTTTTCCCTGGGAGCTTAAAATTAAATCAATTGTCTTCCTGGAACATACGAATTTTTCAAAATGTTCTTTGTTGGAGCTTTTTATGAGGTTAGTTAAAGCCATATTTACCTTTTAAAATACTCTAATAATACTGAGCTTAGTTCTATTTTAA
Organism: uncultured Candidatus Sericytochromatia bacterium; assembly: GCA_964422885.1. Lineage (GTDB taxonomy): Bacteria > Cyanobacteriota > Sericytochromatia > UBA7694 > JACMQJ01 > CAYRDV01. The sequence goes on from CAYRDV010000595.1 coordinate 444, forward strand.
TTTTTATAAAAATGTTTGTCAACGAATTTAACATATAATTGATTTTATACATCTTTTTAGCAAATATTATTAAAAACCTATTTCATTTCTATTAAGATTGTGAATTCAATGATTTTGAATCAGGTTAATAAGAATATATGTTTAAAATTTAATGTTTAATCAGATTAGATAATGAACCACAAAATATTGTTAAAAATGTTCTGAATATTATTATTTATAATATAATTAACTAAATGGAAGAATATCAGGATAATGTTGTAATTGAAGTCGGTTTTAAAAAAGATAACCGTAATCATGCCTTCTCATTATGCCTTGATACCAAAGAATTTACCCAGGCACTGATTCATGATTATTTTGTCAACAATGAATTTTATGAAAGAGGGGCATCATTATTTTTGATCAAATGTCTTAAAGAAGGAGATACTTTTATTGATGTTGGGAGCCATATTGGTTATTTTTCGTTACTGGCAGCATCAATAGTTGGCAATTCGGGTAAAGTCTATTCTTTTGAGCCACAGGTTGATAATTTTAAAAATCTTAACCTGCAAAAAGAAAAAAATAATTTTTCTAATTTGATAACGATCAATAAAGCTCTTTCAGATAGAGAAGAAATCAGAGATTTTTATATAAACCTGGATAATGATGGGGGCCATAGCTTTTGGGATATCAAGGAATTTCCGGTTTGTGAAAAAACCAGGGAAAATCCTATAGTGGAAAAACTGGAAACAACTACCCTAGATAATTGGTTTAAAGAGCAAAAACCTCAAAATTTAAAGTGCTTAAAAATTGATGTTGAAGGGGCTGAATTCATGGTATTACAGGGAGCAGAAAATATTTTAAGAGAATTCTCCCCTTTTGTAATCTGTGAATTAAGTGATCTGGCCCTTTCAAAGTTGGGCTCCTGTCAGGAAGAAATGCGAAAATTTATGTCTGATTTGGGATATACAACTTTTATTTTTAATAATAAAACATTGATTCCTGTTCCAGAATATAAACTCATTAATAGCAAGTATGCGCTCAATATTTTATTTGCCAAACTGGAAAATTTAAAATTTAGAAATCTAAGTGTTTAAAAAGATGGAAGATTATCAGGATAATTTTTATGTTCAGGTAGACTTTAAAAAAGAAAACAGTTTTTATGGTTTTGGTTTATACCTTGATACAAAAGAATTTACCCAGGCTCTTATTCATAATTACTTATCCCATAATGAATTTTATGAAAGGGACGCATCATTATTTTTAATAAAATTTCTGAATGAAGGTGATACTTTTATTGATGTTGGGAGTCATATAGGTTATTTTTCTTTTTTTGCCGCTTCAATAGTTGGCAATTCGGGTAAAGTCTATTCTTTTGAGCCACAGATTGATAATTTTAATAAATTAAACTTTCATAAGGACAGAAATAAATTTACCAATTTGATAACGATCAATAAAGCTCTTTCAGATAGCGAAGAAATCAGAGATTTTTATATAAACCTGGATAATGATGGGGGCCATAGCTTTTGGGATATCAAGGAATTTCCGGTTTGTGAAAAAACCAGGGAAAATCCTATAGTGGAAAAACTGGAAACAACGACTTTAGATAATTGGTTTAAAGACAAAAAACTGAAAAATCTAAGCTTTATCAAAATAGATGTTGAGGGTGCTGAGTTTATGGTATTACAGGGAGCAGAAAATATTTTAAGAGAATTCTCCCCATTTATAATCTGTGAATTGAGCGAGCTTGCTCTTTCAAAATTGGGTTCATCTCAGAGGGAAATGCGCAAATTTATGTTTGATTTAGGTTATAAAACCTTTATTTTTGATCAGAAAACTTTGGTGCATGTTCCTGATGATAAAATGATTGTAAGCGAATACGTAATTAATATTTTATTTGCCAGACCAGAAAATCTAAAGTTATAAAATTAATTGTGTAAAGACATGACATCGCATGACTCAACTATTTCTTCAAAATAGCAGAGAAATATATAACACGTTTTTCAAT
>CAYRDV010000596.1:0-2413 GCA_964422885.1 uncultured Candidatus Sericytochromatia bacterium
GCCAGAGAGGGTAAGATAAAACAATTTACAGGGATTGATTCACCTTATGAAGAACCAGTTTTACCAGAATTAAATATCAGAACAGCTCAACTCTCAATCGAAGAATCGGTTAATGAAATTTATAATTTTCTTGTTTCAAAAGGAGTAATTAATGATTAATCCACATGGAGGGACTCTTGAAAACAATCTTGTTACCCAAAAAGAACGGGAAACATGGGAAGATTTGGCAAATACATTATATTCCATACAAATAGACGATAGAATTACTTCTAACTGTGAAATGCTTGGCAACGGAGGCTTCAGTCCTTTACATGGTTTTATGACAAAAGATGAATTAACTTTTGTGGTTAATCATATGTCTTTACCAAATGGACTAATCTGGTCAATTCCTATTGTCCTTCCGGTTAATGCTCAAGATTTTGAAGAAATAACCACAGGAGCTGATGTTGCTCTTTTTGATCCAAGAAAAAGACTGATTGCTATTTTAACGGTCAAAGAAAAATATAATTTTGACCTCAATCTTTACTGTAATAATGTTTATAAAACAGTTGATATTGCTCATCCAGGTGTAAAAGCTGTTGTTGATGCCGGGAATAATTTTCTGGCAGGAAATATCCAGTTAATAAACCACCCTGTCAGAGAAAAAGTTTCTGAGAACTATTATCTGCCTCCGGCAAAAACCAGAGAATTAATTGCTGAAAAAGGCTGGAAAAATGTAGTTGCCTTTCAGACCAGAAATCCGATTCACCGGGCACATGAATATTTAATTAAATGTGTTCTTGAACAGTATGATGGAGTCCTTATTCATCCTTTAGTCGGTGAGACCAAACAGGATGATATTCCTGCTGATGTCAGAATGAAATGTTATGAAGCCCTGATTGATAAATATTTTAATAAAAATAATATTATTTTGAGTGTCCTTCCGGCTGCCATGCACTATGCTGGCCCAAGAGAAGCTATTCACCATATGATTATGAGGCAGAATTACGGATGTAATCTGATGATTATTGGCAGGGACCATGCCGGAGTCGGTAATTATTATGGAACTTACGAAGCCCAGGAACTGGTCACATCTATTGAGGATAAACTGGAAATTAAACCTGTTAAGTTTGAACATACTTTTTTTTGTAATAGCTGTGGAAATATGGCGTCATCAAAAACCTGCCCTCATCCTTCTTCAGACCATTTACACCTAAGCGGAACAAAAGTAAGAGATATGCTTAGAGATGGAATACTGCCTCCTAAAGAATTTTCCCGGCCGGAAGTAGCAGAAGTTCTTATTGAGTGGTCAAAATCAAGGTGATTCAGACAATCGCAATTATTGGTGGAGGTGCAAGTGGTTCACTGGTTGCAATAAACTTAATGCGAAAATCAACTGGGCCATTAAAAATCGTTTTGATTGAAAAAACAAACACTTTTGGAAAAGGTGTTGCCTATAATACTAAAAGTGCTTTGCATCTGTTAAATGTTCCTGCTGCAAAAATGAGTGCTTTACATGATGAATCAAACCATTTCATGAACTGGTTAAAAAATGATTCTGAAGTGAAAATTGATTATCCTGATATTGATGGTAATTTCTTTGCTCCCAGAAAAATTTACGGTCGGTATATCCAGGAATTACTTTTAAATACTGAAAAAAATACTAAGGCTGGTATTGAACTTGTAAAACTAAACGAAGAGGCAATAGATATAAACCCCCAAAATTCATTTACTGAAATTGAATTAATAAATGGTAGTAAAATAACTGCCGATAAAGTTGTTATCGCTCCCGGTAATTATCCTCCTGCTAATCCGAATATTTCCAACCCTTTATTTTATCATCACCCGAAATATTTCCAAAACCCCTGGTCACCTGAAATCTTTACATCATATCAGGTTCAGGAAGATATATTATTAATCGGTTCCGGTTTGACCATGATCGATATAGTACTTAGCCTGAAAGAAAACTCACATCAGGGAAATATTTATATTATTTCGCCTCATGGTTATTTACCTCAGTCTCATAAATTAGTTGAGCCCTATCCTGCATTTATTTCTGAAAAAGGATTGCCAAAAACGGCTCTGGAAATTTTTAGAATGGTCAAAAAGGAAGTAGATAAAGCGGGAAAAAAAGGAATAGACTGGCGTTCTGTAATTGATTCTATCAGGCCTTTTACCCAACAAATCTGGGGGGGATTATCAGTTGAAGAAAAAAAGAAATTTATGCGTTATCTTCGTCATCGCTGGGGTGTATTAAGGCATCGTGTTTCTCAGGAAATATTTTCTATTTTTAGCTCAATGCTTGAATCAGGTCAGATTAAAGTATTTGCGGGTAGAATTACCTCTTTTGAAGAATTAGAAAGCATAATAAAGGTTTCTTATAAAGAAAGAAAAACAGGAAATACAGCTTTTCTTACTGTGGATCGGATTATTA
>CAYRDV010000597.1:0-2409 GCA_964422885.1 uncultured Candidatus Sericytochromatia bacterium
AACCTTTTGATTTTCCCACTTTTATCCCATTTTCCTGAGTATTTTTACAAACTGAAGCAGCAGCTACTTATTAAACTTACCTAAAACTTTTCCACTAGTTTTGCCTGCTGTCTTACCAGCAACTTTTCCACCAGTTTTGGCAGCTGTCTTACCAACTACCTTACCGCCTGTTTTGCCTGCTGTTTTGCCACCAGATTTTCCGAGACCTGAAAGTAACTTCTCAGCTGCCTCTATGTCCTTACTTCCTTTTAAAGAAGCATGAGCGACAATATTTTCAGAAGTTTCAATAACTTTTTTGGTTGTTGCTTTTGAACCACCTTTAATTGCTCTCCTGGAAGCATGATTTAATACTTCAGCAGCTTCTTTTTTAGTAACATCAGCGGCTATTTTGGAAGTTTTATGGACACCTTTACCAGTCGTTTCAGTAACAATTTCTGCTACCTTTTTAGTGGTTTCTTCAACTCTGGTTATATTCTTAATACTGTTTTTGGTAACAATCTGTGATGTACTGGCTGCAACCTCTTTAGTTGCTTCTCCTACTGCTGTGGTAGTTACCTTTTTACCACCACCTTTTATGGTTTTTGTTAAAACTTCTTTGGCTCCTTTTTTGGTAACAGCATCAGCCACCGCTTTTGTACCACCTCTAAACTCGTTTACTGCAGCAGATTTACTTGATTCGTCAATAATTGTTTTTGTTATATTGCCAGTACCTTTTGCAGTTTTAGCTCCTTTACTGATTAAACCCTTGGTAGCAGATCTTGTTTCAGCTTCCAGAGTACTTTTTACAACAGCTCCTGTTCCTTTTTTAACAGACCCTTTTGTTGCCCCTTTTACACCTTGTCTAACGACCTGTTCAACAGTTTCTTCAGCCGCTTTTCTAACACCTTTTTTCCCTGTAGTTTTAACTACAGTATTTGCAGCTGTAATAGCATCAGTTTTTATTGCTCCTTCAGCTACACCCTGAGCACCTTTTTTCACGGCTCCTTTTGTTGCTCCTTTGGCACCGGTTTTTAATGAGCCTTTGGTCGCCGTTTTAGCTCCTGTTTTTACAGCTCCTCTTGTACCTGCTTTTTCAACTGCCGCAAGTTCTTTGGCAGTAGTAGTTGCAGCATTATCAACTACTTCCTGTACCGCTTTTTCAACGGCTTTTTCAGTTTGTCTGGTAACATGTTTAGTTGCCTGACCAAGAACAAATTTGGTTCCAAATGCTGCTTCGATATGAACAAGGGTTTTACCGGTTGAATGTTTTTTACTGGTATCTGAACTGTCATACTCTGAAGGATCTCCTCCATTTTCACCAGGAACATTTGTTAAAGAACCAAGATCAGGTAAATCATTAGGATCTGAATTAAATTCCTGATTATTTATCTGGTTATCTTGAGGTTGTTCATCAAGGGAAGGTAATTTAAAAGATTCTAAGGAAGGAAGTTCTTCCTGATTATCAAGCTGTGGCATCGGTTCCTGTTGTTGTACAGGTTCTTCCTGTTCACTGAAGTCTACATTTGAACCGGGTACATTACCTTTGGTTGGAGCCTGGGCAGTAGTTTCATCTTCATTTGCCAGCGCTTCTGATTGTTGTTCCTCTTGTTCAGGAACTTCTGTCTCAGCCGCCTTTACTGACTTAAAAGTTAGAGCATCAAACAGATGAGTACCATCAGGTGCAGTAGTTCTTACGTCGCCCATTTTAAACCTCAAAAAGTAAAATTAATATTTCTAAATATCTATATTTATTTATAGGAAGAAGGATGTAATTCTTTCTTACATAATCTTATTATAATATAATCTTTACTTTTGTTAACAATAAGTTTTAATTAAATCAGCATATTAAAGAGCTCAAGATTTTCATTTAACATCCGGTAATTTATTTTATATTCCTTCATTCTTTCCAAAAGTGGTTCAAAATCTTTCGGGTCTTTTAGCTCAACACCAATTAGTGCAGGTCCTCTTTCTCGGTTATTCTTTTTTGTATATTCAAAAAGGCAGATATCATCATCAGGACCAAGTACATTTACCAGAAATTCTTTTAATGCTCCAGCTCGTTGGGGAAACTGAACAATAAAATAATGTTTGAGGTTTTTAAAAAGCAGTGATCTTTCATTAATTTCAGCCATACGGGTAATATCATTATTACCGCCACTGATTACACAAACGACACTTTTTCCTTTAATCTGTTCCTTGAAATAGGTCAGGGCAGAAACAGTCAAAGCTCCTGTTGGCTCTACAATCATTCCTTCTTCATTATAAAGACGTAAAATATTGGTGCAGATTTCACCTTCAGGAATCAGAACTATATCATCAATTGTTTCCCGACAAATCTCAAAATTTCTTGCTCCAACACGTTTTACTGCTGCCCCATCAACAAACTTATCAATTGTATCAAGAGTAACCACTTCTCCTTTTTCAATTTTC
>CAYRDV010000598.1:0-2398 GCA_964422885.1 uncultured Candidatus Sericytochromatia bacterium
ATCAAATTTTTTTTCATTCATCTATAGACACATTTTGTAATATAGTTTTACAATATACCAAATTCATCTACACCTTAAAAAATTGTTAAAGAAAGGAAGTCTAGATATGCAAAAAATTTCTCCCTACATTAAGTCTTTTACTCTGAGCTTTATGTCAGTATCATTGCTCTTAATGCTTGCTTCAACACCTGTTTCGGTTGCCTCCGATCACAGTGATAGCCCAACTGTAAAACTTACAGAAAATAAAAATGGTGATATTGCAGACCTTTATGTTTTTCGTGAAGGTGATCAAAGTGGCAATACAGCTGATAATTCAAAACTGGTTTTTATTCTTACAGTTAATGGTCTTGCTGTTGCCGGTACAGGTCATGAATTTTCAACTGACAAACAATATGATATTAAAGTTGCACGTGACAGAAATAATCTGGCAGCAACAAGCAAAACCCTGAGTTTCAGATTTGGGGCACTTAGCGGAGACGGTCGCCAGAAAATATGGTTAAATGGCAAATTTGCCGGATGGACTACAGCCTTTAATACAACCCCAACATCAGCAATGGTTGATTTAAACGGAAGTATGGCCAAAGTTTTTGCTGGTGATACAGATGATCCATTTTTCTTTGATCTCAGAATAATTGGTCCGAACGGAGAAGATCCTTCTCCAACAGGTATGCCAACACCAGCAGATACATTTGCCGGAAGTAATGCCTCATCAATCGTAGTTAGTGTGCCAGTTGCGTGGTTCCAGACTGCTGCACAGGAAAAGAATTTCTTCTCCTGGACAACAGTAGCCAAGTAACAATGGGTTTTTATATTAAAATATTTACTACGAAAGGAAAAATAAAATGAAAAAATTTACATTCGGAATAACGGCCTCAGCCTTATCAGGTGTTTTAATTGCTTTACTTGTAGCTTGTAATGCACCAACAATTAATACTAATAATTTATCAAACCAGGAAAATTTAACTAATACTGCAAAAATAAATAATGTGGAATCAAAAACAACTCTCAAGGGGCAAGTTCAGTTTCCCCAAAATTTTAAAACAAAAGCTACATTTTCTGATGTAGCCCCAAGTGCAACTGTTTCCCTTATATATCCCTCAAACCACTCAACCAAGGCTAATGTAACCGTTGGTACTGGCCTTACTGACGTAGATGGTAAATTTACACTTAATCCTGATGCTTCTTTTACACCATCATTAAATGCCGTGTTTGTACTTGAAGCGTCAAAGAGGCTTACAGGGACAGGAAGTCCTATATTATCCCTTAGAACATATGTTAGGTGGAATGGTTCATCCTGGGATAGTATGACCAAACCTGGTATTTTTATTAATACCTTTACAACCGCATTATCAATAATTTCAGGATATAATCCTACTTCTGTTCCGCCTAACGATACCATCAGTTCAATTGTAGTTTCAGGGAATTCAAGTACTCCAACAACCCTGCCGGGTGTAACTGATGCTGTGATAAACAGTGTGGCAGTAATGGCAAAGAGTGCCCTGCAAAACAATAATGATCCGGTTTACAATATTGCTTTTAGTAATGGTAGTTATTTTATAAATATTGCCGGTTTTGCTCCTGTAAGTGGTGTAATGATTGATCGTGCAGGTTTACCTGCTGTTGCCACATTATTTCTTGGTTATAACGGATTTACAAAAAATCTCGGTTATACACAGTCCTCAGGTGATAACAATAAAGACGTTTATAACACTCAATTACCAAGTACTGATAATGCAAATTATGCAGCAGCATATTCCAGTGCTATTCAGACCTTATTCGGAAGAACCCAGGCCGATGCTAATTTCTTAGCAAATCAGGTATTAGCACCGGATGTATTACCAATCAATGTGGATACTGCAACTGCTTTTCCTAATGGCCGTAAACTTGCTGATGACGTAATTGATGGTGAATTACATCTATTAACCAATAATAATGCTACTACAGATCAAATAAATGCAAATGACAGTGCTTTCAGTACTACTTTTCCATATTTAGCCGGTCCACATTAATAAAATTAAAGCCTAAAAAGACCTGGATTTGATTAATCAAATCCCTACAATAATATGTAGGGCTTGATTAATCAAGCCCTTTTGGACGGTCCCTTATTTAGCAGAGATATCAACCTTTTTAAAGGAGCCAATAGATGAAATTTAATTCTGTAAATAGATTTTTTATACTTAGTTTAATTATGATCACCCCAGGTTTTTATGCTGGCTGTTTAACAGTGCCACAAGGTATACAGGCACCTGATCCGACCCCATCAGCAACAGTTTCTCAAGGGGCCGGTACATCTACCTCCCAGCCAACAAGCTCTAGTCCTGGTGGAACAACAAGTTCTCCATCTCCAGGCTCCTCTGGTTCAGGAACCGGAGAAACACCTACTACGGGGTCTTCTGGT
>CAYRDV010000599.1:0-2386 GCA_964422885.1 uncultured Candidatus Sericytochromatia bacterium
TTTTGAACGGGTGTATGACATGAAATATGCTTTTTATTTACTACAGGGATACTTTTAGGAGTATTACGACTCCAAACCAATGATATAATTGATTTTCTCAGATTATTAATTTGTTCTTCCACCAACCCATTACCATTTTTTGCCAAAGGGAATAACTCTTTTACTGTCTTTAAATCCTCAGAATTGGCAAGAGCATGGGTTACTACAAATTTTTCCTTTTCATAAAAAAAAGGTAAATTTATTAAAAATGAAAGAGTCTCAGTGGGTATTTCCCATGTTTTTGGCTCATGCGGATCACAACCAAAGCTTTTTAGGGTGTTATAGCCTCCCTGTCCTAGCCATAGGCTTCTGGTGGTTATTTTATAATCATTCCATGAAAGAAAACGGGACATTCCCTTTCCATTTTTATAATTTATTTTATAAGTTAAAAACCATTCAGGATACATGCATTCTTCCTGCTCATAATTTTCCGGTGAAAAAGCTTCCAGTGTTTCAAGCATCATTAATTCATGATTACCCATTATTGCTGTATGAGTACCATTTTCTACACCTTGACGGAAATGCTCAATTACATCATTAGAATTAGGACCACGATCAATCAAATCCCCGACTGAAACAATATGAGGAATAGTCTCAGTTTTTTCACAATTAACTTTTATCTTTTCTTCAAGTTCCAGTAACTCATCATAACATCCGTGAATATCGCCAATAATATAGTGATGCTGAGCGTTTACCATTTAATAGATCCTCTGTTTTTACTTTTGTAACTTGTTTAATATTCTGTAAACATCTTTTCTGATACCTCTCAGAAAAGGTGAGTCCAACCCTCCTGCACATGGATGACCAAGGATAAAAAGATTTTTATGAGAAGTACTTTCATTTTCGGTTGTATCTGCAAGGCCGTTTTTTTTTCTTTTTATATCCGCTGGTAAAATACCAGTATCAAAATTATAACCTGTTGCATTGATAAAAATATCCACATTAAATTCTTTTTGATCATTAAATCTGGCAATATTATTTTTCAGAATAAATTCATTATTGCATAAAATAACCTGCTCATTATTTATTGCCTCATTTATACCGAAATCAAGCCCTGGATGTGTCCATTTTCCATCACAGCGTTTTTTTAGATATTTTATTGGGATTTTTTCTAAATATTGGATAAAATAATGCGTGTTTATTCCCATTATAAACAAAGGAAAAGTAATAAGCTGCTCTTTAATTGCCAGGTATACATTGCTTATCCCAGCCAGAAGAGTGGCAATTTCAATAGCCGAAGTACCTGACCCAAGAATTAAGACATTTTTACCCCGGTAATATTCATTACCTTTAAATTCTTTTGCGAGTTGAAACTCTACATCTGGATTTTCCTGATAATTAAATTTCTGCTTATTTGGAAAACTGATCATACCTGTTGCCATAATTAGTTTTTTGCATAAATATTCTTTTCCTGATTCGCTTATTAGCTTATAGCCTTGTTCAAAAGGTAAAATCTGAATTATTTTTGTATTGTACTGAATATTTATTTTCTGGCTTTCTTTGTAATTAACCAGGTAATTATAGTATTCACCTACCGTTATAGAATCATTTTTCCATTCTCCTTTGACAAGAGGTAGAGCATTGAATTTTCCTGGCGATAGAAGAAAAATATCTGGGTTAATAATAGCGTATGTCCCACCGAAAATACTTTCCTTTTCAAGAATAATATTTTCAATCTTATTTTTATTTAGCAAAGCCGCTATTGCAAGGCCTGAAGGCCCACTACCGATAATAATAACTTCATGACTGTCCATCTTTTTTAATCGCAGCCCCAGGAAACAAGTACATATCTTGTACCCTTTATAACAGGTTCTACCAGATGTGGAAAGTATGATGGAAAGATTACCATTGTACCCTGCAACTGTTTAACTAGCTGAATTTCAGGAAACCACTTTAATTGCCCACCTTCATAATCTTTTCTTTCTGATAAAAAAACTATTAAAGAAAGTTTTCTGTTGGCAATCTCTCCTGCACCAATATCTACATGAATATTAAAAAAATCATCTTTTTCATATTTAATTATCTGAGTACCAATATAATTTTGAATATTTAAATGGAAATACTCTTCATTTGCTTTATTTGTAAATTCTGTAAAACGCTCAAAAATCCAGGCATTATTATCTGTAAAATCCAGCTCCTTACTTTTGGACTTACGGGCATTTTTATTAGTAAAACGCTCAATCGGTTTATAATTTAAATAATGACTGAATTTATCATATAACTGAGTTGTTGAGTCAATAAAATTACCTTCTACATCAATTATTTTTTGACATTCTTCCGGTGAAAACAATGAATTATGAATAACTATTTTATAAAGTTTATTCTTTTCCAGGTACATTAGCTGTGT
>CAYRDV010000600.1:0-2383 GCA_964422885.1 uncultured Candidatus Sericytochromatia bacterium
GGAGGACACGGGGAACAGCATAGTATTTGGCTTGGATATGGAAACTCTGAAGAAAAAATTGGAAAATATCTTTCTTATCGAAGAGATGAGTTTATTCTTAGCACCAAATGTGGGTATTTTGTTCCCGGTGTGCCTGACTGGACAGGAAAAGCTATTGAATCAGGAATAGATAATGCTCTTAAAAGGTTGAATACTGATGTAATAGATATTATGCATTTTCATTCCTGCCCAATTGATATTTTAAAAAAGGACGAAATAATTGAAGCATTACTTCGAGCTGTTGAAAACGGGAAAATAAAGGTTGCTGCCTATAGTGGCGATAACGAAGAATTAAATTATGCAATAAATAGTGGATATTTTGGCAGTGTTCAGGCTTCTTTCAGTTTTTGTGACCAGTCAGTAATAAAAAATGGGATAGAACCTGCTGTGGAAAAAGGACTTGGCTTTATTGCCAAAAGACCTTTGGCTAATGCTCCCTGGAGATATGAGCAAACACCTGATGAAGAAAAAGCGGCAGAATATTATCATCGTTTTATTAAAATAAGTGAACAGCTTAGTCAAGATCTTGAATATAATGAACTTTTTGTTCGTTTTGCCGGGTGGACTGAAGGTGTAAGCTCAATAATATTTGGTTCTACAAATATAAATAATATTAAAAAAAATTGTCAGTTAATTAATAAAGGGCCCTTGCCTGATGATTTATATAATCTAGTTAGAGAAAGTTACAAAAAAGCTGAGCAGGGGTGGCCTTCTATAATTTAAAATATTTCAATCTTAACCCCGCTTTTGGAATTTCACATTTACAAATTTACCAGCACTAATATCATTTTTAAAATTCACTGCTCCGGTAAATTGGTAAGGCTTCATAATTTTTCCGGCATCATTTACCACATTTTTACCAGCAGGAGAACTCATTGCCCTATCTGCTGCAGCTTTACTTGACCAATTCATGAAGGCAATTTCCATATTTTCATTGCCAACTACAATATAACCTTTTAAGCCAACTGGCTCAAATGTAGAGCGTACAAGATTTACATGCTTTGTTAAGCCTGGTAGGAAATCTGCTGATTTAACATTATCAAGCTTTGTCCCAACAAAAAATGTTGAATATCCGCATTGCCAGTCCGTTGGTTTTTGTAATACATCATAAGGTGTTTCAGTATTAATAGTACCACCAGTACTTTCCAGACTTACAGCGCTACCACTTTTTGATTTATCTTTATCAAAAATTTCCCAGTGCAAATCTGCATAAGCTTTACCTTCGGGTGTGTTTCTTGCCTGTTGATAAACATCAGCAGATTCATAAATTACAATTGCAAACTCATCAGGGATTCCGGGAGGATTGTTTTGAGGTGGTATTGCAGGTAAATATGCTACAAGACCATTTTTAATATGAGTTTGAGGAGCAGCGGGGATAAACCTGGTATTTAATTCCTGGACAAATTTCTGATATGGTACGTCAGTTCTTTTTATCCCTCTAAAAACTCTGTAATTGGGTATTCCTGTACTAAGGGTACAAGTTGACTGAATATTTATATTATTTGAGGCAATTTGTTCTGCCATACCTGTAATATTTGTTTCATTACTGCAACCAGCAATTACCGTTAAAGTTACTGAAAGCATTAAAAATTTGTTTAAAATTTTACTCATTTTGAAAAACCTTTCTATGTTCTATCTCATTAACATTTTTTATTTATAGAGTAAAATTTTTTCTTCTTGCTTTGTTTTTATCTTATACCAGTGTCAATATCAATATTAAGCATGGTTGTTTGCCCAGCTGAAATAATAATATCTTTTGGTTCAAAGGGGCCTATTCCGGCATTAGTTACTATTACTTTATATTTTCCGGTAGCCAAATCTACCGAATACATTTCTGTTTTATAATCAGCAGTAATTTCAGTGATCAATTTTGTTTTGTCTTCGGTATAAATCTGAATTTTTCTGGCCTCATATGCCTGCTTTTTTTGTTCATCAGATATATTACATGGTTCAACAGGGCAAAGTGGACCAATTGTTAATTTTCCCTGTAATGTTCCCTTGAGAGTTGGGCTGGGTGATGGAACCGGTGTCGGTGAAGGAGTTGGTGTTGGATTTATGATTGTTGTACAATTTCCTAAAGTGCCAATGATTATTACTGTTAATAATATTTTTTTTAGCATAATTTATTTACCTCCTATTGGTTTTAATTTGAATTATAACGATAAATTTACTTGATTTTATAAATTACTGATAAAATAAGCTAAAAAGAAAGAACAACTTATTGATTTTGGCCTTTACCAGTACCAATATCTTTAGTTGTTCTTTCATTGAAGACTTAATTAATCTTCATTAATTATTATATCAAATATTTTCAGGCATTAAAAAAAATCTAACGAAACGTTTC
>CAYRDV010000601.1:0-2374 GCA_964422885.1 uncultured Candidatus Sericytochromatia bacterium
TTACAGTTTTTCCAAAGCAACAATCTATCCTGAGTATTATAAAACATCAGGAAAAATAACTAATGTTTATAAAAGAAGTATGCAAAAAGTTGCTTTTTTACAGATTGAAAAAGCAGGTTTTAGATTAGCAAAGTTATTAAATGAGATATTTTTCTAACTCTCCCCTCAATCCCCTCTCTGACATCGAGAGGGGACTTTAAGAGATTGACCGAAGAGAGAAATACTCAAACAATTAGTAATGTATTTATAATTTACTTCAAAAACATTAATTTTATACTTGTGTTTGGGCATTTCCGATTAATTACAAAGCGATTATTGGTAACGATTTACCAGTATGGTCAATCTGAAGAAAATAGTCAGAATCGCAAATTAAAGGATAAACACCGATAAAAAAGTAATTTGATTATTATGATATTAAAGAAAAAATCAGTGGTTGAAAATTCTTTTCCTGAAGCATTGAAGTAAACTGTAATAAAAAATAGCTTCGTGAAAAACCGGGACTGTCAAAACTTTTGAAATAATCTATTGTTTATTATTCAAAATAAAAAGTAGTTACAAACTTGTTTTGATAGTTCCATTTTGCGAAAGGAAAAAATTTTTAACTAAATAAATAATCACAAATCGAAATACTACCAATAAACGCTTAAATAAAATTTTAAAAAACCGGATCGTAGATCCCCGGTATAATTTATATTATAGGCAATTTAATTTGATTTTTTTTAACTAACTAACCCAAATTAATTTATGTTAGGATGTAAAAAAGATTTAACTAATCAGAAGGGCGAAAAATGTCAGAAACTTTAGTATCAGAATTGGAAATGGAACAGGATATTCAGGAAATAGAAAAGGTAACTCCCAAAAAAAATAAAAACAATTATCTTATTCTTGTTGATGGTCATGCGATTGCCTTCAGAGCGTATCATGCCCTGGCAAGAATGGGCTTCAGAACAAAAGATGGACTGCCTACCTGGGCAGCTTTTGGTTTTACCAGAATCCTTTTTGAAATTATTGAGCAGTTTAAACCTTATTATATGATAGTTACTTTTGATACCGGTGAACCAACATTCAGAACAAAAATGTATGACCAGTATAAAGCAAACAGAGATGCTGCTCCTGACGACTTTAGGGTACAAATGCCTCTGATTATTGATATTGTAAATGCCTTTGAAATACCAATTTTTCAGATGGTTGGCTTTGAAGCTGATGATCTGATTGGTACTCTAGCCAGGCAAGGTGTAGAAAATGGCCTTAAAGTTGGTGTGATTACTGGAGATCAGGATCTTATACAGCTTGTAAGCGATGATATAAATGTTTATTTACCAAAAAGAGAAGAATCCGGTCTAAAAAAATATGGAGTAGAAGAAACTATTGAAAAATATGGTATCAGACCAGATCAAATCATTGATTATAAAGCAATGATTGGTGATAAATCAGATAATATTCCCGGTATTTTCGGGATGGGCCCTAAAGGTGCATCAAAATTGCTTCAGGACTTTGGCACACTGGATAATATTTATGCAAACCTGGATAAAGTTGAATCAAAACGTATAAAAACGATGCTTGAAGAAAGTAAAGAGATTGCCGCCTTAAGTAAAACCCTTTCTACTATTGATATTAATGCTCCGATTTCTCTGGATCTGGAAAAATGCCATTTATACAGGCCAAATGAAACAAAAGTAAGAGAAGTTCTTGAAAAACTTGAATTCAGAACAATCCTTGCTTCTTTACCCAAAGTACTTGCAAACTTCAAATCAGCAGATGAAGATGAAGATGAAGATTTATGGTTTGATTTTAGTGAAGAAGAGCATGGTATGAATCAATTAAACCTTAATGTTAATATTCCCAGGACAATTGAAGAAGTAAAAAGTTTGGTGGAGACTTTAGAAACTCTGTCTTATTTTTCTATCGATCTAGAAACAACAGGAATAAACAGTCTTAATACAGAAATTGTTGGTATTTCAATATCTCATGATAAAGATATAACTGATAAAAAAGCGGCTAATTTTAAAATCTATTATGTGGCTGTTGGGCATGAACTTGAAGATGATCCGATTAAAAACCTTAACAGAAATGAGGTATTAGAAATTTTTAAACCATTATTGGAAAATGAAGCCATTTTAAAAATTGGTCATAACATCAAATATGAAATTAATGTTTTCAGTAATTATGGAATAGAGCTAAAAGGTATACAGGATGATACATTTATTGCTGATTATATTTTGAACCCAGCTAATGCACATGGTTTAAAGGAAATTGCCGGTACACACCTGCGTTATGCAATGACTCCGATTACTGAATTAATCGGTTCAGGAAAAAATGCGATAACGATGAATAAGGTTCTGACGGAGAAATCAGCAATTTATGCAGGAGCAGA
>CAYRDV010000602.1:0-2365 GCA_964422885.1 uncultured Candidatus Sericytochromatia bacterium
GACCCTGAATCTTTTTTTCAATACCTTCACGGGCAAAATCAGGAACACCCGATCCTTTTAAGAGTGTTTCCAATTCATTTATTTCATTTGTTTTTGAATATATTCCTTCTTTTAAAGAAGTTATTCCTCCATCGAAATCCGGTTCAGTAGCATGGATTACAAGTGAATTTTGTTTAACTCTTGCTGCATCGCTGTCAGCCTTATCTTTGACCTGTTCAGAAGACTTTTTTACTCTTACCAGATCACTCGTTTCATCAGAAACGTTTAAGGCTAAAACACCTATTTCCGATTTTATTTCATTATATTTTTTAACCTGTTCCGGATCTTTGATATTTCCTGTTTCGGTTATCTTTTCAAGTTCTTTGTTATAAATTTCAATCTGCTTATCAGCATTTTCAATGATCTGGCCTTTAGCAGTAAATATTTCACTGGTAATTTTTGCCTGTTCAGGAGTCGGTATTCCCTTTGGTACAGGTTGCTCCTTATCTGTAGCATTATCAGAAACAAGAGATAAGGAACCTTCATTTTTATTATAAATAATCCCTGTAGCCTTTAATCTGTCAGTATTATTAACTTCTTTGGCATATCCAAGTGTTTGTTTTGTTTTATATAACTGAGGCTCATTTTTTAGCTCAGGATTAATTTCTACCGCTTTATCAATGTTTACTTCTGCGCTAACAAGATTCTGATCGGGTGGGGGTGGGTTATTTGCACTAGCTTTTAGCAGGGGAAATTTGTCCCTTTTTACATTATAAAGGCTAATATCTCCATTAGATAAATTTACCCGTCTGTTGGCAGCCAGAATAGTTAGTTTTGGCGGAGGATTTTTACCCATTTTTCTGATACGGGCAATGGCAGACTCATCGCTTTCGGCATCTTCTTTGGCATTAGAAATAAAGGTTTGCCGATAATCTTCCCAACGTCTAAACTCTTTGGGTTCCTTTACAGGATCTATTTTAGCAAGAGTTTTATCAATATGAGCCAATTTAGCAGGTAATTTCTGACCTCTGATTTGTTTTGCTTCTTTTGGTAAATTATCAATTGTATTTTCATCTGTATCAATTTCTTTTAAAAGTTCAAGGTCATTTCTGATATCTACCTGTTCATGGATGTTTTTAGCATTTTTAAGGGCATCAGGGACTCCGGTTACAGTTAGGTTTTTATTTTTTAGTTGTGAAGTGAGCTCAGCTTTATGCAATTTGGTAATTTGGAGAATTGCATTTACATCTCTTGGATCTCCATCTTTTTTTAATTTTTCAAAAGCAGCCTGTATTTTAGGAGAATAATTCCCGGTTTTCAGGAAAACAGCTAAATCCTCTTTGGTAATATTATAGTGACTTAGAGCTCTACCTGCACCTTTATTATGTTTTAAATCATTGAGAATTTTTGCAACATCCGGGTCTTTTTTTGCCAGTTCATCCAGATAAGTGACAGCATCTTTAACAAATTGTGGATCAGCAGGATCTGATGATGTGTTAATCGGAGGAGTGTCATCAGGGTCAAGATCATCTTCGTAAGGATTTATGAGTTTATCGCTATCACTTATTTTTGGCGGAAATTTTATTTCCGATGAACCAAGCACAATAGAAGTATCACTTGTCATTTTAACAAAATTATTGATTTTAAAACTGACAGGGTTTATATCTGCAGCATTTTTTACCGAAGAGACAACCTGTTCAAGAAATTCTTTTTTATTATCAGGGGTTAATTTACTGACATCAAGAAAAATATCTTTTCCAGCAGCATCAGTGATTTTAACAAAATCAACCTTGTTTAATTCCTGAGTTTTTGTATCATCAAGACTTTGCAGATTCAGGACATTATCATTGGCAGAAGCCTGATTATCGGCTGTAACTTTCTTTAATTTGATTAGTTCGCTAGTATCTGTGACTTTACCTAAGCCGGATAAATCCATAGGTTTACCTGTATAAAAAAATGAAAGGATATTTAGCCATTTTTGTCAAAACTAAATTGAATACCACTATCAAAATCTTTTTGAGGATATTTGACTAAATTATTATTTATTGATTGTATCATTTTTAGTGGGTCTTCTGGAATATTCTTTTCTTTTTTTTCCTGCTTCTTATGAAGCTCTGAACCAGCCTTTAAAGATGTTACCTTCTCTTTATATTCCTTTTCTACTAATTTTAAAATATTAACTGCATTTATATTTCCCGGCTCAATTTCCAAAACATGATTTAAAAGAGAAGCAGCTTCATGAAAAAGCTCAAACTTCCATGATATATATGCAATTGAAAGGTATGGTGCTACTTTTGCAGTATCAAGGTTCATGGATTCAGTATAAAGATTAATGGCTTTAATAATTAAATCCTTATTTACAGGAGCACTAAGATTAGCTTTTTTA
>CAYRDV010000603.1:0-2340 GCA_964422885.1 uncultured Candidatus Sericytochromatia bacterium
TAAATTAGTAAATATAATCACTTATTTTATGCTACATATGAATAAAGAAAGTATGGTATTAAATTCAAAGGTAAAATAATAAGCAAAATTGATGAAAATCAATTATTTTCCTGACGTTAATCATTTAAGATTTTTCTCAAAATAATTAAAATGTTTGTATAACACTATTTAAGTAATTAATAGAATAGTTAAATTATAAAAATTATGAAAAAAGATTTAAATTTTAAAAACGCAATATATGAACAGTTTTCCAGAATAGGTAAGGCTATTTCTAGCCCTAAAAGATTAGAATTGCTGGATATTCTCTGTCAGGGAGAACGTACTGTTGAAATACTGGCAAAAGAAACAAATATGACAATGGGAAACACTTCCCAGCACCTTCAGGTTCTTCGTGAAGCACGTCTGATTGAATCAGAGAAAAGAGGAATGTTTGTTTTTTACATGCTGGCAGATGAATCAGTATGTAATTTTATGAATTCAATACAAAATCTTGCTGAAAACAGGCTTACAGAAATTGAACAGATAAAACAGCAGTTTTTGAAACAAACAGGTAGCTTTGAAGCAGTTAATCACTCTGAACTTGTAAACCGTATTTTGGATGCTTCAGTATTACTTATTGATGTTCGACCTCAAGAGGAATATGAGACAGCACATATTAAAGGCGCTGTTTCAATACCACTAAGCGAATTAGAAGAAAAAATATCTAATTTACCAAATGATAAAGATATTGTCGCTTATTGCCGGGGTAAATATTGTGTTTTGGCTGTACAGGCAGTGGAAAAGTTACGCCAGAAAGGGTTTAAAGCCGTTCGTCTTGAAGATAGTGTGCAGGACTGGCAGACAAAAAAACTACCAGTAATTATTGGTAAGTAATAGGAGAAAAATATGAATGAAACTTATGATGTAATAATTTTGGGTGGGGGAGCTGGCGGAATTGTTACTGCAAATGTATTAAGGGAAAAGCTATCGGATAAATTTAAGATTGCTGTTATAGATAAATCAGAGCATCATTTATTTTACCCTTCATTACTTTGGCTCATGGTTGGAAAAAGGAAAGATCATAATGTCAAAAAATCCTTTGAACCATTAAAACGTAAAGGGATAAATGTTATTAAGGGTGAAGTTCTGGGTATTAACCCAAACAATAAACAGATTAATACGAATAAAGGAACATATAGTTATAAATTTTTGGTTATTTCTCTCGGAGCAGATTTACACCCCGAATTAGTACCGGGACTTTCTGAAGCAGGTCATAATCTCTATACTCTGGAGGGAGCAAATGAAATAAAAGGAAAACTGGAATCATTTAAATCAGGTAATCTGGTTGTATATGTAGCTCCACCGCCTTACAAATGCCCTGCCGCACCTTATGAAGCCATGCTTCTCCTTGAAGAATATTTCAATAAGAATGGTTTAAAGGATAAGGTTAAACTTTCCCTATATGCTGGTGAACCTGGACCTATGGGTGTAGCAGGTGTTGAATTATCAAAAGCAGTCCAAGATCTCGTTGAGAGCAAAGAGGTAGAATATTTTCCTGAACATATTCTTACTGAAATAAAAGATAAAACATTATATTTTTCAAATGGTAAAAAGGTTCCTTTTGACTTGTTTTTTTATGTTCCTCCTCATAAAGCCCCGGCAGTTGTAGAAAACGCAGGTCTTACAAATTCAGGCGGATGGGTATCTGTAAACTCAAAAACTTTAGAAACTTCTTACAAGAATGTTTATGCCATAGGAGATATAACTGTTATTCCTCTTTCTATGGGCAAACCACTTCCAAAAGCTGGGGTTTTCGCCCATAACGAAGCAGAAGTAGTGGCTCATAACATTTCAGTTTCTTTAAATGATAAAGGTATGTTGAAAAGCTTTAATGGTGATGGTGAATGTTTTATAGAGATAGGATACGGTAAAGCCGGGTATGCCAAAGGGAATTTCTATGCTGAGCCAAAACCTTCAGTAAAAATGTATTCACCGGGATACAGGTGGCATTTAGGCAAAATAGCCTTTGAAAAATGGTGGATGTGGAAATGGTTTTAAAATAATTTTATTTGTTGCTATTTTTTGTCCAAAAAGGGATTTTTAAAAATATGAAATTAGGTATTGTTATTTATTCGGATGAATCTGAAGTTGTCTGGAATGCTTTTAGATTTGCAAATTTCTCTATAAATAAAGGAGATTCAGTAAAAGTTTTTCTTTTGGCTAAAGGTGTGGAATGTGAATCTCTTGATACAGATAAATTTAAAATAGCAGATGAAATGAAATTTTTTGTTTCTAACAAAGGAAGCCTGATATTACGCAATTAGGGAAAGCCTTGTCAATACAGGTGGAATAAATAATTGT
>CAYRDV010000604.1:0-2319 GCA_964422885.1 uncultured Candidatus Sericytochromatia bacterium
CTTTAAATATTGTAGAATATGAGGAAACATTGATAAAAATGAAGCTAAAATCAAAGCTTACAGATATCCTAATCTGTTTGTTTACAGTTATTTTTACATTATCTTCATGCACAAATACTAATATACCTAATACTCAGGATATTAAGCAGAAAAAGGATTTAAAATTCGGTATTAAGGGAATTAACAGAATTGAGGAAGGAACTTTAACCAAAGTTGGAACCTCTACTGTAACAGATGGTTCTGCAAGTGGAGGTAGCTTAGCTTCAATAAGCTTTAATAACACTGAAAATAATAATGCAGCCTTTTCTTATTCACTTCCTTGGCCAACAGTAAATGAGCCTAGCAATGCTTCAGGAGGTACTTATGCAGCTTCACAAACGAATATTCAACTTACAGATAATTTTCCCCTGTCATCAGGATTAACTTATGCCAACGGTTCAATCGTATGGACAAATGCTAACACGGGTACATCAACATCATGGTCAGTTAACGGTTCACCTCTTATAGTACAAAATACTGATACTACAAACAATTTAAAGTATATTTACCTTGAACCTGCTTCTCAACCATATTCAGGAAGTATGTCAGGAGACTGGATTACCAGTGGCGATTTTAGCTATAATCCCAACTCCACAGTAGCTACTACATTTAACCCCAATGCAACCATTGCCGGATATTTAAATGCCATTGAATTTGAGTTTAGTAATACCAATGTGGAGTTATGGGGAAGGAAAGGGCTGGGTTATGGTAAAGTAAAAGTAACAGTCTATACTGAGACTAGTCCTGGAGTATTTAACACTACAGCAGAAAAAACAATTGATAATATTGATATGTATTTTAATGGAACAGATACCAATGCAAGAATTGCCAAAGTTCAGGGATTAGCAAATGGTAAACATAAAGTAAGACTTGAAGCTAAAGGGACAAAAAATGCTTCAGCCACAGGTTATGCTATGGATTTTGATTATGCAAGAGTATTTCATGCAGTCCAATTTATTTTTACAGGTACTAAGGTAGATTATTGGGGATGGAAATACAATAATGGCGGTGGTGTAGATGTAAGTATTGATGGTGGTGCTGTTTCAAGAATCGCAACTTATGCTCCTGTCCCAGCACTTACAGATGGAGTTGTAACTGCCATTAATACATTAATAAAAGGTTATAGTGGTCTAACACTTGGTAGTCACAGGTTAACGGTAGAAGCTACCGGGATTACACCAACAAATAATCTTTCAATTGATCGGTTTGAGTATGTAGATGGCAGCAGTAGTACAATTACAATAAATGATAATCCTCAAACCCAGCCAGGTCTGACATATATTTCAGGCGGTGGAGGATGGATATCAGATCCTGTTAACTCATGGACATTTGGTGGAAGTAATGCTTTATTTATCCAAAATACCAATACTTCTTCTACATATAATTTAAAATATTTTTATGCAAACCCTATAGGTCAGTCTAATACAGGTGGTACCCTGCTTGGAAATTGGGTAAATTATCCATCATCAGTAAATACTTATACCTATAATTTTAATAATTTACCGGGAAAAGCAATAGAATTTGATTTTAGTGGAACAAATGTGGAGTTATGGGGCAGAAAAGGATCTCAATGGGGAATTACTAAAATAACAGTTTATCCAGAGAATCCTGTTGGTAGTGGTTTATTTAGTTCAACACCAGAGACAGAATACTCATTTAGTACCTGGAGTGCCACAACTCCTTTTATTACAACTCCGGTAAAGAATACAGCAAATTCCAATAATTTTGATATGTATGCACCAACAACCAGTGCTGCTTCGATTATAGCCAAACTACAAGGTTTACCAAACGGAAAGCATAAAATAAGGATGGAAGCTTCTGGTACTAAAAATCCTTCAGCAATAGATGATTTACTGGATTTTGATTATTTTAAAGTTTATCCAGCTGTGGAATATAAATTTACAGGTAACTATATTAAGTATTTTGGCTGGGCCTGGAATAATGGTGGAAAAATGGATATCAGTATTGATAGTGGTACTGTTGATAGAATAGATACCTATTATAATATTCTTTCCGGTTCTTTAGTTAATTCAACAATGCTAAAGGAATACACTAATTTAGCTAATACCCAGCATCGTCTTACAGTAGAAGTAACGGGCACTAAAAACCCTTTATCAGGTGATACTAAAATTTCTGTTGATAAATTTGAAGTTTATCCGACTGTTACAGGAAGTTTTAGTGGCGATAGATTGTTATTAAAAGTAGCAAAGAAGCCTGATCTTGGTATAGCTAAACTTTATATAGACAATAATTTAAATCAGAGTGTTGATTTATATTCAT
>CAYRDV010000605.1:0-2318 GCA_964422885.1 uncultured Candidatus Sericytochromatia bacterium
AAAATATTGATATTTATCATCTTTTAATTTGGCATAAAGACAATTATTACAGTGCTTTTTATCCCAACGATAAAGCTCTACACCATCAAAAGCTACAAGATAAGTCTTTCTAAATCTGAACTTTTCAAGATACCTTCCTTTTATTAGGGTTATTACCATTGCTTGCCTTACTTTCTCCAATTCATGATAAGAAAGTCTTTCCCAAAGATATGCCAGTGTATCTCCATGAGGTATTGATTCCAGACTCAAATCAAAAAGATTATTCAGTAATTCTAAACTCTCTTTATACCTTAATTCCTGATTGTAATTATTTCTTGATAAATTCATTAACAGCAATAAACTCAGCCAAAGTAAATCTTTCAGGCTGTAATCGCATTTATTCTCATTTCTTGGTTCTGATAATGCTTGCAGCCAATAATTAAAATCGGGAAAAAATTTCTTAATTGTTTTGACAAATTGAATTAGCAATTGTTCTGATTTATCTTTATGATATTTTAGCTCTTGTTTTTTCTTTCTCATTGTTTCATAATCTATTTGGTTTTTGAAAATTTCTTGACTTTATTATCAAGAAAATTTTTTTTTATGCAAACCTTTTTCAATATGAAACTTACTCGAACATCAACACGAAAAATCTTTATTCTTTATTACTGATCATTAGCAGAACAGGAACAAAGAGGTAAAAAACTTAAATCCAGTTTGCAGGAAGTTGGGCAGACCGAGGCTATCACGCTTTGGAAGACACAGAATGGTGATGTTATTGTAGATGGCTACACAAGGTATCCCATCTTAAAGGAGTTAAATTTATCCATAAAGGTGATTTACAAGGATTTTAAAGATGAACATGAAGTCATGGAATATATCATTGACTATCAGCTTTTAAAGAAAAATCCCTCCAAATATGATACCTGTCTTGCAGTACTGGCTCTTGAGCCGGGATTAAAAATAAAAGCGAGGGAAAATCAAAAATTAGGTGGACAGATAACTGGACAAAAAAATGGTAAGCTTTTTTCTCTGGAGAACATTGCATCAATTGAAAAAATTGATACATGGGACATAATGGCAAAAAAAGCTAAAGTTTCAAAAAACTTTATCAGGGCTGTAAAGTTGATAAGGAACAATGCTACAGAGCAAGAGAAAGAAGATTTAAGGGATGATAAAATTACTGTTTCAGAATTAGCAGAATTAATCAGAGAACGGATTAATCAAGTAAAAGAAGAGTTTAAATCTATTACAATTCCTTCTGATTCCACAGGAGTTTTCGAACCCATAAATTTAAAAAAATCTGTTGATGAAACTAATTTTGTAGAAGCTATAGATGAAGATATAACTGATATTAGTGCTGATAATATTTCAGATGCTAATGAAATCCAAATTGAAAAGCAAGAGTCTGAGCCTGAAAGAAGTGAAACTGAGGCTGAATTCGAAAACTATTTTAACAAACAACGATTTGATTCCAAATTACAAACAAAACAAAAACCTATTGATATTTCAAAAAAAATGAGTAAGGGTGAAATTTTAAAGCTTACGCTTGTATGGGTTAATAGAAACAACTCTGGGTGGTATCATCCAGATCATTCTGAAGAACAAACTGAAAAATTAAAAGAAACATATGGTAAACAAAACAAAATTGGAATATTAAACTTTTTCAGGGATTCAATTTCGATTTATAGAAAAAAGATAAAGGAAAAAAATAAGTAAAACCAAATTCGACAAAAATTTTATTAGGATACCAGAGTCATTATTACTGGTATTTTTTTATCTTTAATTATAGAAGTATTCAGTTTAAACATTTAAAGTAATAGTGCTTACCCTAGTATTTCACACAATATTGCTTCTTTTTAAATAAAATTTGTTGATTTTATTTAAATTGGAAGTTAGGATTGACACGACAATTATAAAAATAGAGGTAAATTTAATGGCAAAAAAAACTACAGGAGCAGTTAAAAGTAAAAAACCTGTTATTGCTAAAAAGAAGGTTGGAGCTAAAAGACCAGTTACTATTAAAAAAGAACTACCTGTTCCACCAAAGAGCAAAGGTAAAAAAGAAACCACTTCCGTTAAATCAAATAATAAAAAGCTTGAGCTAATCCAACTGGAAAACTTTGACCTTATTATCGATAAAGAACTTCAGGATTGTTTACCCCTACAGACTCCTGACACCATCCAAAAATTAAAATCCAGTATAGCAGAAGAGGGATGTAAATCACCCATAGAGGTTTGGCATACAGAAAAAGGCGATATTATTGTAGACGGTATGACCAGATATCCTATTTGCAAGGAGCTGAATATCAGACCCAATATTATTTTCAAGGGTTTTT
>CAYRDV010000606.1:0-2304 GCA_964422885.1 uncultured Candidatus Sericytochromatia bacterium
ATAGGAGCTGATTTGAATGCTCAAAATAATATTAAAGCTACTTTTGATTATCTAACAATTAAAGATATTCTGGATTATGAATTTGAGGGAACTCTGGCTGATACCTTAAAATATCAGATTGATGCAGTCAGTTATTCTATTAATGGTTCAGGTGGTAAAAGTGCCTATACATTCATTTTACCTGTAACTGCAACACCAATACCGACTCCGACAATTGAACCATCTTCATCAAGCATACCGGACAGGGAAGTAAAGTCAAATGAAGCTGATAAAATCACATTATTGCTTAATATTACCACTCCAACTCCGACTCCGATTCCATCACCAAGTTCAACTCCTTTACCAGTAGAAAGGCAGACATTTACCAGTCAGGGTTATGACCTGGAAACAAAAAGCCCTGTTAACAGCTATGGTGATTTCAGGATACAAACCAATTTTACGGGGACTCCTAATGTTGATGAAAAATATAGAATGTCAATTGTTGGAAATGGTGTTTTTCCTAAAGTATTTATTGTTGATTTGGGGCCAAGAAATTTTGAAGGTGTTGACGATGTTTCCCTGGTTGACTTTGAAGGAACAACAAATAAAAATCAGTTTTATAGTGATAGCCATATTTCTACTCCGGTTTATATCGATCATGTTTATGCGATTAAAACTTACAGATATGGTTCAAAACCAAGGTATGCCAAAGTACTTATTAGCAATATATTTACCAAAGATTATCAGTTTCAGGACATTTCACAACCTGAAATAAAATCACAACCAGTGTTTATTGCTTCTGCGACAGCTACCAGCTTTAAGGATAATGTCGTATATAAATACTATATTTCAGGTTATGACGGTCATGGCGAGACTGTTCCTTTAGCTTTAAACCCGGTTTTTGATGCCAGTGCAGCATTTAAAAAGGTAAGGTTTGAGTTTGTTGTACCATATGGTGCAAAGGGTTATTATGTTTACAGAGATGACGGAGTGCAATTATTTAAACTAGGGCCATTTTTTGCCACTCAGGACACAAGAATTACTTTTGAAGATTCAGGTAATAAAGGTGTAAAAGCAAGTACGCTTCAGGCTTCAAGTACTACTGTAAAATCTGGTTATAAGCCAAAGGAAGCTGAAAGACCTAAAGAAATTGAATTTTCTTATGTATTTAAGGGAGACGGTTCTCCAACTTTCTAACTCACACCCATTTAGGGATGAGTTAGTTACTCACTTTTTTATTAGTATTAAGAATACCTCGATGTTCACATCGGGTTTTCCCCTAAATTCTTTGGGGCCGGGATTTATGACCGAAGGGAATGCATGAACAGTATACTTTTTAACTGATTATGCGCCCGGAGTTAATACTAACAGGGGCCCCTTTAGGGGATTTATTAGTATTAAAATACCTCGATGTTCACATCGGGTTTTCCCCAAATTCTTTGGGGCCGGGGTTCACCCCGGAATTAAATTCTGTACTCAGAATCAGGGACCCGGTATTTCCGGGAGTTTTACTAACAGGGGCCCCTTTAGGGGATTTATTACTAAGAAGCAGGCTAAAATAAATAACACCAAACATAAACATCGCTTTACCAAAAGCCTCTGCTTGTTTATGAAGCAGGACAAAGTCCATATTTGTCCACAGAGTAGGCCCTTTATGAGTAAGACGCATTTCATTAATTTTTGGCAATAATTCAAAATTAGAATACCCGGTTAAAAAAGTGACCGCAATAATAAGAGAGATTTGAAGCATCCACATCCTTGATTTTAAAAGCTCTTTATTAAGAAGAATCTTTAACAGTTCGGCCAAAATTGTTATCAGAGTACATGTAAAAGCGAATGGATAATATCTTAGAAATATATCAGTCATAATTTCGGAAGCAAGATCTCTGGGAATAACTGTTTTAAAAATTACCGGGGCTACAAAAAAGCCAAGGGTTAAAATACCAAAAACAACTATTGAAAAGCAAATAAAACTAATAACCGAAATAAATGTATTAATTCTCTGTTTATTCATAATTAAAATATACCCCAGACCTTTTCAAAAAAGGAATTTAAAAATAATGTTTTTACAACAAGGGGCCTTGGTCCCTTGAGTAATGCAAGGGACTAAAGCCCCTTGCTCAAGCCCCTTGTTCAGGCATTGCCTGACTGTGAAATTTTTTTTCTATCTGACTAATAATTTTTTACTGTTTCTACCATTAATTTTACATTTTCCACAGGAATATCAGGTAATATTCCATGACCAAGATTAAATATATAACCAGTTTCTTTTCCAAATTTGTTTAAGGTTTCTAAAACTCTTTTTTGTACAAATTCAGGTGAGCC
>CAYRDV010000607.1:0-2293 GCA_964422885.1 uncultured Candidatus Sericytochromatia bacterium
GGTTTCAGAATCCAGCCATAAATTCAAATCATTATTATTATCTGTATAAAGCATTGGACAAATATAGTCTATATGCTGATTATTGGCCCATAATCGCCAATCCTGCATTTTTAAAAGCCGCCCTTCAGTTTCTGTTCGAAAAATAGCTGCACCAATTTTAATATTTGCTCTTATCTTAGTTAGTTCCTTTTTAACTGTTTCCACCATTTGAGTAACCTGTGATTCTCTCCATAACTGCCATTCAGTGTATAGTGGTTCACCAGGGGTAATTTCATCAGGAGGCTCTTTTTTGTATTTATCAAGATAATATAACCGGAAATATTTTCTGCTTAAAATATCATCACCAATAGTTTCATCATATCTTATGTAATCGAGTAACAAGCCATCAATATCATAGTTTGAGGTAATATATTTAAGTAAACGGGTAATGAGTTCACGGGCCTGCGGAGCTGCTGGACTCAAAAATAATGGTTCTCTATCCTGTGGTTTTGGGTTTATTTTTTTTGCAACCAAATCATCATATCTTTTTACAAAATAATTATCGTAGTTTGGAGATTTTATTCTAAAGGTCCAGATCCAGGGATGAACCTCAATTCCATTATTATGTGCTTCTTCAATAATATAGCTGAGGATATCAAAATCCAGCCCCTTAAAACGAGGATCCATTTCAGATATGGTATTTGCAACTAAAGAATAGCCACGTCTAAATACTTCAGGATAAATAATATTAAAATTTGCTTTTTTTAATCCCTGAATTAGTTCTGTTATTTCTTTGGGAGTTGTTGGTATACTATCAGCATCAAGATACATTCCCCTTGCTTCTACTACTCTGGAAGGCATTAGATTTAACTGGGCATGCCTTAATTTTGCCAATGACAAATTTAAATAATATTTTGCTTTTACCAAATCGCCTGAAGTAAAGGAGCCTTCAGAGTCAGCCATAGATTCCCTG
Source organism: uncultured Candidatus Sericytochromatia bacterium (assembly GCA_964422885.1). Taxonomy (GTDB): domain Bacteria; phylum Cyanobacteriota; class Sericytochromatia; order UBA7694; family JACMQJ01; genus CAYRDV01. Next base: position 953 of record CAYRDV010000607.1, read on the forward strand.
GCTGTTTTTACATCTTCCTTTGCTTGCGGATAATTTGTATTTTTAAATAATTTTGCATGCTGATTTACTTTCTCATCAACAGCTTCAATTAAATTTCTGAGCTTATTATAATTATCACTGAATTTCGCCCTCTCATTTATTCTTGTTGATATTATCGAAAAATCTCTTTCATCAACAGAATAAGCGATGTTTTGCCCTGTTAAAATCAAGCTTATACAAATAAGTGTAAGATTGAAGGCTTTTAGTATACAACCCTTTTTTGGCATCCTTAGAGATTACTTACTTTCATTTTTCTACTATTTATAGTATTAAATAAAATGTTTTTCACAATCAGGCAAAGTATGATTGTGAAATTATTTTTCTATTTAACTATAGATTATTAATTTATTATTAATTCTATCTAATTTAGGAAAATGACTTCAGTGATAAGAAAATGAATTTTTATTTTTTATTATAAATATTATAAGATAAAACTGATACAGAGCCTGAGGGTCTTGAAAATTAAACTTTTTTTGCCAGGATAATCATTGATTCAGATTTTTCTGAATAATCATTTTTGTTTTTATCGCCATAACAATCATAAATCTCCAGGCCAACCTGTTCCATCAAAAACTTCATTTCTGGCAGGGTATATAACCTGATTTCAAGTTGCTGACTGGTTAACTCACCATTTTCAACAAACATTTGTTCAGAATTCCATCTGCCAGTAAAAATATCATATTTATTCATTGCCAGAAATACTGAATGATTCGGGTACAAAATCCATGTCAGACCGTTTTGTGACATTTTAGTAACTGTTGGTTCACGGTTAATTGCTTCCATCATTAATTTGCCTCCTTTTTTTAAAGATTGGCTTATCTTTTTTAATAAATCAAAATTTTCCTGGTCAGAAAAATAGCCAAAACCTGTAGCAGCATTAACTACAGCGTCAAACTCGGAATTAAATGAGATATTTCTCATATCTTCCAGCATAAATTTTACATTTTCCAGACCTTTACTATTTTCTTTGGCCAATTCTATAAACTTTTCGCTATTATCGAGAGCTGTAACCTGATAGCCAAAACGGGCAAGGGGAATTGCATGACGGCCAAATCCACATGGAAGTTCAAGAATTGAGCTGCCAATAGGTAAATCAAGAATTTCTGCATAAAATGCCGCTTCTTTTTCATTAGAGTCTTCTGAAAATAATGGAAGGTGGGTTTTTAAATATATATCACCATAAAAGTTTTCTGAAAATGCCATATGCTCTCCTAACCTGATAAATATCTACAGATTAACATAGGAGAAAGTGAGGGGGAAGTGAGGCAGTAAACAAGTTTACCTGTGAGGTGGCAAATGAAT
>CAYRDV010000608.1:0-2290 GCA_964422885.1 uncultured Candidatus Sericytochromatia bacterium
TTAATAAAAATGTTAAATAGAAAAAATCCTGATAAAGAATTCTTCCTTGAAAATTTTTAATATTGCTCTGATTAAGTTTTCAGCTAATAGCTCTAACAATTAGTCAGAGCTATTTTTATTTAAATTACTCCCTAAACCCCAAAAAGAAAAAACTTTCCCATTATAAAAGGTCTGAAACGAGGTCAGCAAGGGTATATAAACAAGCCCGTTGCTTACCTCTACAGACCTTTTTGATAATGTAAGTTTTTCTTTTTATTTTTTATTTATTTTAGGAGGTTTTTTTTATGATAGTTTCTATTACTGGTTCTCGTACTATTAGTATTTCATTTTCTGATATTGAGGCTCATTTACCTGCTGATACCACAGCTATAGTATCCGGTGGAGCTTCAGGTGTTGATTCTGTTGCTGCTTGCTTTGCTAGAGTCAGAGGCCTAGAGCTTTCAGTTATCAGGCCTGATTATTCAGGCTCTGCCATTTCACGTATAGCTCCGCTTGCACGTAACACTGATATTATTTCCCAGGCTGATTATTGTATATTTTTCTGGGACGGTTTTTCACGCGGTACTAAGGACACAGTTTCTAAGGCTGTGAAGTCCGGTAAGCATGGTAAGGTCATTGTTATCGGCTCCTGTGTTGTTAACTCTGTTATCAGGTTTTAGTTTTATGGGCTTTATGCCCTTTTATACAGAGCTTAATGCTTCTTCAATTTCCCTTATATCTTTTACTGCTTTCTCAATTAGAACAGTTTTAATATATGTTTGATAAGGTACACCTATTAGGGAAGCAGCTTTTTTAACCAGTTTTAATTGTTGGTTATTCCATCTGAAAAAGATTCTTGCTTCTTCAATTTCTTTATCTGCCTCTTCAATCATTTTTTCAATTTTTTCAGCTTGTTCACCTTCAAACTCAAACTCACCTACTATTTCATAATTTCTTCTTTTTACCATAAAGCTCTCCTTAATTTAATTTAAAGCAACTAATTATCATTACTTTTTTCTTTTTTTCATCCAGCCAGAACCAATACAGGCAATGAGAATCATTTGTTGATTCATATCTCTTGTTTTCTTCATTCCAAACTTTTATGCCATCAAAAAAGGCATCTAAAGCATCATCAATTGAAGTTAAATGCCTAACATAAATATGTATCTGTGTAGGATCTGATTTATCATATTTAAAGAAAAAACTAATTTTCTTTTCTTTTACAATAATTCCGTTAAATTTAGTCAAAAATACTCCAAATATAATACATTTTATAATTTACTATATCTATAATTATATCATAAATTAGTTGTCAATTATATATATAATTGACAACTATAAAACAAAATGGAGCTTTCTTTCATCAAATATCAGGTTTTAGTTTTATGGGCTTTATGCCCTACTTTATTTAATTTAAACTAAAATTGCTAAACCCTTTTTATCAATAATATTCAAAAGCTTTAAAGAGGGACCATTGGGTTTTTTATCTCCCCGTTCCCATTTTTGAACAGTAGAAGGGCTAATGTTTAGATAAGCAGCAAATACAGATTGACTGGTTTTATTCCTTATGCGAAGTTTTTTTATTTGTTCCGGGCTATATTCTTTAATTTCTGGTAAACATAATTCATTTATTTTCCTCATTGTAACTGTATCCATGAGACCAATTTTATGCAAACCTTTGGCTGTCTCATGCATAACTTCTAAAATTGAATCACTCATCAATAACCTCCAATAATTCACCCTTTTTTAAGGCTTCTTCCAATTGCTCATCATTATAACTCAACAAATCTCCACCAACTATTTTAAATACTTCCAATTCTTTATCATTGATATTATCTTTTTTATTTTTAGTAAATCCATACATAAAAAAAGCTTTTTCACCAATTTTAAAAGCTACTATTGTTCTGGTACTACCTGATTTACCCTGTCCAGGTTTAGCTACTCTTTTTTTGTAAATATTACCTCCCAAATCTGCATCAATTAATCCTTTTTCCATTTCTGTTATTGCAGCTAATAATACTTTATTTGTTAAACCCTCTTTTATGGCCCACTTTGTGAACCATTTGGTTTTAAAAATCTTCATAAAATCCTATAATAATTATATCACTTAGTGAAATAGTTTAACATAAAATTGAACCTAAAAAAGACTTCTCCGATTAACAAAAAACCAAGATTTTTCCCAAAATACAGGAAATAACTAACAACCTAAATAAAATAAAAAAACTTTCCCATTATAAAGGTCTGAAAAAAAGGCAGTCAAGGGTGGAATGAACAAGCCCATTGACTGCCTATTCAGACCTTTTTGATAATG
>CAYRDV010000609.1:0-2288 GCA_964422885.1 uncultured Candidatus Sericytochromatia bacterium
GGATTTTCACGGTTGGAAATGGAATAATTCTGGAATGTTGGATATCAGTATTGATAGTAATCCTCCTACCAGAGTTGACGGATATACCAATGTACCTTCTTCCAGTGCTATTTCAACATTAATGAAATCATTCTCTGGCTTCCCTGATGCTACTCACCGTATTACTGTTGAAGCGACAAGTGTTAAGAACGCAAGTTCTGGCGGAACTAATATCTCTATTGATAAATTCCAGGTCTCCCCGAGTGTAAGTGGCTCTTTCACTGGTTCTTCAGGTTCACTAAGGCTTGTCAAAAACTCAGCACATGGAAATGTAAGTGTCTTTATTGATGGAACTGAGCAGGATTCGGATACCGGAACTGCTGGTATTCAACCTTTTAATCTTAATGACGTAAGTTTGAGTTATCTCTCTGTACCTTTTTCAGGAACTTCCGGAACTCATTCATTCCAGATAAAAGCAAATAATGCAACTGGTGCGGCAAATTCTTCTATTGCTTTTGATGCTTATCAACCATCAAAACCATCAGTATCTTATACATTCTCAGATTCTGATGTTGCCTATTATGCAACAAAGGATATTGGTTTGGGTACTGTTAAAGTCTATATTGACAATGTTGAGCAGGATTCTGATAGTGGTACATCAGGGACACAATCTTTTAGTCTTGCTGATGTAAGCCAAATCCCACTATCAAAGATTTTCCAGGTATTTGGTCTGAGTGCTGCTGGCTCTCCTCATACAATCAAAGTAGAGTATGAGTCAGGTACTACTGTTAACTTCGATTACTTTGAAGTTGGTGGTGGATCAGTTGGCGGTGGGATTGGACATAACTAAAAATTTAGTTTAAAAATACCCTCCACTTTGTGGGGGGTATTTTTATTTTTGTAATACAAAAACCCTCTGACTTTATGGGTAATCATTTTTTCAGGTTATAATTTTATATATGTTCTTAAAAAAAGAAAATGAGCTTGATTTTTCATGTCAGAGCTGTGGTAACTGTTGTCGGTATTTTTCTATAAACCTGACACATCTTGATGTGGAAAGAGTACTTGAAAACCGCCCAGATCTTAAAGCAACCGATTTTGTTTCATTTGAATCTTCTGAAGAAAAAGACGAGCTTGAAAGCTTTATTTCAACATATGGAAAAAGACAGATTATACTAAAAAAGAAACCTAATACTAAGGAATGTATTTTCTTGGAAGATAATAAATGTTCTATCCATTCCTTTAAACCAATTGTATGTAAGGTTTGGCCCTTTTCCCTTGAAAAGGGAAATATTACCTGGATAAAAGAGCATAGAAGCTTTATAAAAAAGCTTTGCAAGCATACAGTTATTAAAGGTGCCAATAATTCTGATGAACTTATTCCTTTAATAAAAAAACATTATAAAGAAAGAAAAATTTTTACCAGGCTGGTACAAATCTGGAATGAAGAAAAGAAAAAAGAATTAAATGATGATGAAATTTTTTCAAATATTCTTGATGAGGATTTTTTAAATTTTATTTTAAAAGAAATCAATATTCGTAAACAGGTAGAGACTGAGACTGGTAATGAGGAAGATTTTTTAGCAAAAATTCTTAGTGGTTTGATTGGTGATAGAAGAGTAGAAGCAATAACTGAAACACAATCAAAAAATATTTATTCAAACAGTCGCCACCCTGATATTTGCTTTAATATTTACTTACAGGAAAATATTATAGAATCTTTTTTGAAAGATGAAAATCTAAAAAAACTTCAGGAAAAATTTGAAGCCGACTTTTTTGTTCTTTACAATAACTCATCTAATTGCAGAAGCCTTTCTTTTTATATAAAGGGTAAATTTTTATATTTATATTTATATCCATCTTTTGAGCTTTCTAAACTGCTACCTTATGATACCAGAACTCTTTATAACCCCTATGGTATTGAGCTAAAAACGCTATCTTTGGAAGAACAGATGGCACAGGAACTGGAAGATATTTATAAAAAGTTCTGGTTTAAAATTCTTGAAGCATTAAATTATATTATGGGACAAAATTATCTTGATGCAAAATTTTTACTTAATTCTACGGTTAATCAGGAGTTATCTGTTCTTATTTACTGGATCAATCAAAAAAACTTTACTTTACGGTTTTTTAATCTGGCTTATACCTTTTATCGTTGCATTTTTAATTTTCCCAGTCAGAGAATCAAATCGTGCCCTATTTGAATCAATAATGCCTGTAGTCATTACCTTCTCAGTAGTATTTTTTGCATATCACTCTTTTAAAAGATTGGATAACAACTTTGTTAAGGAAGGAGTAATGCTTGGAAT
>CAYRDV010000610.1:0-2275 GCA_964422885.1 uncultured Candidatus Sericytochromatia bacterium
AATGATTGAACTTGATGGTACAGATAATAAATAAAAGCTTGGTGATAATGATATTCTGGCTTTATCTATGGCCGTTGCCAAAGCATCAGCAAATGCTCTGGGAATACCGCTATATAAATATATTGGTGGTGTTAGTGCTTCAACTTTACCGGTTCCGCTGATGAATATTATTAATGGTGGTGCTCATGCTGATAATAATCTTGATATTCAGGAATTTATGATTGTTCCGGTTGGTGGTCATAATTTTGCAGAGTCTTTGAGGATGGGTGTGGAAGTTTTTCATCATCTGCAAAAATTATTACATAGTAAAAAACTTACAACTACTGTTGGCGATGAAGGTGGTTTTGCCCCTCACCTGACATCAAATGAACAGGCTCTTGAGCTTATTCTGGAAGCGATAGGCATGGCCAATTACAAGGCCGGTGAAGATATTATGCTTGCTCTTGATGTTGCTGCCAGTGAATTTTATAGTGAAAATGCCTATAATCTGGCAGGCGAAAATAAAAAGTTTTCTCCTTCGGAAATGGTTGATTATCTTGGTTACCTAGCTGGAAAGTATCCGATTATTTCCATTGAGGATGGTTTATCAGAAGATGACTGGGAAGGCTGGAAACTTTTAACCCAAAAGTTAGGAAAGAAAGTACAGCTGGTTGGCGATGATTTATTTGTAACTAACCCTTTAAGATTATCCAGAGGAATTGAAAGTAATATTGCTAATTCTATATTAATAAAAGTTAATCAGATTGGTACTTTAACTGAAACCCTTACTGCTGTTGAAATGGCAAAAAGAGCTGGTTATACAAGTATTATCTCCCATCGTTCAGGTGAAACTGAAGATTCTACAATTGCAGATATTGCTGTTGCTACAGGATCAGGCCAGATAAAAACAGGCTCTGCTTCAAGAAGTGATCGAATTGCAAAATATAATCAGCTTTTACGAATTGAGGATGAGCTTGGAAATGAAGCAAAATATCTTGGGAAACATGCCTTTTATTCGATAAAATTGTAAGGAATAGTCGCGACTGTTCCCTACCCCAAAAATCCAGCTAAGAGCTGGATTTTTGTTTCAATCTACAAGACCCCAGGTTACAAGGGTACATCTTTTACCCTTTGTAACAGGAGTGACTCGATGAGTTTTATAAGATGGGAATATAACCATATAACCTTGTTCTCCCAAAATTGTGTTTTGTTCTGATGGCGTTATTTCAAGTTTTCCTCCTTCATAATCTTCTGGTTTAGATAAAAAAACAATTGAGCTAAGCCTTCTTCTAAAAAATGCCCTGACATTACTGCTTTGATCCATATGCCAGTAGAAATAATCACCTTCAATATATTCAAGATATTGTGCTTTTTCAAGACCAACAACATCAAAATGAAAATACTGCCTATCTGCGGATATTACATAATTCATGATTCTATCAAGGATCCAAAAAGTATCTTCATTAACACCGAAAGTTTTACTCATACATTTCCTTGTATAATTGTCAACGGCTCCATTACCTGGTTCCGCAGTCAAGTTTGGTAAAGATAGAGTATAATTTTTAATTTGCTGGCATTCTTCAGGTGAAAATGCCTGCCCATATATAAACTGAGGTAATGAAAAATCTGATTTTTTATTGTACATTATTTATTACACCTAAAATCCTAAAATTACCAATTTTGTACTACAGCATTTTTTCTATTGTAGAATATTTCAATGAACCTGAAAATACAACTCTTAGGCTCATAAAAATTAAATTCTTCTTCTTTCAATGTAAAATAAACTTTTTATTCAATAAGAGCCCAGGTTACAAGAGTACATCTATTACCTTTTGTAACAGGAGTAACTCTGTGAGTTTTATAAGAAGGAAATATAATCATATAACCCTGTTCTCCGGGAATATTGTTTTTCTCTGCCGGAGTTATTTCCAGTTTTCCGCCTTCATAATCAACAGGATTAGACAAAAAAACAATAATGCTTAGCTTTCGTTTAAAAAAGGGCTTATAAATGCTGCTTGAGTCCATATGCCAGTAAAAATGGTCGCTTTCGTTATATTCCAAAAACTGACCTTTTTCTAGACCAACAACATCATAATGATAATAGAGCTGATCGGCATGCTTTACAAAATTCATTATTCTTTCAATAAACCAGAAAGTAAATTCATTTACATCAATCCCTTTAACAATACATTTTCTTTTATAATCACTAATTTCACCATCATCTACTTTAGCAGGGAGATTTGGTAACAACTTTGCATAATCTAAAAGCGCCTGATAAAAAGCTGTGACATCTTTA
>CAYRDV010000611.1:0-2272 GCA_964422885.1 uncultured Candidatus Sericytochromatia bacterium
AATAACTGAAGAAAATATTATTAAAAAAATTAAAAATTCAACTGCTCAATGTCGGTAATTCGTTTCGCTATATTTTTAAATCTAAAAAGTAAAGACCAGTTTCAGATTGATTTAAGTTTTCCTTATATATAGCAAGAGCCTGAAAAAAATCCATAAAACAAAATTAATAGAGTAAATAAATTTTGGGAGTTTTTTTAGATGAAAAGTTTATCAGTTTTTTTAAGTTTAATCTTAACAGTTTCTTTAGTTAATTCCGGTTGTAGTAAAACAAATTTACCTGTACAGTTTGATAATATAGCTGTAAGTGCAATGGTTGCTGATGCAAATTATAATCAAAATAATACAGTAAATAATCAGGTAAAAAATTTACATAATGAACCTGTAAATGCAATCAGAAGTATCGAACAAAAAGCTGATGTTTTAAATCCACAGGCTTCATACCAGGCAGTAAATAAAGTAGATAAAATTGTTGATTCAATTGATCTTGATACCCTTGATGAAACCAGAGATATAAATGCCAATGAAATTACCAGTTTTGTAAATTCCAACAGTTTTATTTTTGAAGACGATACTGAAATGTCTTTTTCCACTGAAAGTCTAAAAACTATTTTTGATAAAGTAAAAACAAAAATTAATGACTGGCGTCAAAAAGGGGCCATGAAAAAATTTGATAAAGCCGAAAAATTCGCCGAAGAAAATAATGATCTGGCAAAAGAATTAGATGCTGCCAACGCTTTAAAAGGTAAGGAAAGAACAGATAAATTAAAAGCCTTAAAAGCACAGTACCCTACTGCTTATGACAAATGGTCAAAAAGAATTGCTGTTAACAGATGGCTTAGTTTTTCAAAAAAGAATCCTGAACTTGCTGCTGACATTGTAGAATATAGTAAACTTCCAGCTGATCAAAAACCAGCAAAACTAACCGAGTTAAAAGCTAAATATCCAAAGTTTTTCAAAACAGCATAAAGCTGAAAAATATATAATAGTTGAAACCTGATTAATATCAGGTTTTTTTGTTTTTATAAGGAATAATATTATTATTATGATTAATAATAAACTGGATATAAAGAACCTGGAAGGTGAATTTAAGAAAAAGAAGAGAGTCTTAATCTCTGATTTTCTTGATGAAAAATTTGCTGAATCAATATACCAGGGTTTTTTAGATTTGAATAAAAGGAATCTCTGGTTTCAGGCCAATTTTGGAAACCCAAAAGGTTTTGCTAAAGATTTGAATGATAATTTTTCCTATAAATATGAAAAATATCCTCTTACAAATATAGATGCTTCTGATATTTTAAAAACGGATTCCCGAAGAAAAGACTTTAATAATGATCTAAATACTGAATTACCTGAACAACATCAATTAAAACAACTTTCCGGCTTTTTAAACTCCAGTGAAGTTTTTAATTTCATGGAAAATTTAACTAGCTTTAAATTACATCAGGATAAACTAATTTCTGTTGCTACTAAATATACAGGAGGAGATTACCATGCTACTCATAGTGATGATGGTAGATTAGCATTTAATCTTTTTATGACCCGAAACTGGCTGATAAATTGGGGTGGAAATCTGGTTATTCTTGATGAAAGCTGTTCAAAAGTATTGGAAAATTATACCCCGTATTATAACCAGTTACTGTTATTTGAAGCACCTCTACCTCATGCTGTACTACCTGTATCAATGTATTCCCAGGAAGAAAGATATACAATTACCGGCTGGTATAATAAAATTACTTCATCTGATAAAATATAATTTTTGTATACTTTGTGAAAGGTAGTTAAATTAGTTTGAGCGAACCGGAAAAAATAGAAAAAAATGTAATCTGGCATCAAGCCACCATAAAAAAATCAGACAGACAGGAATTAAATAAGCATAAATCTTTTATCATCTGGTTTACAGGACTGAGTGGGGCAGGAAAATCAACTCTTGCTCATGCTCTTGAAGAAAAACTTTTTAAAAATAAAAGCAGAACCTATGTTCTTGATGGTGATAATGTAAGGCATGGGTTAAACAAAGACCTTGGTTTTAGCGATAATGACCGGGTAGAAAATATCCGCAGAATCGGTGAGGTTGCAAAATTGTTTGTTGATGCCGGAGTTATTGTCTTAACAGCCTTTATCTCACCCTTTCGTTCGGATAGAGAAATTGTAAGAAACCTGGTTAATTCCGATGAATTCTTTGAAGTCTTTGTAAACTGCCCGATAGATGTATGTGAAGTTAGAGATACCAAAGGACTTTATAAAAAAGCCAGAGAGGGTAAGATAAAACACC
>CAYRDV010000612.1:0-2259 GCA_964422885.1 uncultured Candidatus Sericytochromatia bacterium
TATACTAGCATTAAAGGTTTTTATTTACCTTTCTTTTTTCATCATACAAGGGGTGAGTTAACCCTAATTATTTTTCAACCATGTAACTGAATCTATAGTTAAATCAGGAGTATTAAGTGTTTTAAGATTAGCACCATCTGCATCAGCAACCATAACTTTGCCATCATTAATGAAATAAACCTTTTTGCTGTCTGGAGACCATTTAACGTTATTCTCTTGTGAAATTACACTTCCTTCTATAACTTTTAGATTAGTTCCATCCGCATTAGTTATTGCGACTCTATCGACTTTTGGAACAAAAGACTGATCATTAAATCCAGGTATTCTAAGTCCTGATAAATCTGGAAAAGAAAAATTATCAACTTTAGAAATATCATTCTCTCTTCTCAGGCTGACAAGCTCTTCTAATAAAGGGAGAGCGGATATTGCCAGTTTAGTTGATGTATTAGGGCAAACCTCGGCCACTTTTTTTTCTTCTTTAATATCTACTTTCTGGATCAAACTTATTTTTGTCCGATCTGGTGACAATATCATATTGGAAATATAGTCATAAGAGGATAGTTGGACTTTATTTATTGACGAATCAGCTAAATTTAAATGATTTAAGTGATATTTTTTATCTTCAGTTGGATTGATTAGAATACTATAAAAAATTTCATTGCCATCAAGAGCCCACTGCAAACGGCCTGTAGGATATTCGGTAGGTATTAATTTAAAATTATTTATATTCTTTCCATCAGCATCACCTAAGACTATCACCTGCTGATTACCCTGAGCATTAGGAGGTCTATTATATTGAACAGCAATTTTTTTACTATCTAAAGACCAGGATGCTTCCCCACAGATTTCCTGCTCTATATTTGAAATACCAGGATCAGAAATAAAAGGTAATTTATCTAACTTAGAATCATTAATCCCTATTGCTGCCAATCCTACCGAAGACTCATAAAAAAGAACCTTATTACTATCAGGAGACCAGTTCAAACAGTAAACTTCATTAGAGTAATTAAAATTTTTGGTGCTACTTCCATCAATATTGGCTGTTGAAAAACCACCAGCCTTTAAACCAACTGCAATTTTTTTACTATCCGGTGAGATACTTATCCTCCCTGTTATAGGTAATTCTTTTATTACTGAACCACTTTCAGGATCAATAACATAGTTTTTATTATCTTTAGTGTTATAAACGACAAGACTATAAGGTAAAGTTGATCTTGGTGGCTCTATTTTTACTAGCGGAGGGTTTACCACATTCCTTTTTAGTAATGCAGGAGCATCTTTAAAAGAATCAAGCCCTGACGTGCCAGGGTCAATCAAAGTCAAGGTTGAGGTATTATTACCTGTTTGGGCCAGTTTTACCTTTATAACCTGATCTTTATAACTACTGTCCAGGTTAAATCCATTAGTTGCAGTATCGCTATCAGTATAGCTTCCTGTTCCAATATAATCTTTACCATCTACTTTTACAGAAAGACTAAACTTACCACAGCCTTTATTTGTTATATCTACATTTAATTTCTTACCTAATCCCTGATATAGCCAGATACCTACTAAAGGGGATATTGTTGTAGGTTTTGAACCATCAACCAATTGAGCATTTAGAGTATCAAGGGTAGCTTTTTCTGTTTTAGATAATGGTAAAGGATAAGTAACATTTGATTTTAATTCAGATTCAGTATAAGTTACTGTAGTGCCATCTGCTTTAAATAAAATTATTTTATCCCCACTTATGATTGCAGAAGGTTGGCTTGTATCCAATTTTCCATCTTTAAGGACGCCTAATACCGTTGTTCCATCAGGCCCAACCGCTACAGTAAGATTATTTTCGGTAAGTGTTTGAAATATTGGTACTAAAATTGACTCACTTGAGTTCAAAAGGTTAAAACGAATGATTAAATCGTTTGCCTTTGAGTTAATCTCAGAGATTGTACCTAAAATAGTATATGAACCGTTATTATATGTAAGTGATACAGAATTTTCAACGGCTTTTGCACTAAAACCACCAGAAGTTATTTTTATATCCTTAGCAGGAATGAATATATTTCCAAGCTGAATTGATGCCAGGTTCTCAGGTACAATAGGATTTACAGCTCCATTTTTATCAATGGAGGTTAAAGAAATCGTTTTATTAATTCTTATAATCGTATTATCAGACGTGTTATTAGTTGGTACAATATCTGTAAGAGTTGCCCAGTTGGTAACACCATTACATGCTGAGAGTAGACCTATTGATAAGGTTAACGCTGTTGTTATTATTTT
>CAYRDV010000613.1:0-2211 GCA_964422885.1 uncultured Candidatus Sericytochromatia bacterium
TTTAACAATGTTTTAATAAAAAATAAATAGAAAGGGTATGTATTTAACAAATATTTAATTTACATAATTGCAAGTAGAATTTATACTAGTTCTATAACGAGTTATTAGGACTCAAAAAATTAAAATTTAGATCAAAGAACTTTATCAAGGAGTTTAAGATTTAAGTTTGCTTGAAATTAACTTTATGTTTTTTATTTATTTATTATTTTAGGAGGAAAGATCTAAAATGGCTGACGTCCGTATTAGTGCGAGAAGTACACTGGGAACATTAAACAGATGGGTAGAGGTAATATCTGGAAACCTGGTAGGTTCACAGATAATAGGTTACAAAGGAACAAGAATAACATTCGGTGACTCTCTTGTAGATATCATCAGAGGTGGTTCCGGTTCAACAGGAAACGTGGGCGGTATCAATCCGGTTCAGATAGGTTCAGGTGGTATATCAGTAGGTGGTACCACAACAGACTACAGACAGGGTTCATTGATACAGACAGGAAACAACTTAGACCTGTCAATCCAGGGGAACTCATTCTTTACAATAGCTGACTCTTCAGGAAAAATCATTTACACAAGAGCTGGTGAATTCAGCTTTGATGACCAGGGTTACTTAGTAAACAAAGAAGGAAACTTTGTACTTGGTTTATTCGATAGAACAAGGGAAATAGTTCAGAAAGCAAATCTTCAGGATTTAACAACAACAGCAACAGGAATAACCATGTTATTCAGTGCTGGTTTTACCAATCTTATTGGTTCAAACCCAAATTCAGGAGCAGCAGTAGGTTCAACATTTGGTTTTGACTCAGTATTTGGAACATTAACAAGTAAAGTAGAAACTTACTTGGCAGATCCAGCATCACCAAACAGAGACAGAGTAGTAGGATTGTCATTTGTCCCATCCGGTCAGTTAACAATAACTGGTGGAACAATAGGTGGAGTAGCAACTGGTGTAGATATAGGTATAGTAAATGGTGTAACAATCACTTTTTCATTACCAACAGACTTGAATGTACCAACAAGAACAAGTCATGATAATGCAACAGCGATAGCCAAAGCAATCAACTCCAAGTCAGATAAGACAGGAATAGCTGCTTCAGTGGTAGTAAACCTGAACGATCAGGCACAGGCAACATTGGTATTGGGTCATGTAAGCAGAATAATATCTGAATCATCATCAAGAATACCAACAAATCCAACAAACACACCAGCAACAGCATTAGTACCATCAATAAATGACGTAAAAGATACCTTAACAACCAACCAGACAGGATTGGTCAGAACATATCAGGATAACAAGAATAATATATTCTATGCAATCAACTCCCTGACATTGTTCAGTAAGGCACCATTATACAGACCAGAACCAGGAGACGTATACCACTTTGACGGAACAGGTTCAATGATAAACGATTCAAAAGGTAAGGATCCAAATTCAGCACCTCCGTTCAACACAGGTATTCACGTAGCTCTAACAAAATTTGCGAACCAACAGGGTTTGGAAAGAAGAAGGGGCGGTTCACAGTTCAATTATACGGAAGCAACAGGTGGTATCGTAATAGGTTTCGCCGGTCTTTCAAGAGCGTCACAAGTCAATGCAAAGTTTGGGATTGAGGAAAATGGCGTATCAAGTATAGGTGTAGAGAACGTAGTAATATCACAAGCGTTAGAGTCTTCAAATACATCAGTAACAGATGCATTACCAGAGTTAACAGTAGCTCAGAAGACATTCACTTCTAACACTAAGGTGGTTAACGTTGGTAACACGATAGTTGATGATTTGAACGGTCTTATCAGATAATTTTTATCTTCTTTTCTTTTGGTCTGGCTTTTGCCAGGCCTTTTTTGTTGTCTATATTTGGTTCCTAAAAATATTTTTAGGAACCAAAATTATTTATTTTCAACTTTATTTTCTCTATTTCAGAAAACAGGCTTCAGTACTCCAAAGTTATTTTTTCAAATCCATCCCCAGCCCTTCCTTTAGTAAAGGAAGGGAGTTTAAGATATTGACCAAATGAGAGAATACTCAAACAACTAATAATAAGTCTTATAATTTATTCAAAAGCAAATATTTTTGACATTAGTTTGAGCATTCTCAGTTGATTGAAAACTATTATTGGTAACGGTTTACTCAGATGGTCAATACAAAATAGTCTGAATCAGAATTTACAGAATTAAAGAATTAGCAGAATAAATAAATTTTTTATTTTTACTCTT
>CAYRDV010000614.1:0-2128 GCA_964422885.1 uncultured Candidatus Sericytochromatia bacterium
ATAACTTAATATATACCCATAATATAGCCTTAAATTAATTGTAAATAATTGTCAGTATTTACAGTTTTAACTATGGTATAATATAGGTACTTATTACATTATAACCTTATTTCTTTAGTTAAATATGGCAAAAAAAGCAGTTATCTATACAAGAGTAAGCTCTGAAAGCCAGGAGGATAATACATCTTTGGCAGAACAGGAGGCCAGGGCTAAGGCTTTCATTATATCTCAGGGTTGGAAACATGCAGGTACTTATTCAGATGTAGCCAGTGGGAAGGATCTTAACAGACCAGGCTTAGATAACTTACTGAATAATTTAAATAAAATTGATTTTATAGTTGTTCTGAAACTGGACCGTCTTTCAAGAAAACTTTTAGATATCCTGAATCTAATTTATGAAAAATTCGATAAGAATAAAACTTATGTTATTAGTGTTACCGAAACTTTTAATACTTCCACGCACCAGGGCAGACTTTTATTAAGTATGCTCGGCTCCTTCGCTGAGTATGAACGGGAGCTGATCCGGGAAAGAGTTATGTCAGGCAAAAGGGCAAAGGCTCAGGCCGGAGGATATATTGGTGGTTCTCCCAGGCTCGGCAGGAAAGCAGTTAACCGGGAACTTGTTATTGATCAGGAAGAAATGAACCTGGTCCGGCTTATAAAATATCACCGGAACCAGGGCAAAAGCCTTAATCAGATTGCCGATTTTCTGACTGAAAAAGGGTATAAGACTAAAAGAGGCGGTAAATGGTATCCTAAAACTGTTGCCAATGTTTTAAAATAAAAGTTGTGTTGCGTTTATAAAATTAAAATGCAACACAACTTTATTATTTATTTTATTTAAGGGGACAAATACCCTTAGCTTTTACAGTTTTTTAGCTTTTAAAAATATTATTTATCTTGATTTTTTTGGCTGTGGTTTATACTTTTTTTCATCAAAATCTTTTTCAACAGGCTGTTTTACAGAATCTTTTATAGCATTGACTATAATTTCTCCATCTTTTTCATCAAATTGTCTGTGTCCTTCCGTCAGTATAGCTCAACTTAAAAAAGTTAAAGTGTTTTACTAAAGAAGTAAGCATTTTAGTGAAAATATGGAGTTAAAAATGTCGGATATTTCAGAAGTGGAGAAAGAATTATCAAAATGGCGTGGTAGTAAAAACATGCACAGAGGAAAAAAAACACCTGATTATATAAGGAAAAAGGCAATAGGTTTACTGACAGATTACAGTGATTATGAAATCCAAAAAAGATTAGGTATAAATGTAAATACTTTAAAGAGCTGGCAGGAAACTAATTTTACAGAGCAAATATTTATTCCATTACCGCCAGAGCCTAAAAAATCAGAAATAATTTCCAAAGACAGCCAGGTAGAAAATTCGGCATTAAACCTATCGTTAAAAATCAGCAATGGGAACTGGTCAATAGAAGGAAAGTTGAAATTACAGGACTGGCATAGTGCAATCAGACTTCTGGAAGTGGTGAAATAATGATACATCTAACATCAGAAACACAGGTAATGATTGCTGCCAGTCCAGTAGATTTCCGACGTGGTATTGACGGTCTGGTCGGATTATGTGAACATGTCCTAAAACAGAATCCGAGAAGTGGAACAGTTTTTGCTTTTATCAGTAGCGACAGAACAAAACTACGAATGCTGGTCTATGAAGGTAACGGATTCTGGTTAATGACAAAAAGATTGTCATCAGGTAAGTTTAGTTGGCCAAAAGTTGGTGATGTAATAAATCCACTTCAGGCAGGAGAGTTGAGAAGGCTATTATCAGGATGTTAGTAAAAGAAATCAGTGAAAAGGAGCTTGATGCCCTGATTGAAAGAGTCAGGAAGGCAAAAGCTGATAATTTGGCACTGACAGCCGAAGATATGGAGCTGGTACTTGAGATGCTGATAAATTTTGCCCATTTGCAGGAACAGCTTTCCGATAATGACATAACCTTGCATAAGCTGAAAAAACTTGCCGGGTTGATAAAATCGTCAGAGAAGTTCAAAAACAGTGATAAAGCGAAACCTGATAAGAAGTTGGAAAGCAACAAAGAGAAAAAAGAAAAGCCAGAGATTGGGTGTTATCCTAAATTGGGAGTAAATGTATCATAGAAAATTAAGGTTTTTT
>CAYRDV010000615.1:0-2125 GCA_964422885.1 uncultured Candidatus Sericytochromatia bacterium
AATTCAATAATTAATTTTTCATTGAAAAACAGGGTTTTAGTATTGGCAATCGCTGTATTGTTACTATTTTTCGGTACTTATACGGTATTAAACCTCCCGGTAGACGTATTCCCGGATTTAAACCGTCCAACAGTTACTGTGATGATTGAGTCAGGCGGTCTTGCCCCGGAGGAAGTGGAAAATCAGGTAACTTTCCCGGTAGAAACTCTGATGAATGGCATTCCCGGTGTTGATAAAGTACGTTCACAGTCAGGAATAGGTTTATCGGTTATCTATATTGAATTTAAATGGGGTACTGATATATATATTGACCGCCAGATGGTTGCTGAAAAATTAAATATTGCAAGAGAACAGTTGCCAAATGATATTACTCCCGTAATGGCTCCTATTTCTTCAATAATGGGAGAAATAATGCTGATTGCGGTTCATTCCAAATCAGGCATTACTAAGCCAATGGAACTGAGGACAACAGCAGATTGGGTTATCCGTCCGAGATTATTAACTATCCCTGGTATTGCCCAGGTGATTAATATAGGTGGTGAGGTAAAACAGTATCAGATACTTATTTCACCTGAAAAATTAAAACAGTTTAATGTGACAATGGAGGATGTTGCAAAAGCGGCACAACTTTCAAATATCAGTACTACTGGTGGCTTTATTGATGCAAAGTCACAGGAATACCTTGTAAGAAATCTTGGTCGTTTTAATTCTCTTGCTGATTTGAAAAACACAGTAGTCATTTCTCGTGATAATACCCCTATAAGGCTTGGTGATATAGCTGAAGTAAAATTCGGGGCAAGGGTAAAACGAGGTGATGGAGGAGCAAACGGTTTACCATCAGTAATAATGTCAGTTTCCAAACAGCCCGGAGCTAGTACGATTGAGTTAACTGAAAAAGTTGATAAGGCATTGCAGGAACTTCAAAAAAGCCTGCCTGCCGATGTTGAAATCAATTCCCATTTATTCCGGCAGGCAAATTTTATTGATTCAGCTATCAGTAATGTTGAAGAAGGATTAAAAGATGGCATTTTCATCGTAATCATTGTCCTGTTTATCTTCCTGTTGAATTTCAGGATAACGGCAATTATACTTACTTCTATCCCCTTATCCTTTATTATTGCTTTCCTGGTTTTCAGATGGTTTGACATTACAATAAATACAATGACTTTAGGAGGATTAGCTGTTGCAATCGGTGAACTGGTAGATGATTCAATAGTAGGTATTGAAAATATATTTCGCAGGCTGAGAGAAAACAACCAGTTAGAAAATCCTAAACCTGCTATGGAAGTAATTCTTGAGGCATCTGTAGAAGTACGTTCTTCAATAATTTATGCTACTTTGATCGTTGTCCTGGTATTTATCCCGTTATTTTTCCTTTCCGGTATTGAAGGAAGATTATTAATGCCTTTGGGTTTTGCCTATATTATTAGCTTAATGGCAAGTCTGGCAGTTTCACTTACTCTTATTCCGGTACTGGCCTCATTTTTTTTAACCAGGGCAAAATTTATGGAACATAATAAGGACAGTTTTTTTGTCAGTTTTATAAAAAAATGGGATGAAAAAATGCTTCGCCATACATTAAAAAATCCTGGCAAAGTAATTACCGGAGCAGCCGTAATTTTTTTAGTTACGGTTGCTATACTCCCTTTTATTGGTAAAGAGTTTCTTCCTCCTTTTAATGAGGGTACTCTGACTATAAATTTAATGGCTCAGCCTGGGACTTCCCTCAGTGAATCGAATAAAATCGGTACTATAGCCGAAAAACTGATAATGAATGTGCCAGAAGTTATTTCAACCGGAAGAAGAACCGGCAGGGCCGAGTTGGATGAACATGCCGAAGGTGTTCATTATACAGAAATTGATGTTGACCTTAAAAAGTCGGGACGTAAGAGAGCAGATATTTTAACCGATATACGTAAGCAACTGGCTTTAATTCCCGGTGTTTCAGTTAATGTGGGGCAGCCTATTTCACACAGGATAGATCATTTAATGTCAGGAATCAGGGCACAGATTGCGATAAAATTATTTGGTGATGATCTGGCTGTTTTACGTTCAAAAGCTGAAGAAATCAGGGCTATTGTAGCAAATATTCCCGGTTCTGCGGATGTTTCAATTGAGAAACAGG
>CAYRDV010000616.1:0-2125 GCA_964422885.1 uncultured Candidatus Sericytochromatia bacterium
ATCGGTCAAAATGACTGATTTTAAATGATTTTGCATTTAAAACAATGTCAAAATCATTTTGAGCTTTTTCATACAAATTGTTCAATTTAATTAAAGTATTATCAATTTCTCTTTCCAGAATTAATTCATCAATTAAAACTCTATGTAATTTTAAGTTATAGCTTTTTTTCATTTTAAAAATCTGATAAAAATATAATTTTATTATAAAGCACTTTTTTCAAGTGTTGTGCATTATTACTGTAATCAATAAGAGATTTTTGTTGCTGAATAGAAGTAAATAATTAAAAAGTTATTTTAATAATCCATTTCTTTTAATTAAATTAAACTGAGTTCAAGTTAAACTATAAATTTAAAGACTAAATTCATATTTACATATTTTAATTTAAGGGGATATATGGCAAGAGTAGCTTATTTGGGGGCTTTAGGAATTTTATTAAATATTTTAATTGTCAGTTGTGCTACTCCCATTACAGATAATGTCACAAAATCAAGTCCAAAATCAGTTAGTACAGATGAGACAAAAGTAAAAATTCCAACCAAAGAAGATTATATAAATTTATTCCAATGTGTATCAGAAAGCTCTAAAATTACCACGGAACTAAAAAATAAAGTCCAGGAATTGATTGCTAATCTAAAAAGCCTGACAGGTAAGGAGCTGGATAATTTCCGCAGTGCTAACCAGGATATTTATAACAGTCTGTATCCATCATGTGTTGAAAAACTTAATCCCCAGGCAGCTGCGAATGCCAAAAATGCTATTAATCAATCAAATATTGGGAATGATTTTTTTAAACCGTATTTTCCCCCAGCAAAGGTTGGGATGAAATTTACTTATAAATCAACTTCTGTGTTGACCAGAGCAAGTGACCATAAAAGCCAGGAATCAACATCAGAGGTTTCCACCGAAATTATTGAAATTACCGGAAATAAATTTAAAATCAAAGTAATAAATGGGGATAAGGTACAGGAACAAACAGTAACTATTGATTCTTATGTAGCTTCTGTTCCTGTAAATACAAACCCCGCCCTGAAATTAACCACCAAATATGAAGGAAATGAAACAGTAACAGTTCCGGCAGGGGAATTTAAAGATGCGGCAAAGGTTACTACCACAATCGAACCTACCTCGCTAAATGATAAAGGTAAATCAGTATCCACAGCATGGTACGTAAAAGGAATCGGTACAGTAAAAACAGACAGTAAGATAATTGATAGTATGGGAAATGAATCTCATTCCCTTGTTGAAATGAAAGAATATAAAATCCCTGCCTAAAATATAAAAAATTAAAAACAGGATTTTAAAACTTAACAAAACATTTAAAATAAAATCTCTTCCAGTTTAGTAAGGTGTTCTGTTTTACCAAGTATAACCAAAATATCATAAGGCTTAAATTTTATTGTACTATCAGGATTTGGAATGATATCACCCTGTCGGTTAAGAGCAAGCAAATTTGCACCATATTTCTTTCTCAAATCAATATCCAAAAGAGTTTTACCAATAACAGGTGAATTACGGCTTAATCTAAAAGTACTTACTTCAAAATCAGGAAAATGTAATTGTAATTCACTGAGAGTAGTTGTTCCAACATTATCCTGAGCCGGTCTAAGCATATCATAATTTGCTTCTCTGACATTTGTAATAAACTGCTCAATTTCTGCTTTCGGTATTAGATATTTGGTTAAAACTCTGGAGAAAATTTCAATAGATGTTTCAAACTCTTCGGAAATAACTTCATTAGCTCCAAGATTATACAAATCATTAACCTCAGAAAGATACCTGGTTCTTACAATTATATACACATTTTTGCAAAGCCTTCTGATTTCTGCGACAGTTTTACGGGTAGCTGAAGGATCAGAGATAGCGATTACTGTAATTCTTGCGGTACGAATATTGGCATGTTCAAGGACTGTTGCTTCAGAAGCATCACCATAATAAATTGGTTTGCCTTTTTCTCTTTCATTTCTTACAGTATCGGGATTAGTTTCCAAAATAAGGTACGGTATATGGGCCTTCTCAGCAACTTTGCAAAGATGGCGGCCATTTAGACCATATCCAATAACAATCAGATGATCTTTTCTATACTCACTTTTCTGTAATTCTGTTGGATTAAGACCAAATCTTAAA
>CAYRDV010000617.1:0-2119 GCA_964422885.1 uncultured Candidatus Sericytochromatia bacterium
TGTTGGTATTTATTCATTTTCTATTTTAGAGCCTTCTGAAATAGAAAATGAGGATGAAGTAGAAAAAAACTGTGAGATCATGGTTTATGATTATATTAAAAAATCATACTCTGACTTTTTAGAAAATTTACCTTCTTTACTTGAAAGCAATAAAATAGATAAAAACTCTTCATTTTTAACCCCTGAACAATTAGATGACCTAACCGATAAAGCAAAAGATATATATTTTTCCGGTTATGATAATTTATTTGGAGATATATCAGAGGCTTTAAAGAACTTACTGGCTTATTATATTAAATCAGGTGAATCTCCACAATTAATTGAGTTTAAAGACCGGGAAAAATATGATGTTACAAAAGTTGCAGAGAAAATAATAAACATGTCACTTAGTCCAATTGAAACAAAGGATTTCATAGTTAATGAATGGGAAAATAATAAAGATATCTGGAAAGCATTTTTTGGCTGGAATCGTGACTTTTTTATTTCTGAAATTCATAATGCTATTATAAACAAAGTATATAGGTAACAAAGATTTATTTCCTCAATTGAAGACAAATAATTTCACTCAAGTAGTCATTATCTTTACATATTCTTTTATTATTTCGTATATAAGTTTGAAAGTTTTTACATTATCATAAATTTTTCTAAAATAACCATTAATCTTGTATCATTTCCCGATAATTAATTCTGTAAAAACTTGTAATACACTGGTAATAATACCTTATTCATGGAAAAAACCAGCTGTAATTTTTGTTAATTCTATGAGTGATTTGTTTCATAAAGATGTTCCAATCGAATATATTAAAGACGTTTTTAAAGTAAAGAATGAAAATCCTCAACACATTTTTCAGTTATTAACCAAAAGATCTGATATATTGCTTAAATATAGTGATGAATTAGTTTGGACTGAAAATATCTGGATGGGTGTATCAGTAGAAAATGATAAAGTTATTTCCAGAATTGATGATCTCCGTCAAACTGGTGCTAGTATTAAATTTCTTTCTATTGAGCCACTTCTTGGCCCATTACCAGATTTAAACCTGCAAGGGATTGATTGGGTAATAACCGGCGGTGAATCTGGTCATGGTGCAAGGCCTGTAGAAGAAGAATGGATTACAGATATTAGGGATCAGTGTATAAATTCAGGAGTTGCTTTTTTCTTTAAACAATGGGGCGGAGCAAATAAAAAGAAAGCAGGAGGTGTTTTACAGGGAAGAACCTGGAACGAAATGCCTGTTAAAAAAATAGGTTAGCCAAAAGCAAGATTAGAAGGAGGCTCTATAATAATAAACCTCATTTTTTTATTTAAAATTTAGGATTACCATGAAACTCAAGGAATATCCACTTGGTTGACCTTTTATAGGATGGTTTTTCTTTTACCACTTCTGCCAGTGAGTTATAAAAAATATCCAGTTTATCGCCATTCTTTTTATAAAGATTATGATAGAACTTTTTAAAGTAATCGCTGGCGAATCTGTCTTCAATTGGTGATATATTTGCAACTATTGCTCCAGCTCCAATCATAAAAAATGCGGTTGTCAAACCAACAACCTCATCACCTTTCTGTATATGCATACTTCCAAAGCAAAGTGAAAGTATTACTATCATATTATTTTTCATGAAAGGAAAGGTTTCTGAAATATTTTTGGTAGTTAATAGCATATCTTTCCTTGTGATTTTATCAGGGTATAGATAACCAGCTCCTTCTCTATCAACATATCCGTGTCCACTCAGAGCAAGAATCATTGAAATAATAGCTTTAGACCTAATAATATTAGGATTTACCTTATCATTCCTTATAACAACAGGTTTTCCTGGGTGATTTTTCAGAGAATCCATTTCTTCCTTGACACAGGGTAAATCTTTAGAATTATAATATTTGTTAACACCAAAAGCTGAAAATGTTTCAAGTGGTATGTTTTCCTTATCTTTTAGGGTAATCCAGGGACTCATTGATACCATTTTCATAAATTGCATTCCCGGTTTTGGTTCTTTTTCAGAAAAATCCATAACTAGATATTGATGCAAGCCCATTTCTTCTGTTTTAAGGAGATTAAATGAAAAATTATGCAAATTTAAATCTGTAATAAACATAACTCTTGAAATTTTATCTTCTTTT
>CAYRDV010000618.1:0-2112 GCA_964422885.1 uncultured Candidatus Sericytochromatia bacterium
TTTAAATTGGAGAAATAAAAACAAATATCTATAAATATTTAGCTGAAGTATTCAATATTTTATTAATCAAATAAATTTAGTAAATTTTTCAACTAAAAGAAAATTTTTACCTTTAATTTTTTATTTATTGTTGTAATATTTCTGTTAGGAAAACAAAATTACCGGAGATAAAAAATGGTAAATGAAAATGTTAAAATTTTACTGATTGAAGATGAAAAGGAAATCGCCAGATTTATAGAACTGGAGCTTGGGTGTGAAGGCTATAAAGTAGAGGTCGCCTATGATGGTATGCAGGGACTAATGGCAGCAAGACAAATAAACCCTGATCTGATTATTTTGGACAGAATGTTACCACAAATAGATGGGATAGAAGTATGTAAAAGACTTCGTAAAACTTCTGATGTACCTATTTTAATGCTTACTGCCAGGGCAGATGTTCGTGACAGAGTAGAAG
The DNA here is from genome assembly GCA_964422885.1 of uncultured Candidatus Sericytochromatia bacterium. Lineage (GTDB taxonomy): Bacteria > Cyanobacteriota > Sericytochromatia > UBA7694 > JACMQJ01 > CAYRDV01. The sequence continues at coordinate 455 of CAYRDV010000618.1, forward strand.
GACTTGATGCAGGGGCAAATGATTATCTGGTAAAGCCTTTTAATCTTGAGGAATTAATGGCAAGAATAAGAGTTCAGCTTAGAACAAGAAATCCTGTTGCCAAAACTATTGTTGAATTTATGAACCTTTCAATTGATACACAAACCAGAGATGTAAAAAGAGGAACCAATAATATTACTCTTTCTCCAAAGGAATATGATTTGCTGTTGTTTTTTATGAATCACCCAAAACATGTTTTATCAAGAGAAAGAATTCTTGAAAATATCTGGGGGTGGAATTTTGAAGGAGAGGATAATGTACTTGAAGTATACATCCATAGTCTAAGGGAAAAACTTGAGGTCAATAACATGTCCAGACTACTACAAACAGTAAGAGGTGTAGGTTATGTTCTTAAGGCGTCGACATGACAATCAGAAAACGATTGGCTTTATGGTTTACTTTAATAGTCATTTTTCTGATGGGTACATCCGATATGACTGTATGGATGGGAATCAGAAGGTACATTTATAATAAAAAAACTGAAGAAGCTAAGGATAAAGCAATCGAAGTCCAAAAAGTAATTAATGCTTTGGCTAAATATCATCAGGAAGAAAGTATTCCTTTTAAGATTGAAGATCCCGAATTGTTATCTTACACCCTTTCGGAACATGGCACCTCCCTTTATGAAGGAGTATATTTACAGGTAACAGATCTTAAAGGCCATATTTTTTCAAGCTCACCGAATTTACAAAATAAACGACTACCTGTTTTAAAAGGAGGAACTATTGGTAAACTTACTTTGAGCTTACCCCCAAATAATAATGAAATGAGAATTTTATATTATTCTGAATCTCTTTTAATTAATAATAAAGTGGTTGCTGCACTTCAACTGGGTATACCACTGACAAAAAATGAACGTTTACTCAATCAGCTCTTGTTATTTGATCTGCTCAAGCTTTTTTTTGCCATCATGATATCAGTTTATCTGGGAAGATTTCTTTCCGGTCGGGCCCTTGAACCAATGGTAAAAGTTACAAAAGAGGTCCAAAATATGGCTGGCCAGAATCTTTTAAAATTGTTAGACACCTCCTCTCTTGCCCCTGATGAGGTTGGGCAACTGGCCGAGACTTTTAATGAGCTTCTTGAAAGAATTTCCAATGCCTTTCAAATACAACAAAGGTTTGTTTCTGATGCATCACATGAATTGCGTTCTCCTCTTACAGCAGTAAAAGGTCATGCTCAGCTTTTATTAAAACGAGGCAGAGAAAACCCGGAAATTCTAAAGGAAGGTCTGGAAATTATTATTCGTGAAACAGAACGCCTTGGACGCCTTGTAGATGATATGTTATTACTTGCCAGCTCAGGTGAGAAGCTTTCACGTAATAAAAATGTGGATATGGCTGCACTTTTAAAAGAATTGGTTTCGGAGCTACAACCATTACATCATGCTTTAAAAATTAATAATAATAATTTACCAGTTATTGTTGTTGGAGATCCAGACGCCCTAAAAAGAGTATTTATTAATTTATTGGATAATGCTCTGAGAGCATCAGGTTCTTATGGTAATGTATCTGTTAGCTGGAAAATTGATGAGAATTTTGGTGAGTTTCTGATAAGTGATAACGGGCCTGGAATTGCTGATGAGCATATTTCACACGTATTTGAAAGATTTTACCGGG
>CAYRDV010000619.1:0-2099 GCA_964422885.1 uncultured Candidatus Sericytochromatia bacterium
CTTTGCCTGAACAAGGGGCTTAAGCCCCTTGTTGTGAAAAACTTTATATTATTAATAATAGTGAAATTTTTTACATAAAATTTAATTAATTTTAGACGTCTAATATAAATGATTATTTATATACTAGGTATATGGGATACATAATTTTGTTTTTGCTTTTTTTTATTAATTTATTTCTTCCGGCTCAGGCTGCTGAAAATCCAATATCAAAAGGAACAGTTGCTGATAAACCAAATTTTGATTTATTTATGAATGAAATTCCGGTTTATCCAAAAGCAAAAATTTATGATCTCAAAAATCTGATAAGTGTTGGTATGAAATTACATCTGACCGAAGATTCATTTGAAAAAGTATCAACCTTTTATATAAATAAATTTTTGGAAAAAGGATGGTTGGTTGAATTTCCAGATCCAATTGAATTAAAAATCTGGATGGAAGCTTTGCAACATGACAGAAACAAACCTCCAAATATTATGTTGCATTTAATTAAACCTAAAACTAAGCTTAATTGTAATATAACAATAGGAGTAGTAAAAGACGCAAGATCCCCCAAGGACTTGACGATAATTACTATATACCTTACTGATACTATGTTAAAATAGGTCTAAGGGAGAAAAAATGGGTAAAGTAAATTTAAGAAACCGTTTTCGGGAAAATCCTGATGATGCTAATCCCTCTAATGGGAATGATCTTTTAGAACAGGACGCTATTCCTGTCTCTAATTCAGGAATAACTCAGGTAAATGAGGCATCAACAATAAATAATCGCTTAAATAATGTTAATCAACCAAGGCCTGAGCCTACACCTGAATCACAATCAGCCGATATTTTCAAAAATGAGGCAGCTGAAGATAAAAAGTTAAAATCTCTATTTGGCGGAAAAAAAGAACAGGTAGGGGCAAAAAATAATCTACTTGATAAACTTAATGTCAATAAAAAAATGTTTTATATTGCTATTGGCTTTGCCGGTTTTGCCAGTTTTCTGGTCATAACCTACCTAACTAGTTTACAGGATGAGAAAATATTCGGTTCAGAAATGGTTAAAGTTGTTGCGGCTAAAAAATTTATTGCTGAAAAATCAGTAATTTCACTAAAAGATCTTTATGAAAAACCAATGCCAAAAAAGTTTATTCAAAAAGATTCTATTATACTTGATGGTAAATTTGATCCAAAAACCCTTGATGGCCAGATTGCACTTACAGATTTGTATGAAGATGAGCCTTTAATTCCCCAGAGAGTTGCAAAACAGGAAGACAGCCCCTGGCTTTCTCCGGCAGTACCTGTTAACCACAGAGCATTTACTATTTCTTCAAAGTCACTTTCATATATTAAGCCAAAAGATCATGTTGATGTTTTTGTTACTCTCACTGATCCTAAAGATGAAAATAGATCAATTAATACTACAGTTTTACAGAATGCTTCTGTTCTGGCAGTTGATGGTAAATACAAGATTACAGCAAGTGATGGTCAAACAACAGGTAACACAGTTACAATCGCGGTTCCCAATAAACTGGTAAATTTCTTCACCCTGTTACAGGATAAGGGTAATTTTGAACTCGCTTTAAGAGGTGAAGGTGATACTACAAACCTGGATACAAAATATACTATTGAACAAATTGAAAATATGCTCAATTCTAATATCAGAAAACCAGAAAGGCCAGCTCCTGTATATGTACCAAAACCACAGCCAACTGCTATTATCAGGGAAGTAGTAAGACCTCAGCCTCATTATGACCCGCCAGCTCCGGTTAGGGTACAGCAAAGGCCTGTTTATCATCCTAAACCTAAACCGAAACCTATAATAGCTGTTAAATCAGTTCCAAAACCCCAACCTGTACAACCCAAGCCAGCAGCGGTTAAAAATACTACAGTTACTGTAATTAACGGTACTGCGGTAAGCCAGCATAATGTATTAAAAGATAATAAACCACAATAAAGAAACGGCATATGCCGTTTCTTTAATTTCAAAATTTATGAAAAAAATTATTTATATCAGTGATATTCCATGGATAGATATTACCCAACGACAGCATCATTTAAGTAATAATTTGGCAAATCATGCAGAGATTATATATTTTTCATGTAATTCAGTAACACAGT
>CAYRDV010000620.1:0-2081 GCA_964422885.1 uncultured Candidatus Sericytochromatia bacterium
CAAGCTGCTTTTCTGCTGATAGGCATTCCCAATTTTGTCATTTCGTTCAAGATTTAACTGCCTTTTCTTACTTCCGTTAATTCATTTTAATAATTTCTGGTCATAATTTTATGTCCATTTTTTGTTTTATATCTGTATATATCTTGATTTCATCTGTTCTTATCTGTGGTTAAATATTTTTTGTGAAAAATCCGGGTTAAAACTTATCAAGTGATGCTGGATATGTTATTATTTCCAGTGGATTTTATCCTTAAATCTGATAAATGTTTTTTGAATGAGGTTAGTCATGGATTACAGAATTGAAACAGACAGCATGGGAGAAATACAGGTCCCAAATGATAAATACTACGGTGCTCAGACAGCACGTTCATTAATGAACTTTAAAATTGGCGGAGACAGATTTCCCAGAGAAATTATCCGTGCTTTTGGAATTGTCAAAAAAGCTGCTGCTATTACTAATCAGGAACTTGGAACATTACCAGGTGAGAAGGCAGAACTGATAATCAAGGCTGCTGATGAAGTAATCGAAGGTAAACTGGATGAGCATTTTCCTTTGGTTGTATGGCAAACCGGAAGTGGCACCCAAACCAATATGAATGCCAATGAAGTTATTTCAAATAGAGCAATCGAAGCTTCTGGTGGCGAAATAGGTAGTAAAAAACCGATCCATCCCAATGATGATGTGAATAAAGCTCAATCTTCAAATGATACTTTCCCTACAGCAATGCATATTGCTGCAGCAGAGCAGTTAAACAAACATTTAATACCTAATGTAATTAAGCTTAGAGATACCTTGAAAGCGAAAGCAGAAAAGTTTGAAAGTATTATCAAAATTGGCAGAACTCATCTGATGGATGCGGTTCCGTTGACATTAGGACAAGAGTTTTCGGGTTATGTTCATCAACTGGATTCTGGTTTAAAAAGAATAAACCTTTCGCTGGAAGCACTTTATGAGCTTGCCCTTGGCGGTACTGCTGTTGGCACGGGTTTGAATACCCATCCTCAGTTTGCTGTCAAATCAGCAGGACACATTGCGGAGATTACCGGTTTACCTTTTGTTACTGCCCCAAATAAATTTGAATCACTTGCTGCTCATGATGCAATAGTTTTTGCCGGTGGTGCCCTAAAAACCCTTGCGGCTTCACTGATGAAAATTGCAAATGATATAAGGTGGCTGGCATCCGGTCCACGTTGCGGGCTGTTTGAAATAAGTATTCCCGAAAATGAACCCGGAAGTTCAATTATGCCTGGAAAAGTAAATCCAACACAATCCGAAGCAATGACAATGGTTTGTGCCCAGGTTATGGGTAATGATGTAGCAATTAATATTGGTGGTATGTCCGGTAACTTTGAACTAAATGTTTTTAAGCCGGTTATTATATTCAACTTTTTAAACTCCCTAAGGTTACTTGCTGATGCCTGTGATTCATTTAATGAGCATTGCGCTGTAGGTATTGAAGCAAATCATGAAAATATTAAAAAGTATCTTGATAATTCTCTAATGCTGGTAACAGCCTTAAACCCGGTTATTGGTTATGATAATGCAGCCAAAGTTGCCAAAAAAGCCTTTAAAGACAATATCAGTCTGAAAGAAGCTGCGATACAACTTGGTTTAATTACCGGAGAAAAATATGATGAATCTGTAAGACCAGAAAAAATGATTGGTTAATATTTTTTAGGTTTAAAAAATTGTTTTTTGGGGTAATATTTAATTAGCTTTGGATATTTGTAATCAGGTTGGTACTTTCAATGAATAAAATAATAAGTTTAGTTGTATTTTCTTTGTTCTTTACATCTGCATGTAGTAATGACGCTATTTCTAAAGCTATTGAAAATGAGTCTGTTATCCCCAATAAATCTTCCACCAAAAATTTAAATGTTAGTGAGAGGAAAGCTGTTATAGCTGCAAATATTCCTCTCACAAAAGACAAACTTTCGGTAAAAAATTTACCCCAGAATTTTATCTTTGTTCCCTTAACCAGACAAGCTACTGATTATACCTGTGGTGTTGGCGTTCTCCAGTCAATATTGATGCATTATGGTGATGAATTCAGAGAAGATGAGCTTGCTAAAGAATTAAA
>CAYRDV010000621.1:0-2067 GCA_964422885.1 uncultured Candidatus Sericytochromatia bacterium
TAGTTTTCTCCCTAGTTTTCTCCCTAGTTTTCTCCCTAGTTTTCTCCCTAGTTTTATCATTTACACCGTCATTTTTTGGTGAACTTTCTAACTTTTTTGGCCAGTTCATTTCAAGTACTGTGTGTTCAAAAGGCTCATAAGAATCATATAAAAAGAATGTACCATTGGTAGAATCCCAACCTTCTTTTATTTTTGGTAGTCCTGAACCAGCCCGTTCACCAATACCAATCATTAAAAACATCTGAAGCATTGTCTGGTTACGACAATCACTTTTTCCTCCTGAAATGGCAATATCTGAGGGTATTCTCATAACTCCTGGATTTTGGAAAAAGAAACCTTCTGGCTTTTTAACAATTTTTACGGAACCTCTGCCTGTATAATCAGCATGGACAATAGTATTAAGAAGTGCTTCCCTTAATGCCTGATGAACTACGGTTTCATCCTGTCTTATATTATCAACAAGATGAAAAGGAACCTTTAAATCCTCAGTAATTTTTCTGAGTATTTTATAGAAAAAATCAAATAAATTCCCTGACCATGCTCCGTCAGGAACAATCCTGTCAATCCATCTTGTCTGTGCTGGATCTTTCGGTAATTCCTGGTAGTCCAGAAAGTAATTAGGAACTAACCCTTGGATAGAAGGCCATTTACCAAACATAAGTAATCCGGCAAGGGTTAAGCCTTTTTCACCTGTACTTTTGTCATGACGAAAACCACCGATCAAAGTCAGAAATTGTTCATCATCAAGGTTATTCCATGGATGCTTGTAACGATAAACCTTAAATATGTTCCTATAACCATGAAGTGTTTCATTCTCAATATCATCCATATCATAGTTATTAAATATATTAAGATCCCGGATATCCTGTACCTGTTCGGCAAACATTCTTCTTACTGATTCTTCGTCACAGTGGCGATCACCTTCGTGTAAACGCCTGTATGTGTTTCCATTAAAAGGATTTCCTCTGAGATAGACAGGTTTTTGTTTACGGGTGGCAGGAGGAACCTGAACCTGGATTATTTTTTTGCCTTCAATTTCAATAATTTTTATATGTTCATCATCAAGCAGGTTAAAGCTTACTTTCTGGGGATTATTCAAATTATCAAAAAGTTCTTTTAATATTTTTTCTGGCTTATCAATACCAGCAATTGTAAACTGTCCCTTATTTTCACGAATACCTAAAAGAACAATACCTCCATGAGTATTGGCAAACGCACTGTAAGTTGACCAGAAATCTCTTGGTAATTCACCTTTCCCGTCTTGCCCAATTGCAAGTTTACACTCAACTTCATGAGTTTCTTTTAGGTTTGTAATATCTTCTAAGGTTCTTATTTCAATCATAATAAATACCTTGAAAATATATTTTAAATTGTTTTTTATTAATCATATAACTAACTTTCCATTAGTTTATGTAATAGGGCTTCTATACATTCATTATGATCATCAGTTGAAGGATACCAAATGGGATAAATATTAGATTTAGATAACTGATCTCTACGTTGTAGCCTTTCTGCTTCATTTACAGCTAAAAAAGCATAATGACGAGGTATTACCTCATGGCCTTTTTCATCAATAAGATCCTTCATGCACTTAATAGTTCGATCTACATTCAAACTGCAACCAATAAACAGAAGTGATTGTCTACATATTGACTCAATTACTTTGGTTAAGATTGGTTCCTCTCCATAGTGAGCCTGATATTCTGAAAATGTTAAAACTCTTCCTCTTCTTGAATTTGCTTTTCCATGAAGTTTAACCAGAACTTTTGAACCTTGACCAAGATAACGTGGAAGGTCACATGAATCTACACCCAAAAGAGTTTCTGAAAATGATTGGTTAGAATTATCATAACAACGTTTAACAACATCATCAAAATTTGTAGTTATTACACTGGTATTAAAAACATATGGAAGAAAAAGAACAGGGCCGTCTAAAGCTTCATCATTACCAAAAGTATTTTCTAAAGCTTCATCAAAACTTCCTGCTGGCATATCCAGAGCTAAAGCCTCAGCAGCTTCCTCATATAATCCATTCTCCATCATCTGCACATCGGCAGCCTGTATGCT
>CAYRDV010000622.1:0-2041 GCA_964422885.1 uncultured Candidatus Sericytochromatia bacterium
CATTAATTATTCATCCTGAGAAAGGTGCGGTTCTTTATGATACAGGTTATACTAAAAGGTACTATGCGGAAACAATGTCGTTTCCTTATAGTATATATGCAAAACTTACACCCGTTTATGTAAAAGACGAAGATACTGCTGTTGCAAAATTACAACGACTGAATATTGCTCCTGAAGATATAAAGTATATTATCATCTCTCATTTCCATGCAGATCATATCGCCGCTTTAAAAGATTTTCCCCAGGCTAAGTTTATCTATATGAAAGACGGATATGATAAGGTAAAAGGTCTAAAAGGATTCCGTGCAGTGAAACAGGGATATTTATCAGGACTAATGCCTGACGATTTTGAAAGCAGATCAATTGCTATTGACCCAAATAAAAATGATTACAAAATAGACTCTGTTGACCCGTTTTCGCTTTGCTTTGATTATTTTGGTGACGGGACCATCAAATTTATCCCTCTTTCCGGGCATTACCGAGGACATCTTGGAGCTTTGATAAAGACTGAAAACGAACAGTTTTTTCTGATTGCCGATTCATGCTGGCTCAGTAAATCATATCGGGAAAATATCGGACCTCATGTAATGGCTAATCTGATTATGGATAATCCAGGGGAATATAAGGATACTCTGACAAAGATACATAATTTTCATCAGCAAAACCCGGAGATACAAATTATTCCTTCTCATTGCGGTGAAGTATTTGCTAAATATGTGGTAAATGAAAATGAATTTTAAATTTTTGGTTTTAAAACATTTTTTTCTTTATAAATTAGACCTATATCCCAAAAATCGTAAAGATCTTGAAAGATGGCAAAATGGGAAAATATCAGATTTTTTAAATAAAATAAAACATCATTCGGATTTTTATGCCAATAATATCCGTAAGCATGGTTCCTGGAAAAATTTTCCCTATCTGAATAAAAAAATTATGATGGAGAACTTTGATCAGTTAAATACTGTTGGCTTAAAAAAGGATGACGCATTTCAGGTGGCTTTTGAAGCAGAAAATTCCAGAGATTTTTCATCCATGGTTGGAAATATTACAGTTGGTTTATCTTCAGGTACATCAGGAAACAGAGGATTATTTGTGGCCTCTTCCGAAGAAAGAGCAAAGTGGGTTGGTTATGTTCTGGCAAAGGTAATAGGCAGTATAAAAAAACCACAGAAAATAGCATTTTTCCTCAGAGCAAACAGTAATCTTTATTCTTCTGTTAAATCGAGTAAACTTGATTTTAATTATTTTGACATGAAAGAAAGTATAAAAGATAACCTGAAAAAACTTAATGATTATCAGCCTGATATTATTGTCTCTCCACCATCAATGCTCAGAATGATTGCTCAGGCCCAGGAAACAAAAGAAATTTCTGTTCATCCGCATAAAATAATTTCTGTCGCTGAAGTACTGGAGTCAACTGATAAAGAATATATAAAAAAAGTTTTTAAACAGATAATTCATCAGGCTTATCAGTGTACAGAGGGCTTTCTGGCTTCAACATGTAATTATGGGACATTACATTTTCATGAGGATATAGTAAAAATTGAAAAGGATTATATTGATTCTGAAAAAACAAAATTTTTTCCGGTAATTACCGATTTTACCCGTACCAGCCAGCCAATTATCAGATACAGGCTTAATGATATTATTGTTGAAAAAAAAGAGCCTTGCCAATGCGGTTCAATATTTACAGCAATTGATCATATTGAAGGTCGTTCTGATGATATATTTTATTTTCATAACCAGGAAAATAAAATTATCCCTATTTTTCCTGACTTTTTCCGCAGAGCAGTCATAACAATATCGGAATCTGAAGAAATTAATGAATATGTTGTGGAAGAAGAAGATATAAATAAATTACTTGTCCGCCTTGATGTAAAAGAAGGAAAATTTGATAAAGTTGCTGGCTTAGTAAAAGAAAAAATTATTGATTTATTACATCATTATAATATTACAGATTATGAGATAAATTTCACTTCGAAAATGCCAGCCCTTGGTGATAAAAAATTACAAAGGATAAAAAGAAAATTTCAGCCGCAAA
>CAYRDV010000623.1:0-2033 GCA_964422885.1 uncultured Candidatus Sericytochromatia bacterium
ATACTAAAAATGAAGCTAATTTTTTCCTAATTCTTTTTTCATTCTTTATTACTGAAATTTTTATTGAAAAGTTGACCTTACCCTAAGGGTAATGTTTTATCATTTATATTAGGAGACAATTTAATGAGTAAAGAGTTACTGATCCATGAATTAAGTGAACAACTTGATATAACTGTAAAAAGCATCAGATATTATGAAAAAGTTGGCATTTTAAAACCTCAAAGAAATACTACAAATAATTACAGAGTCTATTCAGATAAAGATTTAAAAAAACTGGAATTCGTTAAACGGGCAAGGGCCATGAACTTATCTGTAGATGAAATTAAACAGATTATGAAGATAAAAGAAGATGGTTATTTTCCCTGTAATAAAGTTCTGACCTTATTAAAGCTGAAAATATCTGAGTTGGATAAACATATACAGGAAATGATCGATTTCCGTAACCACCTGATAGAACAGGTTGATAGCTTTGAAGCAAACCTGGAGCTTGGGAAAAAAGGGGAGGTTTGCGGCTGGATAGAAAACCTTAGTGGAGAAAATATAAAGGAGAAAAAGAGATGAAATTAAGTAAAAGTATAATTATTGGACTATCAGTCCTTGTTTGCAGTTCAGGTACAGCTTTGGCACTTAATGAACATAACCATATTGAAACAAAAGCTGAAAAGAAAACAGAATCTACCAAAGCTGGTACACATAAAGCTGTTCTTAAATTATTTAAAATGGATTGCTCTTCCTGTGCTGCCCAGATTGAGGCAAAGCTTAATTCCCTTGACGGAATCTCGGAAGCTACTGCTGATTATGATAAAGCGGAAGCATATATTGTTTATGACCCGGCAATAATAAATGTAAATAAAATGATTGCTGAAATTAAAGCAATAGATTTTAATGCCAAAGTTGGTGATATAAAAGCTTTTCCGTCTTCAGGAATAAGAGCCGTAAAAATAGAAAGGGATGATAAAAAACTAGCTACTTTAAAAGCAATTGCAGAAGATGATGCAAAAATGGGAATAAAAATAGTTTCAAATGGTGAAGTAATTGACCTTGAAAAGAACCTGGAATCTGGAAAAATAACTATTTATGATTTTTATGCTGACTGGTGCGATCATTGTATTGAACTGGGTGAGAACCTGAAATCATTAATGAAAAGGGACCCTGATGCTTTTGTAGTAAAAAAAATCCGTTTAAAGGGAGAAGCTGAAGATACCTATAAATTACCTATTGTGAAAAAATATCTGAAAGATGTTTTTGGTTTTCCCTACATCCGAATTTATGATGCAAAAGGCAAAATTATTTATGAAGGTGGTGATTTTAAAGAAATAGAACAGGTATTAAAAAATAATTCTACTAAATCATAATGAGGTTCGTTCTAGCTGTTTCTATTCTACTTGGTCTTCTAATACAGCCTGTAATGGCAGCCAGTTGTCCTGGCTGAAGTAATCCTAATCTGTCGGTCGGCAGAACCAAAAACAGTTTATACCTTGAACCGGGGAAAATGCAGCTTGATTATGGCCTGCAAACCAGCCTGATAAATGTTACTCATATTGCTGAATGCCCTGATGTAGCACCTATTGAGTGTGCAAAAGGGACAATACCAGTACATAAGCATAACCAGTCACTATTTATCCTGCGGGGCCTGGCTAATTTCTCAATCGGGATTTTACCAAAGACTGTCTTAACTGCCAGCCTGCCAGTAGAAATGAAAAATCTTTCGGTTAGGTATATAACTTTAAATGAGCAGCCTTTTAATCCTCCATACGGAGATATCCACCACAGGAACGAAACTTTGTATGGTTTTGGTGATGTGACATTAGCTGCAAAATATTATATCCTGACTGAACCAGGGAATTTACTAAATTTTCAGCTGGGCACATCATTACCAATTGGCAGGATTGAAGAAGATCCTTACCAGTTAACTGAAAAAGGTTTAACCCACCAGCATCTACAGTTTGGTTCAGGTACTTTTATGCCAATGGTTGGAATGGAATGGAATTTTAATAATTTTTTTAGCTGGGGGCAGTTACAGGCGAGCTTAT
>CAYRDV010000624.1:0-2026 GCA_964422885.1 uncultured Candidatus Sericytochromatia bacterium
TTGTATATTCATGGTTTAATAGCAGGACATTTTCTGCTTTATCAATATATGCTTCCCAGTTTTCCTCAGGGTTATCCCGCAAAAATGCCAGCCACCAGAAGACATTTGCATACTGCATTTCATAATTTGGCTCAATATGAAATTCTCTAAGTAGATTGAACTGTTGTAATGAAATTTTAAAATTTTCTGTTGCCAGTGAATCATTATGTTCATGATTATATGAGTAATAACCATATTCATAGTACATATTCGCTAACTCAAAAAGCAAGCCAGCTTTCTTCTTATTATAATTTTCTTCGTTTACTGAGGTTACGTTTACAAATTCGTCGATAGCTTTGCGCATCAGCTCTATAGCGGTCTTAAAATTACCTTCCAGAAGGAAATAACAGGCTTCAAGCCAGCGTTTTACCTCATCTTTTTTTATATGAATAAGAGATTGTAAGAGATGCTGACGTGCTTCTTCGGATCTACCTTCCTCTTTTAACAGCGTTAACATCCCAAATATCAGTTTTAAATTATCAGGCTCAAGTTTTAGTAAATCTTTTAGCCTGGTATAGTTATAAATTCCTTCTTCCTGTAAATTGTAAACAATTTCGCTGGATGTTGATTCAGAAGAAACTTTTTTTGTTTCCTGCCTTGCCCCTTTAAGCATTTCCAGAATATTTTCAGGTACTTCCAGATTAACTACCCGAAAAATTTTTATCAGAAGGTCTTCTGAAGGAAGTTTTTTGCCATTTTCCAGGTTTGAAAGATGAACATTTGAAACGCCAATTAACCGGGCAAATTCTTTTTGTTCACATTTTAGGCCTGCCCGGATTCTTTTTATTTCCTCCCCCAGTTTTATTGAGGTCTGCATTCTAAAATATCCTTTTCATTTAAACACAACTCCTTTAGTTTAATTTAAACTATAAACATTATTTTACAGCATCATCAAAAATTTTGATATTGTCAATCATTGGTCCTCGGAATTCATTTTTATTATTGCAAATAGTTGCTCCAATGGATAATAACCCAACACTGCCACCTTCTTCAGATAACATATTTTGCAAATCCACATTTACTTCATCCCAGTTTTTGTCAGGAATAAAAGATACATTTAATGATCTTGGTTTTTTTCCTTCACTGGACCAGTAAATATTTAATTTTACAGAATTACTGGGATTGGCATTACTTTTTACATCAAAGGTTAGTCTTGGTAATTTTACATACCTCAGATCTATTGCCTGTGATGTTAAGAGGACTTCAGAACCGCAGGTGTTACTTAAAACATCATCAGTTGGCCCGGTTAACACAACAACACTATTTCTGTTTTCATCCTCAAATTTTTTCCAGGTTAGGTAATTTTTCCGACCATAACCTTCATAAGAAATTGACCATTGATCATCAAGAAATCCCGATTCAAAATCTTCTGCAAAAAGAATTCTTTTTTTATTTCTGTAATAACTGTCATTATCCTCATAATGGTAACTGGGTTTTGGTGTGTAATAGGGCTTTGGCTTAGGCTTTTCATATATCGGATAAGGTTTTTGCTCAGATTTAGGAGAGGGAATATCTTCTTTTTGGGAAACATACCCCCCAGTGTTAATAAATACATTTGCACTGGCATCAACAGTATTTATACTATCAGAAACGGTTACTGTTATTGTGGAAACGCCCGTTTCAAGAGTGCCATCAGCTCTTTCAGGTTTCCAGCTTACAGTTGTCCCTGAATTACTTAAAAGGGTTCCTTTGCTGGCTTTCCAGTTATACTGCAATAATTCACCATTATTATTTTCCGCAACTATAGTAAAAGTTATAATATCATCTTTTTTCACTGTTGATTTTGGGAAATAATCCATTGATTTTATCCTTGGTGGAGTTCGTTTTTTTGCTTTTATCAGTATCCCCCCATCATACGTAGGTGTAATAGTTAGCCCTTCGGCACAGCCTGATAAACTAGTGGAAAATGTAAGTATTGCTGAAATTTTTATTAAACTTTTTATCTTAAACATATTTGCCCCCTGATTTATATTTTTTTATTTCAATT
>CAYRDV010000625.1:0-2009 GCA_964422885.1 uncultured Candidatus Sericytochromatia bacterium
GGTTCTTTTTTATGCCATTACTTTTTTACAAAATTAAAAATGGCGAAGGTATTGATTGTAAAAAATATTTTGTTTTAGATTCCACTATAATGGGCCTAATGATAACAAAATCAGTAACCAATAATATAATATTCAATCAATTATTTCACTATGTTTCAAAACCTGAGGTCCTATTTCATGACCTTCCAAACGAATATTTTTCAGATTTATTACTAAAATAGGACGATTATATTTTGTCATGACGCTAACTGAAGCATTTCCATTTCGAACATATGAGGGTTCTGAAGATAAGGTAAGAGTTTTGTTATCTCTTGCATACTTAGCTACATTTGATAAAGTTTTTAAATCTTCAGTCAGATAAAGAATACTTATATCATATTTTTTCAAATCTGACAATGAGTCCAGATTTATAGGTATCGCTTTTACAGGTTTTGTTTCCAGAAATGTTTCTTTACTGAAAAAAGTTATTCCTTTTTTAATTGAGTTAACTGAACTGACAAAGTTTTCCATATTTGTAACTGAGCGGTTGCTACCAGGGTTTACAATTACACCAATATAAACAACCTTCTGATTTCCGCCTATCACAATACTATCAAATGATAATGCTTTAAGAAGAATTGTGGCCTGCAATTCTTCAGGTACATCGAAATCCGATGCTTTTACGGGTAAATAGAAAGTAGAAACAATAGCTATCACAGTGATAATATATCTTCCGGCTTTTTTAAAATTTATCCTTTTCATATTATTTACCCAAAACGACTGGAAGATTAAAACCAAGACTAATTGAAAGCTCTGTTCCTGGTCCAGGTATTGGGGCATGTTGACCATTATATGGTTGAATATAATAAAAAGTCTGATTTAAAAGATTGTATCCGCCAATACTTAAATCAAGCCCACTTGTAAAAAAATCCCGATAAATCAGATTAACATTAAACATCAGAGTGGGGGGGAATTCTTTTATTATAGGTTTATCATCTTTTACAGAATTATATCCGAATCGGTTTCCCCATAAAATAATTGAAGGATTAACAGAAAAATTTTCTCCAAAATTAAATTTTGTATTTAAAGAAGCCTTATGTATCGGAAAACCCAGCAGTACATTGCTATATCCCGGAACATCATAAACATCTACCTTATTTTCATTAGGCACACTAAATGAATAAGCTAAATTTGAATAACCCCACTTTTTATCTTTATAATTCAACTCAAGTTCAACACCACGGGAACCGGTACGGGTAAAATTATCATAAGCATCATGATTTTCATTATCAGAAAAATAAATAATAGGGTCCTGAATAGTAATATCAAAAAAATTAGCGGTAACAGAAAGTTTTTTACTAAAATCGTACCCGGCCTCAAGTTCAACAACTGTAGTATTTTCAGGTTTTATACTATTACTTTTACTGAATTTTGGGACAAAATCGGAAATATTCTGAATACCTGGTGCTCTAAAAGCCTTACTGTAAAGAAGTTTTGTATGAAAATCACCAAAAAGAACAGTTGCAGCAGCCCTTGGAACAAATGAAGAACCGTAACTACTATTATTTTCAAATCTTGAGCCAAGAGTAATACTAAAAAAATCAGTTTTATAAAGCCCTTGGGCAAAAGCAGAAATATTGTTATATGACAAAGTATTAAGATTCTTTTGGGGGCCAAAATCAGCACTTCTGCTATCAAGTGCAGTGGCAATATCATAATAAAATTCTGACCCACCAGTAAAATTGACCATTTCATTTAAGTCAAATTTTCCGGTCAAATCAGCTTTATATCTTTCAACTACTTTATTCTGGTAGATACCGATAAAATCCTCAATTTTATTCACTTTTTCAGTAGTTTCTACAGTTGAATTCCAGGGATATTGACGCTTATAATTCAATCTCGGGGTAATAATTAAATTATCAAATGGCTGGAAATCATATTTTAGCTGTGCATAATATCCATCAAAAACATATGGTATTGCTGCTATTGATGAGGGAGATATTTTGGAATAAATATCCCGACTGGTCTGG
>CAYRDV010000626.1:0-2007 GCA_964422885.1 uncultured Candidatus Sericytochromatia bacterium
TAAATCAAGCCTGTTTTCTTCAAGTAAAGGGTTGGCTTCATGGTTAGGAAAATTTCCATCCAGTTCAAAGTACATGGGTATGGTTTCAATATTTGTACCAGCAAACATTTTTGGCGCAACTAGTCCTGCCATACCATTACCAGCATCCATAACCACTCTTAAAGGCTTTAATGATTTTATATCAGTTTTGGAATGAATGAATTCCACAAATTTATCCACTAAGGAATCATGATGGGTTACAGTTCCTTTTTTTTCTGGTTCGGCAAAATTACCCTGATGAAATATTGCCTCTATTTCTTCAATACCGGAGCCTGCACCAATTGGTGCCACTTTTGCCCGTATCAGCTTAAAGCCGTTATATTGTCCGGGATTATGAGATGCTGTAACCATAATACCTGATTCAGAACCAGTATAATTTTCAGCAAAGTAAAACATATCTGTAGTAGACAGACCTATATCAAGCACATCTGCTCCCTGATCAGTAATACCATTGATTAGTGCCTGAGAAAGTGAAGGGGTTGAAAGTCTTGTATCTTTACCAACCATAACTTTTTTACATTTCAGATAGCTGACAAAAGACCTGCCTATTTTATAGGCAATTTCTTCATTTAAATCTTTTCCATAAGTTCCACGTATATCATATGCTTTGAAAATACCTGCCATTTTACTTACCTGTTTAAATACATAAAAATACTATAGGAAGTATATTATATCCTGAGAAGTGAAACGTGGAAAGTAAAATGGATTAGGGTTACTTTGCCCAGCTTGGGTTTATTTTATATAAAATTATGTTTTATCAAGAAATGGTTGAATCTTTTTAAAAAAATACTCACCTTTTTTCTGTTCTTCTTGATATCCGTTTAATGGCAGCACTTCCAAATATCTAAATGATGTTTTTTTTACTTCTTTAAGAATAAGCCTGTAAAAATCCTCTGATTTTTTCTCAATATGGGCCTTTTCAAGAGTTTCATAATATTGGAGCCTCATTTTTCTGTCACCGGAAATTATTGCAATCGGATAACCATGTTTCATAAGTAAGAAATTCATAATAAGGCGGGCTGTTCTTCCATTACCATCTATAAAAGGGTGTATATCAACTAACCTTTCATGCATCTCGGAAGATAAAATAACTGAATGTAATTTATCCTTATTTTCCTGGTAGAATTGAAAATATTCTTCCATTTTTGCAGAAATTTTCATATAATTAGGTGGCACATGCCTGCTACCTGTAATAAAAACCTGCGCTCTCCGGTAAAAACCTGCTTCTATTCTATTAATGCCCTGTAGTATATACATATGGATACGAAGCAGAACTTGTTCTGTAAACTCAATATTTCCTTTTACAAGTTCTTTGATATAATCCAAAGCATCTTTATGGTTAATTGTTTCCAGGTGTTCTCTTAGGCTCCGTCCATCAACAGTGATACCTTTTTGTAAAACTAAGGCGGTTTCACTCAGGGTCATTGTATTACCTTCGATACGGTTACTATCATATGTATACTCAATATCAAAAACTTCTTCTAAATTTTGTGCCTGAACTGAGTTTAGTGGCCTAAAGCTTTCAATGCACTTCTTCAGATCATCTACCTGTTCTTTTAATTCTTCTATATCGTCAGTTTTAGGATAAAGAAGGGATAGGTTAAATGTAGGACTATTATCTGAAAGAGATAAAATATACTCATTATATTTTTGCCGTAATAATTTAACCTCTTCCAGACCGGAAGAAAGATTTATTTTTTTCTGATTATATTCATTCTTCATATTAATAAGGATACTATATAAGGCTGTGTTATGTTCTCAAAACGTAATATATGAAAAAGTATTACTATTGCTTTATTTCACAAAATTTTTTAAGCTAAGGTAAATTATTATTTAAGCTATTCTATTGTTTTAAAAATTTTTCTCTGATATTTTCCAGAAACTTAATCTCAGCAGTATCTAACTCGCTATCATCACCACCTGGTGCTGCTGTTGCTCTAGAAAGGTTCGCAACGTATCTACAACATC
>CAYRDV010000627.1:0-1989 GCA_964422885.1 uncultured Candidatus Sericytochromatia bacterium
GTGTAAATAATATTAAAATAGGACGGGAAACTGCTGTTGCTGAAGCTTATACCGGATTTCAGGAGTATATCAAAGAGCTCAAAGAAAGGGGGATTATCCTTGCTGTTTGTTCCAAAAATGAGCTAAAAAATGCTCAGGAAGGTTTTCTTCATCCTGACAGTGTTTTAAAGTTAAACGATTTTGCCTCATTCCAGGTGAACTGGGAACCAAAACCGCAAAATATTCTTCAGATTGCAAGTGATATAAATATTGGCTTGGATAGCATCGTTTTTATTGATGATAACCCTGCCGAAAGAGAGATTGTAAAAGCTCAGATTCCACTGGTTGCAGTGCCGGAAATCGGGTCTGATATTACAAAGTTTATTGAATTTATTGACCGGAACCGATATTTTGAACCAGCCTTTTTATCTGAAGAAAACCTTCAAAGAGGTAAGTATTATGATGATAATAATAAAAGAGCTGAATTTAAAAGTAAATTTGATAGTTATGGAGATTTTTTAAAATCTCTTGAAATGAAAGCTGAAATAGGCCCTTTTATTCCTGTATATTTTAATAGAATAACTGAATTAATTAATAAGACGAATCAGTTTAACCTTACAACCAAAAGATATAATTATTCTCAGGTAGAAAAAATAGCTACTGATGATTGTTATATAAATATTTTTTTAAGGCTGAAGGATAAATTTGGCGATAATGGCCTTGTTTCTATTGTCAGTAGTGAGATTAAGAATGGAGATGAATGCCATATTGACCTGTGGCTTATGAGTTGTCGTGTTTTAAAAAGAGATGTAGAATTTGTAATGTTTGACGGTCTTGTCGCTGAATGCTGGAAAAAAAATCTTAAAACCATTTATGGTTATTATTTTCCAACCAATAAAAACAGTATGGTTGCTGATTTTTATGAAAACTTAGGATTTAGATGTTTATCAAGGGAAGAAGGTTGTTCTGTTTGGAAATACGATATAAATGATGGTTGTATAATAGGAAAAAATTTTATCGAAGTAATTTATAAAGAGGATTAAATGTCAAAAGAGGATATATTACAGAGGATTCAGGATGTCTTCAGAGATATATTTAATGATGATTCATTAAATATTAACAAAGAAACAAATGCCAATGATATAGAAGATTGGGATTCATTGCATCATATCAGGCTTGTACTTTCAGTTGAAAAAGAATTTAAAGTAAAATTCAGCATGGATGAATTACAAACCTTTAAAAATGTGGGTGACATGATTGATTTAATCAATAAAAAAAATAATTAACCATAATGCTTGTTATTGGTAATAGCCACGTTTCTATTTTTAGAAACTGTTGGATAATAGATAATGGGACGGAAATACCTCTTCCTGTTAGCTGGATAGGGGCAATTAATATCAGCTTTCTCCTGCAAAACCACCCTGCTGCCCAAAAATTAAAAAAGGTCTTTAATACTGAGTCTGGCTGGAAAATGCTGGCTATGAGTAACCATGATGTTTTTTTTATACTTCAGTTAATTCAGGCAGGAAACACTAAAGAATTTGCCATGGAATATTTAATCAGTAAATATCAGGAAGTTTTCTTAGATTTACATGCAAAAGAAAATTTTGCCTGGATGCTTACAAATCAGCAGACAAAAAATAGTGGTTTTAATTATGATGAAGCTTATATCGGCCAGATTGCAAAGGAATTTACTACTTATATTTTAAATTGGTGTATCGAAACGGGAATACCTGTAATCAACCCATTACCTTTGATCATGGGTGAAAATGGTTTGCCAAAAGATGAATTTATGCAAACTGATAAATTACATCTTAATGAAAAGGTTTTACCTCTTTATTTTGCTGAAATAAAAAGAGTAACAGGTGCTGAGCTTGTTTATAAACCTGCTGTAAGGATATTCGAACCTTTAACAGAGCCAGAGTCATTTGCTTCACTGGTTTTGGATGAATGCGGTCTTCAGGATTTACCAAAAAATGAAGAGTTATCCCAACAGGACTTTCTTATTTC
>CAYRDV010000628.1:0-1964 GCA_964422885.1 uncultured Candidatus Sericytochromatia bacterium
CTGGTAATGGACGTAAATTCAAAAGCAACCTTTTTTGCCTGTCAGATGGTTTTACCCTCGATGATTGAAAATAAATGGGGGCATATCGTTAACATGTCTCCGCCCATTGATATAACACTGCTTAAAGGACATATTGCTTATTTTATGAGTAAATATGGAATGACCATGGTTACTCATGGTCTTGCTGAAGAGGTAAAACAGCATAATATTGCCGTTAATTCTTTATGGCCGGAAACAATGATTGAAAGTTATGCCACTTTAAACTGGGGTCTTGGTAATTCTTCGATGTGGAGAAAAGCAGAAATACTGGCTGATTCAACTCTGGCAATTATTAAAAAAGAACCACCAAGCCTGACCGGAAAAGCGTTGATTGATGTTGATTTTTTACGTAGTGAAGGTGTTGAAGATTTTGATCAATATAACTGTGTACCCGGTTCAAACCCACCTAGTTTAAATAAATTGTGGGAAATTATGGCCGGACGCTCATAAACAAATGCCTGAATCTGAAACTATAAAAAGTGAAAGATTGCCGGTAACAAAAGATAAAATAAAAAAAGACCTGCTATCTCTCGGACTTTTACCCGGAATGACTGTAATTGTCCATTCTTCGTTAAAATCAATTGGCTGGGTTTGTGGTACAGAAGTAGCAGTTATTGATGCGCTAATGGAAACCCTTACTGAAGCAGGTACATTGATTATGCCAACACATTGCAGTGAATATTCAGATCCTGCGAATTGGTGTAATCCGCCTGTTCCAAAACAGTGGGTTGAAATTATCAGAAATGAAATGCCTCCATTCAGGCCGGAGGTTACTCCTGCAAGACATATGGGAGTAATACCGGAAACTTTCAGAAAATATCCAAAGACATTAAGAAGTACTCATCCCCAGGTTTCTTTCTGTGCCTGGGGAAAGAATGCGGACTTTGTGACTGGGAACCATAGCCTTGATTACAGTATGGGAGAGAATTCGCCATTAGCAAGAATTTATGATCTTGATGGTTATGTTTTATTGCTGGGAACAGATTATGATTCAAACACATCAATACATCTGGCTGAACACCGGACAAAATGCCGGGGGATTGTAACCTGCGGAGCACCAGTTTTAGAAAAT
Organism: uncultured Candidatus Sericytochromatia bacterium; assembly: GCA_964422885.1. Taxonomy (GTDB): domain Bacteria; phylum Cyanobacteriota; class Sericytochromatia; order UBA7694; family JACMQJ01; genus CAYRDV01. The sequence goes on from CAYRDV010000628.1 coordinate 1,112, forward strand.
GGGGTCAGAGTCTGGAAAAACTATCAGGATATTGATTATAATGAAGAGTATTTTAAAATAATAGGAAATGATTTTGAAAAAAAACATTCTGTTAATTTAGGATATATCGGATATGCAGAATCCAGGCTGATTAAACAGAGAGAGCTTGTGGATTATTCTGTGGACTGGTTTTTAAATAAATATCATTGAAGGAGAAAAAGATATGGCAAAAGATGAATCATTCGACATTGTTTCAAAAGTAGATTTGCAGGAAGTGGCAAATGCAGTTCAGCAAACTATCAAAGAAATTAATCAGCGTTTCGATTTAAAAGGATCCAACTGCAAAATAGAATGGGATAATAATGATTTAATAAATTTAACAGCGCCTGATGATATGAAGTTACGAAATGTTGCAGCGATACTTCAGGAAAAGTTTATTAAAAGGGATATTTCCCCTAAATCACTTGATATGGGGAAAGTAGAACCAGCTCTTGGTGGTAATGTAAAACAGGAAATAAAAATTCGCCAGGGCATTGACAAAGAATATGCAAAAAAAATAAATACTTTAATCAAAAATACAAAACTAAAAGTAAATAGTCAGATTCAGGAAGATCAGATCCGTGTTTCCGGTAAAAACAGAGATGATCTTCAGGAAGTAATTAAATTGCTTAAAGGTTCTGAATTGGATATTGATTTACAATTTATAAACTACAGATAATAAGTTTCTAACTTTTTCATTTTATGAAAAAAGTTAGAAATCAAAATATTACAAATCTTGAAATTAAAGGGATTAGAAATTATTAAAGTTGTAAAATACACTTATAAATAAAAATTTTGAGGATTTTTTTATTAATAATATTACAAAATTAAATAT
>CAYRDV010000629.1:0-1924 GCA_964422885.1 uncultured Candidatus Sericytochromatia bacterium
ATCCAAATCTGTTACTTAATATAGCAAAATATGAGCATAGTAATAATCTGATGCCTGGAATTCAGGCTGGAGATATTCTGGCTCATGCCTTTACTGCAGCAGTTGACAGAAGAGATTCAAGAACTCTTTACAATATTGCCAGTTATGAAGGCTCATATAATTTAATGCCTGGTATTGGTGCTGATTCAATCAGAAATGAAGCAAGACGGATCGAATACGGCGGCTATTAATATCTAAGATATAATTAAAAGAGTTGGGTTTTTAACCTGACTCTTTTTTTTTATTCTGTACTCAGAATCAGGGGCCCCTATAGGGATTTATAAAATATTGATTGAATCAGAACTTTTTATCACATCACTAAATTTTAAATAATAGTATGATTTATATAACTATATAAAAAGCCATTTTAGGAAATATTGGTATTGAGAGTTTTGATTAAAGAAGAAATACCTGTTTTGAAAAAAACAACCGAAGATTTTCTTGTAAAGTTTAACCATGTAATTTCACCTGTAATAACTCTTGTTCTTGAAAGTGAGGAATTAGTCAGAGTAAATGGAACAGTAAAAATAGCAATTGATAAAATGCTAAGTGATTTTACCAATGGATTGGGTCTAAAAATGGTTTTTGACCAGCTTATAAAAAAAGATGTCTCACCTGAAGGATATTTTCTTGATATAAAAAGTATTGCCAAAGCCAGCATATCTGTACACGATAATAAGCTTAAAGTAAGTGCTGAATATGGCCCATCTAAGGAATGGTGGGCAAAACCTATTGCTCTGGTGGTACTAGGTAAATTGTTAGGTGATTTTGCGGCAAAAATTGAAGACTGTGGTATTAGCCCAGGTTTCAGAGAAGAAATAAAAAAATCAATGCAGCAATTACGAAAAAATAATAGTGCCACTCTTGACCTTCGAAATCTTTTTGAAAAACAAACCTTTTATACTCAAAATTTTAAAGTGTTTATTAAAAATTTCCGATTTATCTCTGTTAATACCTCATCTGAAAATGGCCATTTTGTAATTAAATTTTGTGGCGATTCTCAGGCAGTAATTTGTAATTAATTTGAAGAATAAATTATGAGATTACTTTTAATTATTACAGCTTTATTCTTATTTTTATTTAATTATCCTGTATCTGCAAGTGATAATAATGAATTAACGGTTGCAGCAGCCGCAAATGTTAAGTTTATAATGGAAGAACTAAAAAATGAGTTTAAAGAAGATTCTGGTATTGATATAAAAACTATTATTGCATCATCAGGTGAATTAACTGCTCAAATTAAAAATGGAGCTCCATTTGACGTATTTATGTCTGCTGACATTGGTTTCCCACAAAACTTATTTAAGGATAAATTTGCAATTGAAAAACCAAGGATTTATGCTTGGGGAACACTTGTTTTATGGACACTGAAAGATTTAGAACTCTCAAAAGGATTTATGGTATTATTAGATAAAAATATTGAAAAAATAGCAATAGCTTATCCTAAAAATGCTCCTTATGGCGAAGAAGCGGTTAATGTAATTAATTATTACAAAATTTACCACCAAATAAAGGATAAACTGGTATTTGGAAAAAGTATCTCTCAGGTAAATAATTACATTGTTTCTAAAAATGCTGATATCGGGTTTACTTCAAAATCAACTGTCCTTTCACCGCAAATGAAAGATTCAGGAAAATGGATTGAAATTGATCATAAAACATATAAACCGATTGCCCAAGGTGCTGTAATTTTGAAGTATGGCAAAGAAAACAACTACAATAATTCAAAAAAGTTTATGGCATTTCTGTTTTCAAAAAAAAGTAAGAAAATATTTCAAAAATATGGATACCTTTTGAAAAACTAATCATCAATTTTATTAACTTCTCTTATTTACCTGTTTCTCTGTTGAAGTTGAAGATATTAATCTTCCAAAAGAGCCTAAAC
>CAYRDV010000630.1:0-1914 GCA_964422885.1 uncultured Candidatus Sericytochromatia bacterium
CTGGAAGCAACAGGTAATTCCAATTACAGAGCAACATCAGCTTCAGGCGCTGAAATCTTAGGCCAGCCTAAACAAAACGGTTTAGGAACAATAGTTGGTGGTTCACTTGAAACATCAAATGTTCAGATAGTTCATGAAATGGTTGACCTTATCAGTACCCAGAAAGCATTTGATACAAATTCAAAAGTAATTACTGTATCAGATAAGATGATGGATACCGCCAATAACTTAACGAGATAGTAAGTAATATAAATTAAAATTAATGTATTTATTTTATACATTAATTTTAATTTGTAAATAGTTATAATTATTGGATAGATAATAGTATTCTGGTTTGTTTTTAATCGCTTATGAATCTATCCGTGAAAAGAAATTTAATAGTTTTATTAATAATATTGTTTTTTATACCGCTGGAAATCTCCCGATCTCTGGCGGTTAGTTTTGTTACTACAGAAAACTTTATCTCAGAACTGAAAACCAGGATCAAACAGGTATATCAGGTTAATAGTGAAGATATAGTAATAGAGTGGTCTGATGAGTCATTAGAAAAAAAAATCACGGATCTTCAAAAATTTTATCCGAACAAAACTATAAATATAAAAGTAAAAGATGCTATTATAAAAGATATATCTGGTAGAATTGGGATACCTGTCGATGTTTATGTCGATGATAAAATGAACCGTATCCTCTACTTAAGATGCAAAGTAGATATTTTAAAGGAAGCCCTGGTTGCAAAAACAAATATTAAAAAAGGAGAAGTTTTAATCGACGAACTGCTAAAATATACAAAATTACCTATCAATAAAACCCGGAATATACAAGCTATTGAAAAAGAAAATGTAATTGGTAAGGTAGCTACATCAGATATTTTAGAAAATAGTATAATAACTTCAAATTTATTAAAGGAAAGAACTGTTGTTTTTAGGGGAAATCAGGTTACAATAAGACTAAGGGATGGAGATTTAACTTTAATAAGTGTAGGTCAGGCTTTGCAGGATGGATTTATTGGCCAGGCAATTCAGGTAAAGCTTTTGAATAGTACATTAAGTAAAATAATAATGGCCAAAGTTATCGATGTGGATCTGGTTGAAATTAATCTGGGAGGTAATTAATGTTAAAAAATAGGCTTCTATATTCTATTATAGGTGCTTTTATTATTTCTGCCACTTTGCCGGTTTATGCAGATTCTCTCTGGAATGATACAAGTGTTGCCAGCTGGTATACAGATAGAAGACCAACCTTTGTCATTGGTGGTTTAGTTACAGTAAATGTCATGGAAAATACCAAAGCATCACAAAGATCAACATTACAGGGAAATAAAACCTTACAGAATACACATAAATGGGAAATACCGGCAATCGATGCCAGTAAAGGTCTTTTTAACCGACAGTTAAAAACAGATAACCAATCAATTTTTAATGGTTTGGGCCAGACTACCAGAGATGGTTCTTTGGTTTTAAACCTTACAGCCCATATTGAAGATATTCTTCCAAACGGAAATCTGGTTATCAGGGGAAGAAAGCAAATCAGGGTTAATGATGAAATAAGTGAAATTACTTTTAGTGGTGTAATCCGCCGTGATGACGTTAATGCGGAAAACATCGTAGATTCATCAAGAATAGCCAATATGCAGATAGATGTTAAAGGTACAGGGCCTGTAAGTGCAAAAAGCACAGGTGGTATTTTATCCAGATTATTCAATTTCTTACTCTAAAAGTGGAGTTTAAATAATGAAAATAAAAAAAATAGTAACATTTGCTTTAAGCCTGCTTTTTATAGGAATGGGGAATATCCAGTCTAAAGCAGCAGATCTTCAGATTGCTTCAAAATTTTCTGATAACTCTGTCAGGGTTAAAGACGTTGCTCAAATTAGAAATGCCCGTCCCAACCAACTTTCTGGGCTTGGTATTATTA
>CAYRDV010000631.1:0-1910 GCA_964422885.1 uncultured Candidatus Sericytochromatia bacterium
CATAGTTCTGAGGTTTTAATTGATAAAGATGAAATTATAAAAATAACAACACGAAGTTTAAATTATTTACAAAAATCTCTTGAAATATCTAATGATTATATTATTGCCCAAATTAATCTGTCCTTATTAAAAATATTTTTGGGAAATTTTGCTGAAGCTTATAATCATCTATTGCATGCATCTAAATGTTTGGAACATCCTGATTTGGATATTGAAAAAACAGAAGGAATTTTATTTTTAAAGTTTGATCCTTATTATAGTTTGAAATGGGAAAAACTATCATTTGAATCCTGGAATATTATTAATATAAAGTTTAATTATCTGTCTGCAATTTCATTTGAACTTCTTGCTGAGCTTGAATTAAAAAGAAATAATATGTCAGAAGCGTTTGATTTTTACAAAATTGCCCTGGAAAAGTTCCCAGATTTTTCCAGATTAAATATTAAATTAGGAAGATGTGCTGTAAAAATGCTTAATAATTACCTTGCTTCACAATATTTTAATACTTTTTTTGAAATTGATCCTTTTGATTTTGAAAATTTTGGTTTTTTACTTGAAAGTCTTCTTAATTCAGGTCAAAGGGACGAATTTAATAAAAGACTTATTGATTTGAACAGGATGAAAAAAAGCTATAATCATCTTGTTAAGCCAAATAAAATGGAACAGATTAATAATTTACTAAAAAAATATGGTTAATCCTTATCTTTACCCTGGCTATTTATGACATTATCAATTAATTTTGAAATTAAATCAGGCTATATTTAATTCTTTTATTTTAGTATTTACTTTATTATAGTTATCATCATTAGTTTCAATTTTGCTTAGAAAATTATCAATGTCTGGGGCAAACCATTTCAGTCTGGTAAACCAATCCTTATTTTGGGTGACTCCACCCTGTAAAAGATCATCCAGAATATTTAAAATTATCTTTTTGTCTTCCTCGGAAACTGAGTTATTAAGATTAAACTTTTTTCCATCCCAGGTTGAAATAATATCACTGACTATATCCATTTTTTTCCCGATTGTCAGCTTATTTAAAACATCGTTTTTGGTATTTACATCTAATATTTTGCTTTTTAACTCTTTCACGGGAAAATCTTTATTTAAAATATTTTTATCAATGTCTACAGGATTACAGATTGATATAATACGATTTTTCAATTCATCCAAAGGAAATGTTTCTTCTCTTCCCCATGGATTTAAAATTGTTACATCTTTATCAGAAAGTTCAATAACATTAACCGAATGAAGTCTGTCCCTTCCGTTTGGTTCATACGAAAGTGAAATTTCAATGGGATTACTTCTGCTGGGCTGGGAATTTTTTAAAAAATTGATAATTTGTTTTGGTGTATACTCCCAGCCATAGTTACTTTCTACATTTAAACCGACAATTTCCCGTAAAGCCTTGGCTGTTTGTTCAAGTGTTATTCCAGCATCATTTTTTGCACTGTTAAAATTTCTGGTTTCAGCATCTGCATAATCCATAATCGAGTTTTGCATTATTTTTGCGGTAATTGTTCTACGAGTATCAACGTTACTTCCTCCTTCGGCTGAAAAAGAAAAATTGGGAGGAACAGTAAAACCTTTGATTGTTGTATAGTTCTGATTTTTTGCCAAAGAATCAAGCATATTTAAATATTCAAGAGGATTTCTGATTGCCAGTTGAATTTGAACGCTGGTTCCGGCACAGGTCCCAATTCCTTCCTGGGATATATCTGAGGGCATTGCCACATCATGTAAGGCTGAAATAACAAATTCTTTTTGATTACCAATTCTCGGGTCATAAATCGTATTCATCATTGCCATTAATTTATCAAAAACTGCTTTTTTCTCATCTGTATTTAAAGGGGGATTACGTTCAAACATATTTTTTATATAAGCTAACCCAGCTTTATCATTAGTGCAAAGTA
>CAYRDV010000632.1:0-1846 GCA_964422885.1 uncultured Candidatus Sericytochromatia bacterium
AATAATAATTCGTCCTGAATATAGAGTTTCGATATTTTGATCAGATTTCAACAGCAAAAGGGCGCCATCATCATTTATACCAATGATTTTACCTTCAGTAATTTTATCAGCAAAAAGTTTTATTTTAACCACTTGCTCATTTAAATATGAATAAGTTCTAAATTTATTAATAATATAAGTTGTATTACCAGAATTATATAAACAATAATATGATTCAAACCTTTTTAAAAAATTATCTAACACAAAATCCAAATCAAAATCTTTTTCTGTCAGGATTTTTAAAGATGTTGCACTATATTCATCCATTTCCGGAAATTTATTCTGATTAATATTCAAACCACAACCAACAATTGAATATTCAGGGGTGACACCAATAAATTTACTTTCTACCAGGATCCCGGCAATTTTTTGATTGTTAAAAATAATATCATTTGGCCATTTTATACCGAATTCCAGTTCGGTTACTTCTCTGAAAGTTTCTACCGTAACAATACCAGCCATTATTGATAAAAGTGGTAAAAGTTTTTTAGGACGTAAAAGAATAGAAAAATATAACCCTCCAGGTTCTGAAACCCATTTGTTGCTTCCCTGTCCTTTTCCTTTTGTCTGGAGCTTTGTAATTAGAACAGTACCTTCTGTGGCACCTTCAATTGCCAGTTTTTCCAATTGCTCATTTGTAGAATCTAATTCTGTAAAATATATTTTTTTTAACATTTTTATTTTTTCACTTATAATTTTAGTGCTTACATTTTAAATTATTCTTTTATTTTATTAATAATACCTCGAAGCTTTGCTTCGGGGTTAAACAAAATTTCATTTTGTTTCCAAAGCTTTGCTTTGGTGTTAATACAAACAGGGGCCCCTTTAGGGGATTTATTTTAAATGATTGAAAAAAAAGATGTGTTTCCTACTCCAATTTTTCAGGGAAAAATAGATAACTATCAGGAAATAAATAAAGTAATTCTTGAAGAGCTCTATGAGTTAAAAAAGTATGAGCTGGGAACCTCAAAATCCAATGTATTAGTCTGGCATAGCAAATCCGATCTTCATCTTAACGGAAATATAAAAGATTCCAAAAGATAAATTTATCCCCAATATATATTCAATAAATACCCTTTCAGTTCTTCCTCAGGAAGGATTTTACATAATTTTCCCAAGTTGGCTAAAACATAGTGTAGAACAAAATCTTAGCGAAGATGACCGAATTTCGATAAGCTTTAATTTTAATTTTTAGGGCATGAATAATGGCTGAAGCTATTTTTTTAAAAACCGGAAAAAATTTGCCAGATAAGTTTTTATCTTTTCTTTTTTGCTCAATCTATCTTCCTCATTTTCACCAGGTTCCGGGGCAATAAATTTAAAATAATGATTGGAGATTTCATTAAGCGGATCAATTTCCAAAGCAATTTTAAATTCGATTTTTGCATAGTTTTCCCATCCCTTTTTTAACAGGGCAAACCCTAAAAGGCTATGATAATCAGAAACTTTAAAATCAAGTGATACTACTTCACGAAGTAACTTTATAGCCTCATGATACCTTTCAAGTTCAATATATTTTTTAGCCTTATCAAATTTTCTTTTTATCCTTTCAGTTTTAAATTCTTCAATATCTTTAGTATCAAGCTTTTTTCTGGAGAATGTGAGTCTAATCAAAGTATCATTCAAATTTAATTTATGAGTTTTTGTATCTCCTAAACTATCAGGTTCTTCAAATATTTCCAGCCTGTTATTCAGGCCAAGTTCAAGATCATATTTTCTCCTTTCTTCAGGATCAGTAAGTATTTCATAAGCCCTTTTATATTCAACAAAATTTACATTTATTTGCTGGATTTCATTGATGGTAGCA
>CAYRDV010000633.1:0-1797 GCA_964422885.1 uncultured Candidatus Sericytochromatia bacterium
CATTACATGCTGAGAGTAGACCTATTGATAAGGTTAACGCTGTTGTTATTATTTTGTTTTTCATTTTTTTTCCTTTTTTAATATAAGGTATAGAACACGGATTGAACGGATCATACGGGTTTTCACGGATCTTTTTTTAATTTTTATTTGATCATCTTAAATCCGTTAAATCAGTGTTATCTGTGTTCTATTCCTTAGTAATAGAAACTAAAGAACTTTATGTGAATTTATTCTTCGGTAGACGCGCCGGGTCGCCCTATTCTATACCATTTAGCATCAGAACCAATTGTAATATCTTTTGTATCAAGTGTTTTTTGATTAGTTCCATCAGCATCTGCTGTTATTATTTTACCTGAAGATATAAAAGATATTTTTTTACTGTCTGGTGACCATTGCGGAGTAGTACCACTTACCAAATCTTTTTGATTAGTTCCATCTGAATTTATTATGGATACAATTCCAGATGGGTTAATAAAAGCCATTTTAGTACCATCAGGGGATAAATCCAGTTGAGAACCTTTTAAAATATTAAACGACATTCTCAAATAATTGTTCATACCGGTATTTACATCCATAACTTTAATACCTCCCGAAACTGATTCATTATGAGATATATAAAAAATTTTTGTTTTATCTGATGATAAAGCCAGTTCATAAGCGGTTTCAAAGTGCTCCAAAGTAAAAGTTTTTAGATTTTTGCCATCAGAATCAATTATGCTAATGTTGTGAATACGAAAACCATTGTTGTAATCTTCTTGTTTTCTTGTAGTGAAAACTATTTTAGTCCCATCAGATGACCAGTTTAACCTTTCTGAACCAATGAAACCATTGGTTACACTAAACAGCTCTATAGAATTTTTACCATCTAAATCCGCCACTATAAGTTTCTTATTATTATTTACACCAAAAAAAGCTATTTTTTTACCATCATGTGAAAAATAATCTTTAGTTGGATATGCAATACGATTTTCATATTCATTCCTGGCAGGGTAGGTGGGGTTTGATTTACCAAGATTCTTAATAACAGAACCGTTATCAGGGTCAATAAGATAATGGTTCCCATCTTTACTATTTAAAACAACAAGCCCAATTGGAGAAACTGCTTTTGCGGGTTCTGTTTTTACTTCGGGAGGGCTTACTACATTTCTCTTAAGTAATGCAGGAGCATTCTTAAAAGAATCAAGCCCTGATGTACCAGGGTCAGTAAGAGTAAGTGTAGAGGCATTATTACCTGTCTGAGCCAGTTTTACTTTTATTACCTTATCTTTATACTTGCTATCAAGATTAAAGCCATTAGTTGCTGTATCACTATCAGTATAACTACCTGTTCCAATATAATCCTTACCTTCAACCTTTACAGAAAGGCTGAAATTGTTATTGCTTGTATTAACTATATCCACATTTAGTTTCTGACCTAACCCCTGATAAAGCCAGCTACCAATTAGTGGGGCTGTAGGAACAGGTTTTACACCATTTACCAGTTGTGAATTTATACTATCCAGGGTTGCTTTATCTGTTGTAGATATTGATAACGGATTAGCAGAATCAGACTGAAACTGTGATGCTGAATAAGTTTCTTTTGTACCATCTGCTTTATATAAGGTTAAATTATCTCCTTTTACTATTACAGCGGGCTGGCTGGGATCAAGCTTTCCATCTTTTAATACACCTATTACTGTCTCACCTGTCTCTGAATTTGTAGAAACAGTTATATTATTACTTGTAAGGGATTGGAATAAAGGTAGTAAAATTGATTCATTGGAATTGAGCAGGTTAAAACTAATCATAAATCCATTA
>CAYRDV010000634.1:0-1783 GCA_964422885.1 uncultured Candidatus Sericytochromatia bacterium
ATCGCAAATCCCATCCCCATACCAATTCCGGCAGCAGCAGTACCACCAGGGTTTTTTGCTGCATCTTCAATTGCATTGGCGGCCTGGAACTGGGTATAAGCACTGAGATCTCCAATAATTCCCATACTGCTTCTTTTGTCCAGTGCTTCTTCAACAGCAGGAGGCAGAGATATATTTTCAATCAGAAAATTAACAACCTCAAAACCATACTTTTCAAATTCCGGGCCGATATTTTTATTGATATATTCTCCCAACTGGCTGTAATTTGCCGCTAAATCAAGAACCGGGATTTTACTTTGAGCAACAACATTGGTAAATTGAGTAATAATCAGGTTTCTTAACTGGTCAGAAATTTCATCTACCGTAAACATTCCATCTGTACCGGAAACAGCTCTTACTACTGTAACAGGATCTTTAATCCTGATTGCATATGACCCGAATGCCCTGATTCTTACTGGACCAAATTCAGGATCACGCATCATAAAAGGGTTTTTAGTACCCCATTTGAAATCATTACCTGTAAAAACTTTAGTACTTACAAAATAGACTTCCGCTTTAAAAGGACTCTGGAAACCATACTTCCAGCTATTTAATGTAGTTAGTAATGGCATATTTTTTGTTTCCAGGGTATGTGTGCCTGGACTATAAACATCGGCAATTTTGCCTTCATTTACAAACACAGCAACCTGAGATTCACGAACAACTAATTTTGCCCCATATTTAATTTCATTACCCAACCTGTCAAAACGGAATACCATTGTGTCATTTGAAGAATCCAACCACTGAATGATATCAATTAGCTCGCCTTTTAATTTATCCCAGAGTCCCATTTTTTACCCCTTTGAATACAAAATTTCTCAAATGGGATAATACATTGACTTTTTGATTTTTTCAATACTGAAATACTGAAGTTATAGTGTTTTATTAATTTCCTTGTTTATCGTATAATAAAATAATAATAGTTTTTAATTATTTTATTTGGGTTAACTCTTTTTCAATGCTTAATTTTAAAAATTTAAATAGTGCTAAAGAAAAAACCAAAGATCGGGATGAGAAAAATAATGAAAATTATTCCCTGGCCTATTCTGAAGCACTAAACTACCTTGAAAAATTCAAGCATTCCCCAGACTTTGATAAAAATATTCTTAAAAAAGCAGCTGATAAGCTGATAGATGCTTTAGAGTATAAAAAAAACAAAGCTGAGCCTTATATTTGTTTAGCCTGTATATTTTATATACTTAATGATTCAAAAATGGCAATAAAATATTTAAAAATTGCAAATTTAATAAACTCGCATCTTCCTGAAATTTCAAAACTTAGAGAGCTTTTTGGAAGTGGACGTTTGGATGAAACTTTGGTAAATACTTCTGACTCCTTAACAGAAAAAGCAAAAAATATAGAAAAATTTAATGATATTACAGATAAACAGGATAATAAGGCTTTAATTGTTCCACATAGTACAAATGCTCCAAAAAGAGCATCACCAATAATTAGAAATGTAAGAGCCTTAAAAAAATCTTAAATCTTCTATATTAAATTAAATATTTTAAGAAAGGAAAATGAGTTATGTGTAGAGTTGGTTCTTCCCCACATCCTGTTAATACAAATATACAGGTACAAACCCAAAATCCTGTTGTAAGAGTTGTTCAGCCTACACCAACAGAGACTAACAATCCAACAAAAACAACACCTTCTTCTACCCAACATCAACCTGCTGTAAATATTCCTACTTCAATCGAAGTAAGAAGAGATACTACAAATGTGCTTACTAATGGAGTTGTTA
>CAYRDV010000635.1:0-1764 GCA_964422885.1 uncultured Candidatus Sericytochromatia bacterium
ACGATGAAGCCCCCTCTATATCCAGCATTGACTGGCTTAAAATGATTAAAAATAAGTTCAAACATACCATCTGGTTAAACCCCATACCCAAACACGAATGGACTGATACATATGGTAGTTATACATTAAACATCATTAAGGACATCATCCACATGGAAGACCTTACTTTGCAGGGCATTAAAAATACTGTTGAATATCTGAATAGTAAAAGTTGATATCAGATGTTATTTTTAGCCTTTTATCTGAAACGTTTATTAAAAACATATACCACAATGGTACATATCAAATATTTAATAAAGATATTACTTTTACTTCTTTAACCTTGTACATTGGTTTTTGATGATGCTCTGTTGTAATAAATTCATCTGCTTTTAATAAAATAGCAGATGCAAGATGAAGTGCATCAACTCCACCTAAACCATAATTACAGGCAATTCTGTAGGATTCTTCAGACAGTCTTTTAAAATTATCATACCACTTCTGAACTAATTTAAAATATCCGTTATACAAACGTAACTCATCATGATTGTTGTAACAGATAGGTTTTGGTAAAACTTCAAGTTTTAAAAACATACTCGAAACAAATATTCTTTGAGGGTCTGCAAGTAAATTTAACACTTTTGTTTCCAAATCTGATGTACCTCTAGCTAAAGTAATAAGCACACCTGAATCAAGGTAGGTTTTTACTTTTGCCACCCGATACGTCTTTCTTCAACTTCTTTTCTTATTTCATTTATGGATAATAATGGTATACCGGATTCAACTATGCTTTTTCTGGCTTCCTTAATTTCAATTAAAGCACTAGTTCTAGTTTCATCAATTGTTTCATTATCTTTTTTTACAGATACATTAATTGTTCCAGAAGAGTTATGAATTTTTAAATGGCTGACTTTATTGGTAGCAATTTTAAATTCCTGTTTTTTTGAACTACCTGATTTAGACTTTTGCTTTTCAGTATTATTAACAGGTTTACCATTCCCTTTATTATTTTCTTTCAATGTTCTTACCCCCTATTCCTTATTTTATATTGTAAATCAGACATTTAATAAAATCCACATTATATTTGTTTTACTAATTGATAAGTTAATGCTCAAAATTTCTCTGGACTTTTTTTACAGGTTAATTTATTATTTTAATAGCTGCTGAAAGTCTATTATTTGACTGAACTCAATATGAGTTTTGGTTATATTTATTTGTTTGCATAAAACTTGTAAACCAGTTCATTTCAATATAATAAAGCAACAGGTGAATTAGCTACAGCAGAGTTAACTCCAGAAGGCAAAGGCATAATCCAAACAATTTATAAACCTAAATATAACAAACAATACGACCAAATTGGAAATCTTAAGAATCCACCCGTTGATTGGAAACAAGAAGATTTTAAATACTGGCAGGAACAAGAAAAAAATAATGTGTTTAAAATGATAAATTGGGATAAAAATTATTTGGAAAAATTCTGGAAAATTATCAGATGGACACCAGAAGGGTTGATTAATAATTGGAAAATTTTGATAGATATTTTCTATAATGGATATGACTTTTCAACATCTGAGTTAATGAATGATCTTGGTGATAGGGAAATGATAGAAGAAGTATTATCCAATAAAGAATTATCAACATTTCCAGATCATCAAAAATTTATTGCAGAAATTAATGAATTGGATGAACTTTTTAAAAAAATTACTATAGAAGACCCAGACCCAACATCTGAATTTTGGTTTCAAAATAGAATTAACAAAATCCATCATCTGTAAGGCTGATCTA
>CAYRDV010000636.1:0-1756 GCA_964422885.1 uncultured Candidatus Sericytochromatia bacterium
ACTTCGACTACGCTCAGTAACCAAAGCCCCTTGTTCAGGCAAAGCCTGATTGTGAAATTATTTTTATCGGTTTTATTAAACGTCTTTTTTGCTTTAATAAAATCTAAACTCTGTCATTATCTAAACTTAAATAAAATAGCAGGAAAGAAATGCTTTAAAAAGGTCTATAAATTAATAGTGCTTATTTTAATAAATAAAAGCATTTAGCAAATAGAATGGTTTACTTTTTATTAGCAGTAGATTATTCTTAAATTATAGGTCTCATTGCAGATGAGGCTCTGTAGCCGGAGGGGTAGATGGATCCTTTTAAAAATTTAAGTTCAGGATTTAATTCAGCTTTAAAGACTGTTGCCGATGATAAAATAATCAGTAAAAAAGAACTGGAAGACCTGAAAAAAGTAGCTACAACAGATGATGACAAAGAAATTGTCAAGCTTCTTTCCAAAGATACTTCAAAAATAAGTTTTCAGGTAACTGAAGGTTCTTCCAAAGCTGAATACAGCTTATCTCTTGATCTTGATGAACCTAAAAAGGAAATTAAAGATATTAAGGTTGAACCTTTTAAATCAGATGGTTATAGTACTCTTGGCGGTCATAGGACAACAACCGAAAATGTAAAGGATTTATCCGGGTCAAGCCGGCCGATTGGCGATCTTGATACCCTTGCTCCTACCTATAATTCTCCTGAAAAAGTGGCTGAACTGATGGGAAGTGTACCCTATGATGATGAAAGAGGAAAACCACTTGGTGGCGATGGCCCTCTGGGAACACAAAAACCTGAAGACACCCTGAAACAATTTACCGGCGTTTGCCGGGATATTCACCAGCTTGGTGCATATTTACTTAAACAGAATGGCTATGAAGCAATCCAGATGGGTTATGTATCAGCCCAGACCAGTCATTCTATTACAATCTACAAAGAGCCTGGTGGAAAAGGTTATGGTATTGTCGAATATGGAAAAGTTTATTCACCGGAAAAATTAAAGGAAATGCTTGGCGGAAGGTATGCAACCTCACCTGAAGAAGCTGTAAATGCTCTTAATTATGGTACTCCTGCTGCAATATACAAATGGACTCCTCCTAAAAAAGGAGAAGAAGGTTCTGTTGAAGGTATATTCTATACTCAAAAATATAAGAACTACCATGCTACCCTAAAACTTGAGCATAAGGATGGAATATATATTGATCGTAATCTTGGAGCCAGTATTGAAAAAAAATTGGGAGATAAATGGAGTGTTAAAGCTGGTGTACAGTTTGATGCACCTGGTGACCCAACAGCAAAAAATGCTGTCCATGCAGCAGTTGGTTACAAAACAGGTAGTAATGATAACTGGTTTAGCTTTTCTTTGGGGGCACAATACAGGCCAAATGACGGATCACGGGTAATAGGAACAACAGACTGGAAGGATAACCCGACCTTTTTAATGGGGGCAGATATTCGTGGGCAAGTAACACCATTAAAGTTTCAGCTTGCACCGAACCATTTTATGAAAACAACTGTTAATGGCAATCTATCCGGGGCATTTCTGGCATTGAACAGTGAGAAGAAAAGTGATGCAGGTACAACTATAGACAAGGATACAATAGCATTTGATGTTAATTATCTAAGTGCATTATCTAATGGTAAAATAGGGCTTGATCACAGATTTTATGGGGAATTTGGTAAAAAATTCTCTTATTCAGCCGGACTGAAAGCCAACTATGATGTTAACCTGGCTGTTGCTGGTCTAACAATGGGTGCTGATAATCCAATGAA
>CAYRDV010000637.1:0-1726 GCA_964422885.1 uncultured Candidatus Sericytochromatia bacterium
ATTACTTAAGAAAATATTGTTTACTTTTTTAAACGTTTTGAAAGATAATATAGTCCCCCGGCAATTGCTATTGCTGAAGCTCCTGCTATGACAATTCTATTTTTTGTTATGTTCCGGTTATTTTCAACAATTTCTTCGCTGTTATGTAATGGAAGTTCTGCTTTAAAAATATTTTCTTCTATTCTTTCATTTTTTTCAGGTATCTGGGACATTGCATATTCTGCCATTGCTGTAATAGTTAGAGAAGGGTTTACTCCAAGATTTGCTGGTATAATACTGCCATCAACCACATGCAGATTAGGATTATTAAAAACCTCGCACTTACTGTCTACTACGCCCTCTTTGGGGTTTTTAGACATAACACAGCCACCGAGTATATGCGCTGTCGTTGATATATCCAAAGCTGCTTCAAAAACTGTACTTTGGGCTATTCCATTTGTTTTTGCCGCAAATTCTTCCGCTATTTTATTCGCCTGAGGATTATATGAAGGTGGGCTTTTCTCTCCCAGAGCAGTTGTTAATTGTCCAAATCTTCCAAGCTTAACTTTCATTTTATTATCAATTGTCTGCATGACCAGAAAAATTACTGATCTTTTTGCCCAGTTCATTGGCAGGCATGTTCTGATAAAATCCACCGGATTACTTAATATTTTTGCCATTAGTTTGAGAGGCCTTGTAAATTTATTTCCCTCACCAACCATAACTGTTGCTAAGGTTGACATAGAGTCTGAACCAGCAGGATAGCGGACAACTTCAATATGTGTATCATCAGTAGGATAAAATCCTGAAGTTATTGCTATTCCTTTTGACCAGTCCTGGCTTTTATCCTTAGTAGTTGTTCCGGTCAGAGATTCGCTGTTGGTTCTGACAGAATCTCCAAGATTATCCGGCAGATTTGGTAGTGAACCTTTCTTTTTACAGGTCATTAATAGCTTTAATGTTCCCAATACACCTGCTGATACAATTACTCCCCGGGCATAATATGTTTCTGCTTTTCTTTCCGGTACTGATGTTGATATAGTTGTTTGGACCTTATATATACCATCTTCATTTTTTATATCTGTTACTTTTCTTTCAGGAATAATTTTTGCTCCATATTTTTCAGCAAAATACAGATAATTTTTATCTAAAGTATTTTTTGCGCCATGATTACACCCTACCATACAACCTCCACATAAGATGCAGCCTGTTCTTTCAGGGCCTTCTCCATTAAAGAATGGGTCTGGATGTTTTTCTCCTGGTTTACCAAAGTAAACTCCTACATTTACTGAGTGCCAGGTATCTTCCCGGCCTAATTCTTTGGCATATTGTTTGAGTAAATTATCAGGCTCGGAAAAGTAAGTATTTGGGGTAACCCCAAGCATTTTTTTGGCTTTGGCATAAAAAGGAGCCATTGTGTTTTTCCAGGACGGGTCAAGACGGATTACTGCCTGATCTTTGTAAAATCCTTCTGCTGGTTCAAGGAGAGTATTTGCATATACCAAACTTCCTCCGCCAACTCCCACACCCCCAAGGATTAATACATCTTTTAGAAGAGTTAATTTTTGGATTCCATGGAGGAAGAATTCAGGAAACCATAAATATTTTCGGAGATTCCAGTTTGATTTTGCAAAATCCCCTGTTCTGTAACGTTTTCCCATTTCAAGAACTGCAACAGTGTAACCTTTTTCGGATAATCTAAGTGCTGAGACGCTACCACCAAACCCTGAACCAATAACTATATAAT
>CAYRDV010000638.1:0-1714 GCA_964422885.1 uncultured Candidatus Sericytochromatia bacterium
TTAAATGCTTTGGGTACTCATGTAAAAGAATTGGTTAATATTAGAAGCAACCTTAGTAATCCTGATTCTATTCCCAAAAGAATTCAAAAAAGTTACCCAAGCCAGTTAAGTTTTGATCAGCGAAAGATTTTACGGGCGATTGATGGTACAAATAGCCTTAATGATATTATTATTTTAAGTGATCTTGATTATTTCAGGACTTATCAAATTCTTTTTGAGCTGGTAACAGAAAAAGTAATTTCAATACCTGGTGTAAAAACCGGAGATGAAGAAGAGGCCAGAAATGTTTCAAGAGATAGAGCAGAGGAAACAGATCCAATAATTTATTCAACAAACCCTGTTGAAAATGATTTAATAGAATCCAATACTCACCGGGTTGATTATAGTAAAGAAAAATCTCCGGTTATGGAAAAAATAAATCAGGAAATCACTGCTCCTACTTCTAAAGCTTCTGATGATATTATTCAGAAATACCAGTTGTTAATTCAATCCAGCAGGGACGAAATAAGGCAGTTAAAACTAAAAATAAACGAGTATGAAAACTCTCAGGTTGTTTTAAACGAAGAAATTTCTTTAAGAATAAGCCGCTTACCCTATCATAAAAAAATTATGCTTACAAGTATTTTGAAAAATATTATGGATATGGTTGAATCTGTTTAGTATATAATAAAGAATAACTGAGTTTGATTCTGGTAAAACAATTTAATGTCCGGTAAAAAAAATAAACAGGTTACATCAAGAGGTGGGAATAGTTTTTTAACTATTAACCAATCAGGTGATGGAGCGGATATTAATAGCAGCAAACCAACAACTCAAAAGCTTAAAAAAGCAAATCCTACACAATCGATCAGGGGAAGAGCAAAAAGCGAAGAAGAAAAAATTCAGGAATTTGCTGACAGTGTTACCAAATTTCTGGACAAAATAGAGGGTCTGAGAGCTATTTTAAATTCAATTGTCCATAAGCGTTACTCAGAAGGAGTTGATAAATTAAAACTTCTGGTTTTAAAGGGAAAATATAAGTTTTTAAAACCTTTACTACCAATGCTAATCATTGTTCAAAAAATAAATGAAAGATGGTTTAATGCAAAATATGCTCCAGATGAAGATAATAGTGACGAAAGTGAAGAAAAAAAACCAATTGAAGCAAAAAAACAGGTTACTTTTTTAGAATTAGCTGAAAAAAATATTATTTTTACGGATAATCGTAAAAAACCTCTATATACTCTGGAGCAACTTAAAGATAAAAGTGGTTATGTTGCCAGTGAATCAGTTATTACACCAATGGTTATGGAAAATATTATTAATGCTTTTAATGAAGTTGCTCCAAAAGCAAAAGCAATACCTACCCCTGAAACAGGTAAATATGCCGGAATTCCTATGTCTGATGTAATGGCTGGCATAAATGAACAGGACATAATTGAGTTTCTGGAATATGTCCGAAATTTTCCCAGGGGTTATGTTGGTAAAAATTACAGGATAACAGAGTCTTTTGCTGGCTGGGCGGTAAGTGGCACCCCTGACGATTAATTAATAAAAAAGATTATATTTTTATCGGATAAACAGAATATACATTTTTTATAAACACCTGTATAATATAGTCAAAAAGAAAATGCTTTTCACTATACAATGGGTTAAATAATGGACTGTGACCAACGGAAACCTCATATAGGGTGTAACCTATTGTTCAGAATATATTTGTGAAAAATTTTTCTTT
>CAYRDV010000639.1:0-1704 GCA_964422885.1 uncultured Candidatus Sericytochromatia bacterium
AGAATGTGCAGTTAAGAGGATGTATAGGAACAATTAGCCCTTTACAAACAAATATTGTCCATGAAGTTATCAGAAATGCAATATCATCCAGCACCCATGATCCTCGTTTTCATCCTGTTGAAGAACATGAGCTTCCTTTCATAAAATATTCGGTAAATGTATTAATGCCTGCTGAACCTATAGATTCAGAGAATGAGCTTGATCCGAATAAATATGGAGTTATAGTTACAGCTCCCCCGAACCGCAGAGGTTTACTTTTACCAAGATTAGAGGGAATAAATACAGTAAAGGACCAGCTTTACCATGCAAAAATGAAAGCAGGAATAGCTCCTACAGAAACTGTACAGTTATTTAGATTTGAATCAATTGAACATAAAGAATAAATTTTTAGCGATAAAGCCCAGTCTAAGCGAGGCTTTATCGCTAAAAATTCGATTATTTCTTGGCGCTTTTGCCTTTTGCTTTCGCAGGAGCTTTTGCTGGTGCCGCTTTTTTAGCAGGAGCAGCAGCCTTTACAGGAGCCTTTCCTTTAGCGGCAGCTTTAGCTGGTGCAGCCTTTACAGGAGCCTTTCCTTTAGCAGCGGCTTTAGCTGGTGTAGCCTTTTTAGCAGGAGCCTTTCCTTTAGCAGCGGCTTTAGCTGGTGCAGCCTTTTTAGCAGGAGCGGCAGCCTTTACGGGAGCTGGTGCAGCTTTTGGTTTGGCAGGAGCAGTTGATTTTGCACCATCTTTATTAATTAACTGGAAAATATCAACAATGAATTTATCAGCATTTCTTAATCTAAGACTAACTACACGTGCCAGATCCATTATAAGCTTGGAAGCTATATCAGGATGATCTTTTCTTAACCTGTCAAACTCGGATCTTGTGATCTGAAGTAATTCAACATCAGTTAAAGCAATGATTGTTGCTGAACGCATTTTACCATCTAAAAATGATAATTCACCAAATACTTCCCCTTCATCAATATAAGAGAGAGATATTCTCTTATTATCTGACGTATTTGCAATAGCCTCAAGTTTACCACTTAGAACTACATACAAAGAAGCATCTTTCGATTTTTCCCTGAAAACAACCTCATCTCTCTGAAAAAATTTTTTTTCTGAATAATGAGAGATTTTAAGAACTTCCTCATCCGTAAAATCTTCGAAAACCTGAATCTCGTTGTTTGAAGCCTTTGCCATTAGTATACCTTTCCTAACTAAAAATGATCACTCAAAATTAGAGAACCCTTATGTGAGTACTTTCTTCAATAAGTTATGAAGAACATCTAGATTATTATAAAAACATTTGTTCTGCATAGCAAGCACATTTATTAAAATAGACTAGTTATGAATGAAAAATAAAGAATATTTTATATTTTAAAATGATCGGAAAAATGTTTTTATGAAAAATAAATGGCGTTATAATGAAGGTATACAGTGCCTTTCAACGCTTTTTTTTTTTTTGTAAATTAATAATCCCCAGATATCTTTCCGTTACAATAAAATCTTTATTCATTAAACCTCATATGGGTAATTTCTTTGTCTTCTGAAAAAATAAGAAAATTATCCCAGGTATAAGAGTTTATAAAATTTGCTTCCATTTCTTTTGGTTTACCATAAAGTTCAATTGCTTTAGCAATATTATCATGGATTTTTAATCCTTTACCTGTCATTCCCTTAAAATTTTTTCCTAAAGTTATCTCTTTTACTGTTTTATTTTCA
>CAYRDV010000640.1:0-1683 GCA_964422885.1 uncultured Candidatus Sericytochromatia bacterium
AGTAAGCCTGATAAATGAACTGGAAAAAAAAGGCTACAATAGAAATACAGCCATAAAATTTTTAGAACTAAAAGATGGCAGGCATGATGTGCCTACCTGGGCCCAGGCATTTCCTGAGTTTTTAAAGTGGGGCTGGGGTGTAAAAAAAATAAAAGAGTAATGCGTGATAATAAAAAAGAGGCTGTCAATTTTTTTTGACAGCCTCTTTTTATTAATGTCAGGGTTATTAAAAACTTAGCCTGATGCCAAGCTGGCTTGTCCATCTTGAACTGTTAAAGACACCATCAGAAATATTATAAGTTCGTCCATCCTTAGGAGGAGTAAACCTGTACTGCGGTGTTAAATTAGTTGAGCTAACATAGCCAGTAAAATCAAGAATGATTGACTGGTCATTGGTTGCAAAATATTGCTTACCTGCATTTCGGCTAATAAAATTGGTGAAGTTAAATATATCGTAAGAAATCTGTAACTGGTAAGTTCTGTTGCCAAATTTCAGATTCAGATCCTGTTGAATTTTCAAGTCAAGAATATGAGTAAAGGGTGTACGTGCCCCATTTCGTTCAGCATATTGACCACGGTGATTTCTCAGGTATTTATCGCCTTCAATAAAGGCATCAAATAAATCTCTTTGCTGTTGTGGAGTATAAGTAACCCCACCGGTAGTATTTGATAAAAATACCATTTGCTGTAACTGTGCGGTTGTTGGAATAAAGATCAGGTCATTGGTTTCAAAATTATCTAAATCCCTGATCAACCCTCTGTTAAGCACATAACTGTATGGGTTTCCACTTTGACCATTATAAACCAATGAAATAGTGGTAGCTAATTTCTTATTGAGGTAAGTGAATTTTTTAGATAAATAAGCATTTACTCTGTGTCCGGGATCAAAATCGCTTGTAGAACGGTCAATTTTGTTTCTGCCATTTACAGCCTCCATAAAACGCCACTGAGAGTTATTTTGTGAACTGGTTCCTTCATTAATAACTATCGAATTTCCAAAAGAGTAGTTGGCATTAAAAGCCCAGTTATTATCCCAACTCTTATCCAGGGTAGTAACGAAATTATATGAGAAACCCTTTTTACCTTCCCGGTTGCTTAACAGGTAAACACCGGTATATGGAGTTGTGCCATTAGCTCTTGTTGGGATTGCTGCGGTATTGCTTCCAGATAAACTGTAAACATCCCGTACATCAACACCAACAGATTTTAAATTAGCAGGTAGAATATCTACACGGGTGTAGTTGATTTCATTTATATTTTTAGTGAATATGGCTTCAAATGAAAGTTTCCACTTTTTGCCTAATTGTTTATCAGCCGCCATAGAAACCCTGAAAACTTTATTCAATTTAAAATCTTTAGCAATCAGATCAACCTGACCTGAGGGAACAGGAACAGTTATGCCAAAATCTGCTGCTGTGTATTGTCCAAACGGGTCAGCTTTAAAGGCAACATTGCTTCTGGCTATTCCTGCAAGGCTTATACCATTATTGTTGTAAACACCACCAGGCCAAACTAATGGTACCCTGCCGGTGAATAATCCTATTCCCCCACGAATAGTAAGCGATTCCTCAGGAATTTTATATATAAAACCAAGTCTTGGGTTTAACGACCACTTCGGGTTTGAAATCTGGCCTGAACGTGCCCCTTTCATGTTATAATATGTTGAATATTTAGCCAGCGCAG
>CAYRDV010000641.1:0-1682 GCA_964422885.1 uncultured Candidatus Sericytochromatia bacterium
CCGGTTATTTTAAAGGAACAAAAGGAAGCGTATCGTATTATCCTGATTTAAATAGTCAAAATTGGTCAAACCTATCCTTAACAGGTATAGCTCTTGACAATGGTGATTTCCAAAATGGGACATTTTCGGGTACTGATTTTTCCAGTGCAATATTAACAGGAGGCAATTTTACAGGGGCTAATTTAACAGGGGCTAATTTATCTGGAGCAACCCTCACTAATACAAAATTTACAGGCAGTACCCTGGTTAACGCAAATTTCACAGGTTCTAACCTGACAAGTTTTATCGGAAATGGTGGTGGTATTAAAGATTTTACTGCTTATAATCTTACAGGTGTCAATTTTACAGGCGCTAACCTCACAGGAGTGAGGCTGATTGGTAATTTAACTGATGTAAATTTAACCAATGCAAATCTAACAAGTGCTGTTTTAAATTATGCTCAAATGACTAATACAACAATAACTGGAGCTACAGTAAAGGGAGCAAGTTTTAAATATGCTGATATGACATCTACAAAAGGATATAATGGAATTGCCAAGGATTTTACCAGCTACGACTTCACTGGTTCTGATTTTACCGGAGCTAATCTTACAGGAGTAAACTTAACTAATGCCAATCTGACAAATGCTATCCTTACCAATGCAACTCTTACCAGTGCAACATTAACCGGAGCAACATTATCAGGGGCAACCTGGACAGATGGTGCTACTATTTGTAATACAGCCTCAGTTGGTGCATGTACAGATTATGACAGCTATGAGCCATCCTCTACAAATCTGATGATGAATCTAAAGTTTAACGGAAACACCAATGATTCCAGTGGTAAGGGTAAAAATGCTACTGCTGTAAATGGCCCAACACTTGCTTCTGACAGACTTAATCAATCCAATAAAGCATATAATTTTGACGGTACAAATGATTATATGAGCCTTCCTCCTTTATTTGGCCCTGCTCCTGGAGAAGTCTCTGTTGAAGCCTGGGTAAAACCTTCAGTTACTGCAACAGGTGATACTTACGCTTTTTATCATGGTGAAAATGGGGAATTTACTTTAATCAATTCGGGAACCTCAGTAAGATTTGCTACAAAGTTAAGCAATGCGACCTGGTATAATGTAGTTTCCAATACAACATTGCCTTTGAATACCTGGACGCATTTGGTAGGTGTATGGAAAAAGGGTAATAATATAAAAATTTATATTAATGGTGTTTTATCAGGAACAACGACCGTTCCCAATAATTTCCTGTTTAATCCCGGAGCAAATTCTCCAGCTTCTGTAGGCTGTTATTCAAATGGTTCAACCAGAAACAAAAACTTTAACGGTTCAATAGATCAGGTAAAAGTATATAATGTAGCCCTTTCAGATACTCAGATTTCAACTATGTACAATACTGAAAAATAGTTTTTATAGACCTTCCTATATATTTTTTTACTTATTTTAGAAGCTTATTGTTTAAACACAATAAGCTTTTTTTCTTATAACAAAAAATTAAAATGAAAATTTTTTTATTCATTTTACTTATAAAAAGTGAGCAGTTTTGTGAGCACCCAATTTTATTATGTAGACATAGAGTATAAAATAAAATTTTAATTTAAGATGAGGACTAAAAAATGAGAAAAAACACATTAGCTTTAGGATTGGCATTATTTTTATTTACAACTGGATGTCAGGCTCCCGGTAATA
>CAYRDV010000642.1:0-1655 GCA_964422885.1 uncultured Candidatus Sericytochromatia bacterium
TAATAATATGTTAACTGTAAAAACCTTTAAGTACAAATATTGTTCATTTCGAATCGCTCAATGAACACACATATACTTCGGCTTATATATTTAATAGGAGATAAAAATGATTAAATTTTATGGTTATGATAAATGTTCAACCTGCATTAAAGCAAAAAAACTTTTAACCTCAAAAGGTATAAAATTTGAGGATATTGATATTACAACAAACCCTCCAGCAAAGGACCTATTAAATCAAATACTGGATTCCGGGAAGTATGATCTAAAGGCACTGTTTAACAAATCAGGGCAAATGTACCGGGAAATGAATATGAAGGACAAAATAAATATCATGAGTAAGGAAGAATTACTGGATTTATTGTCCAAAAATGGCAGACTGGTAAAGCGTCCGGTAATAAGTGATGGAAAACAGCATTGTGTTGGTTATGACGAAAAAAACACTTCAATGTTTTTTAAGTGAGGCCACTTCGTTAAGTGAGGCCAGACAGTTAAAACTGTCTTAGTGAGGAGGAAGTGAGGGAGAAGTAAGTATTGTATTGGTCGTGTAAGGGTAATTCTAGAATTACCCTTACAACCCTAACATTCTTCTTTTCACCTCTTTACTTCTTCCTCACAGGCAAATTCATTTGCTGCCTCACAGGTAAGCTTGCTTACCGCCTCACTTCCCCCTCACTCACTTCTTCTATCCGATTTCCCAGATAATTTTTCCTTCATAAAAAACTATTATCTGACCATCAGCCGAAACCTTAATAGCAATACCAAATAAACTGGCATTCCAGGCGGCAGTTGTTCTTGCACCTGGAAATACCTGTGCTTCTTCTATTCCCAGCTTATTCATCTGCTCATCATTTGCTTTGCCTACCATACAGGCAATATCAAAAACCTTACCATTTTCATCAAGGATTACTGCGCCATCAATAGCCGCAGCAGCCGTAATAATCTGCTTTTCCGCTCTGTTTGTAATATCCAGACCTTTTAACCCTTTTCTTAAAAAACTGTTTGCCTGAGTATCTTTTCCATGATCCGATACAAGCGCTTTTACACTCTGCTTTGTCTTTACAATACATAGTAGGGCTCCTCTTCTTTCAAAGGATAAATTTAGTACAGCACTAACTATCGAATTGGTAACAGATTCACCCACAAATTCAATTAATATCTGGTGAAAGTGATTATAATTGAGATACCGCCACTTTCCCTGGGTTTTCTGAAAAACAATTCCAGTACCCAGTAATATGAGAATATCCCCACTTGAAGTAGCGACAAAAGCCATATCATTTTTTTCCAGAACTGATTGTAAATCTTCAAGTGATTCATGAGGAGCATAAAAGGAAAATTTCTTTTTGCTTTTTATTTCCGGTAAAGAAATAAAACCATTAATACTGCCACTATTCTTTTTGGTCCCAAGCATCGCCACTCTTCTACCATCCACAACAGCCCTGATCCATTTTTCTTCAAGCAATGCCTGTTCAATGGTAAGTGTTTTTTTGAGTTTGACAAAACTATCTTTTAATTTTTTCAATGTCCCTTCAAATTTATATGGAAGCAAAATAACATGTTCCACTGATTTTCCCTCATATGTCAAAAACATTGAGCTTTCCATTACCTGTATCCAGCGTGAAACTTAAAGACTTTTAAAGTGGGTAAAGCGTGAAATA
>CAYRDV010000643.1:0-1599 GCA_964422885.1 uncultured Candidatus Sericytochromatia bacterium
ATGTAAAATTTTTTACCACAATTGTTACTAAATGTTAAATTTTAAATGACCCTGCCTTGCTGATACAATATGATGATTTCTTGCTCCAAAGCCTTATCTACCTTTGTAATATAGTTTTTTAGCTTTTTTATTTTAATATTATTCTTTCTTAAAATATTTAATATTGGAGTTTCCCCAACTCCATACTTCTTACATATTTTTGTACTTGGCATCCCTTCCAGATAAAGTCTGATAATTTCAGGTATATCATCAGGATTTATTTTTGAAACAAATTTTTTATCTTCAAGCAACAAACCTTCTTTTGCAAGATATCTGCGAACAATTCGGGCAGAAACTTTTACACATTCACTTATCTCAACTGCGTTTAAACCTTTGTTGTAAAGATCAATGATTTGCTTTTCCTTTTCTGAAGTAAGCCTAGTAAAAAGATCAGAATTAAACACCTGACCATTTGTTTTTGTTTTTAAGATATATGAAACCTTTGTTTTATCTGTTCCAAATTTGTCTGCAATTTCAGTTACAGGTATACCCTGTCTGTATAGGTTAACTATTTCAGTTTCCTGTTCAAATGTTAATTTATCATTGTAGAATCTGGCATTTCTTCTCTCAATATTATATTTTTTTAGTACCAAAAGAATATTTGATTTTGATACATTAAAAACCTTTGCTATTTCGATACTGTTTAAATTCTGAGTAGTATAAATATTAATTACTTCTGCTTCCTGCTCAGGGCTCAGCAATTTTGAATAAAAACTCCGGTCTCTGATTTCAATATTCTTTCTTTTCAGATGTTTCATAATCACACTACTGCTAAAACCAAATCTTTTTGCTAATTTCAAACAAGACACACCCTCGTTATAAAGGGAAATAATTTTATTGATTTGTTCATCTGTTAGCTTATATTCTGGCATAAAACACCTGCTCCAGTACTAGTTATACAGCCTATCTTTGTCAAAGGACAGTTTACCATTATAATTCCAGTGGAGAGAAATTTTATGAATAAATTGGTTCAGGTTCAGGTATTAAAGATAATTGAACTATATCAGCAGGGTAGTACTTCTACCAAAATTGCTCAGATGTTTGGTGTATCCCGAAAGACTATATTAAAAGTTCTGGAAAAAAATGGAATTAATCTCAGATTTTTTATTAATTTACCAGATAAAAAAACAGAGATTATTCCATTAAAAAAGGGAAATATATTGTCAGTAAATTTACCAGTTTACAATATGTTTCCCAATTTCAACCTTGGAGCTGAACAGATCCAAAATTTTATGAGTTAACCGGGTAGTGGTTCAGAACAATTACTTTCATTTTTCAGATACAATTCTTCCAATTTCTGAGAATATAGGATATTATCTTTTGCAAGTTTAAAGTTACTATCTACAAGCTCACCAGTTGTAACCCCAGCTATTACATCAATCATTGGAAGTGCTTGGAATGGATTATCACTTTTATAAAAATACTGACTAAATAGCTTTGTTGTAAGTCCTTTTAACCAATAAACTGCACTCTCTAAATATTTATCATCATTATAAGATAAAGTAAGTATTCTAATCATATTAAGAGTAATTAATGCAATTATTTCTATCTTATTAATAA
>CAYRDV010000644.1:0-1598 GCA_964422885.1 uncultured Candidatus Sericytochromatia bacterium
ATGTCAGTTTTTTATTTTATTTTTGGAGGTATTTATATGACCATTTCTATCATTGACGGTGTTGCCAGTAGATCTTTTACAGATCTTACCCCTATTGATCAAGCTGAGCTTATTCAGTCCAGAGAGGCTGCTGTTTTAGCTCAGAGAGAGGCACAGGCTCACCTTACACCTGAGCAGATTATACAGGCTGGTGAGGATGCAGCTCGCCAGCTCTTTGGTTAGTATTTTAACCAGGGGTTACTCCCTGGTTTTTCTGATGATGAAATAACTCCACGACAAGGAACATTGATGCACCTTGATTGTGTTTATAAAATTCTTAAAAGTTCGCTAAACTTAAAGTATGAATGGCAGGAACTAAAATAAGATGGCTAAAGAAATTAAAAATATTGATTCTGCTAAGAGTCAACCAAAGAAAGTTAATAAAGCAGTTGAAGCGATAAAAGCTTCCAGAGCTGGTAAATTTGCTTCTGCCAGTGAATTTGTTCCCAAGAATACTGTCCAAGATGCTAGAACAGTTGGCCAGTGTGCAAATCCATCTGTTCAAGAGATGAGGTCTGTAGCTAAAGAAAAAGGAAGTTTTAAAATGAATTCGGTAGTAAAAAAAATTACTGATGAAACTACCTCTCTAAGAAATTTATCCTCTACTAAAAATACTGATTCACAAAGGCTAAGCCATTTAATGCTTGATGGTCCTGATTCATTCATTGATTATGAAAAATTGATTCAAGAAGGAAAAAGGCCTTTCAGAAAGAAGCCTATAGAATAAATTTTTTAGAAATTTATTCTCATTATATAAGGCTTAAATAAACCTGATATTTTAGTGAAAAAAATTATAGACAAAATGGTATAATCCAGAGTATTTTGGTGTAGAAGATAAATACTTTGGGCAAAGTTATGACAGATATTAGAGAAGTTTTAAATGAGATTTATCCTAGGCTAAACAGGGAACATCTTCTCAGTGAATTAAAACCAGAAAGACATGGTTCATATTATTTGCTTACCTGCCCGAAATGTAATAAAAAAGAAGCATATATCTATGATAATAAAATCCATATTAATTGTAATCGACAAAATAACTGCTCTTATTCACAAAGCCTCTGGGATTATGTTCAGGAAAGAAATGGGCTTTCCAATCATGAAACTTTAATTGAACTGGCAAAGTTAGCTGGAGTAAATTTACCTGAAAGTAATTACTCAGATGAAAAATACCAAGAAACAAAAGAACAGGCAAATATCCTGGAAAAAGCATTTAATTATATGAAAATGCTTTTGTTGGAAGAACAGGGAAAGTCAGTTTTAAAGTACCTTACAGAAAGAGGTTATAGCCAGGAAGAAATAAAAAATATGGAACTGGGTTTTTACCCTCCCTATTCTGATTTAGAAGAATTCTTGCTTAATTCTGGCAGTCAGAAAAGCCTTTTACAAAACAGTGGGTTAAATACTAAAGGATTCGGAACCAGTCACCAGTTAGCCATTCCTTACCGGGACAGTGTAGGAATGTTAAAAGGGTTTATTGTTAGAAGCTTATTATCTGATACTGAATTAGAAAAAATCAATGAGAAAAAATATAAATATAGCTATGGAATTGAAAAAGATAC
>CAYRDV010000645.1:0-1574 GCA_964422885.1 uncultured Candidatus Sericytochromatia bacterium
TAAAGGTTTTTATTTACCTTTCTTTTTTCATCATACAAGGGGAGAGTTAGAAAAATATAAAAAACATTCCCTAACCAATTAACGCCTAATCGAAACCAAATTACTAATTTTGATGAAAATTCTATTCAGGAATAGTAAGCTTTGGACGAACTCCAAAATCAGGCAGCTTTGCCGGTTTTTCCTTCATCTGCTTCATTATCAGTTCAATCGCCTTATCAAGCTGTGGGTCGACACCCTTAGCCCAGTCCTGAGGTGTATATTCAATTTCAATATCAGGATCAGTTCCATAATTTTCAACACCCCAACCAACATCTGTAAACCAAAAGGAAAACTCAGGCTGAGTGGTAATGCTACCATCAACTAGTCTGTGCCTTGGCCATATACCAATTACCCCTCCCCATGTCCTTTTACCTATTAATTTTCCCAGCTTCATAATTTTATAACAATGACTGAAAATATCACCGTCAGAGCCAGCATATTCATTAGTTATAGCTACAACCCCACCTAATACAGAATCAGAAGGATAAGGCTCAGGATATCCCCATCTGTTCACATTATAGGCAATTCTTTTACGGGCCAGTTTTTCCAGTAATAACTGGGAAACATGTCCTCCACCATTATAGCGGACATCAATAACAATAGATTCTTTTTCAACTTCCGCAAAATAATAACGGTGAAACTCAGAATAACCTTCCGGGCCCATATTTGGTATATGAAGGTAGCCAACTTTTCCGTCAGTAGCCTCATGTACCTTTCTACGGTTATTTTCTACCCACTCCCTGTATCTTGAAGGTGTATCATTTGATAAAGCCTTAACCAAAACATTTTTAATCTCATTTTTTTTCTTTCCGGCAAATGTAAGAATTACCTCACTATTTGCCTGATTTACCAAAAGCTGTTGGGGAGGAAGATTACTATTTAATTTCTGACTGTTGATAGCCAGCAAAACATCTCCTTCTTTTAGATTAATCCCAATTCTGTTTAAAGCGGAATCTTCTTTTTCATTCCAGTGATCACCATTAACAATATGAGTAATCTTATACCCTCCGGTTTTTTCATCATAGGAAAAATCAGCTCCCAGAACGCCCTGCCTGTAATGTGGCCCAGACCTGTAATCACCGCCAAGTTCATAAGCATGGGAAGTACCTAACTCGCCCTGCATTTCCCAAATTAAATCAGAAAACTCTGATCTGGTTGTAACCTTGCCAAGCAAAGCCAAATATCGCTTATAAACCTTATCCCAGTCAATACCACACATTTCAGGATCCCAAAAATGATCTTTCTGTAAACGCCAGATTTCTGTGTACATTTGTGTCCATTCAATTGTTGGCACAACAGATACTTTTATTCTGTCAAGCTCAATCCAGCCACTTCTTTTACTTGGCTTATCGTCAGCAGGCTTATTTTTATCTACAGGAGCAACTGATGTTACTCTTAGTTTATGCCCGGTACGATAGATTAGGTTCTCACTTTTTCGGGAAACTTTAAAATAGCTGATATTATTGGCAACAACTTCGGTTTTCTGCTGTTCAAAATCATAGTATTCCAGTGTAATCCCTGTTTCTGCTTCAGGA
>CAYRDV010000646.1:0-1549 GCA_964422885.1 uncultured Candidatus Sericytochromatia bacterium
AAAAAGATACACTTTTTAATTTATACCAGGCAAGAAATCAAATGGTTACTGAGCGTAGTCGAAGTAAAGAACTTGTTATAGTTGAGGGTTATCTTGATTGCCTTATTGCTAACGCCAGGGGTCTTAAAGGAATAGTTGGGACAGGTGGGAGTCTAATTACTAGAACACAGCTAGAAAATGCTGTTAAACTAGGATTTAAAAGTTTTACTTTAGCATTTGATTCTGATCAGGCCGGACAAGTTGGAACTGAAAAATCAATAAGAATGATTTACAGGGAAGGTTTAAAGGCTTTTGTAGTAACTCTACCTAAAGGATATAAAGATCCTGATGAATTAATCAGAAAAAATGGGGCTGAAGCCTTTAATAAATTAATTAAACAAGCTGAATCAGGATCTAAATGGCTGGCCAGATATTTACCAGTAAAGCATAATAACCTGGAAACTGATAAAAACAGAGATGCAGCTACTGAAGAAGCATTAACTTATGGAGAGTCAATAAGAGATCCGTTACTGGCTCATGATTACTTGAAAACAGTTACGGAAGTCTTGAATATTCCTCCTGAATTCCTGGAACTAAAATTTGAAAACTATAAGGAAAAAATACATCGGGAAAAGCTTGAAAGGGATTATAAGGATTTATTCAGGGATGCTGCCAAACTTATCGAAGAAGATAAAATTGAAAATATCGAAACTTTTATAACTGATAAAATCCAGAATATTAAAGCTGGCACTGTCAGTAAAGTAATAAAACCCTATACTTTAGCCGATTTGGAAACTGACCTGGCTACTACTATTGAAGGCTTAAAAACTGGTTATAGTAAACTTGATGAATTACTGATGATTCCACAGGAAGCTATAACAATAGTTGCTGGAAGGCCCTCACATGGTAAAACAACTTTCCTGTTAAACCTATACCTGAATATGATTGATCTTTATCCAAAGAAAACTTTTCTGTTTTTCTCTTATGAGGAAACAAAAAAACAACTTTCTCTTAAAATTTTATTCATCCTTAGCCAACATTTGGTGAATCAGAAGCAAAACCTTCATCAGCTTGAAAACTATGTAAAGTTCAAAAAAAGCGAGTTTTACGAAATAGAAAAAGGTAAATTAAAGCTGAAGGAACTTACAGAGAGCAGTAGGCTATGGTTAATTGATGAACCTTTTTATGTAAACCAGCTTGTAAACCAGATTGCATATCTGAAAGAAAGGTACGATATAGGTGCTGTCTTTATTGACTATATTCAGAAAATTAAAATTAATGGGAGGTTCCCAA
The DNA here is from genome assembly GCA_964422885.1 of uncultured Candidatus Sericytochromatia bacterium. GTDB lineage: Bacteria > Cyanobacteriota > Sericytochromatia > UBA7694 > JACMQJ01 > CAYRDV01. The sequence goes on from CAYRDV010000646.1 coordinate 1,273, forward strand.
GCAGGCAAATTGAAATACAGAAAATATCAGAAGCTATACTTGAAACAGCCAAAGGTTTATCCTTACCAATTATTTTAGGAGCACAACTTGGCAGGGATAAAGATTCTAAAAATAAAATACGTCTGGATAATTTAAGGGAAGCTGGGGATATAGAAAATGATGCTAATCTGGTAATTGCCATAAATAATGAAGCTATGGAAAAGGCTCAAAGTATGAATGAAAAACTTACTGAGCGAATAGTTAATCTTAAGCTCCATATTCTTAAAAACAGGAACGG
>CAYRDV010000647.1:0-1546 GCA_964422885.1 uncultured Candidatus Sericytochromatia bacterium
GGTTTACCCCGGAGTTAATACTAACAGGGGCCCCACATTGTGGGGATTTATTTTTCTATAAAAATCTGTAAATCTTCAGGCTTTAAAAATATCTCATTATTTTGAAGCTTAATAATTAATTCATCAATATGAATATAATCAAAATCCAAACAGGTATATTTATCAAAGGAATCCAATCTGACCATGATTTCTTTATCAGGCATATCCTGTTTTTTTTGAGTTAATAATTTAATTGTTTCTGAATTATTTTTCATTTAAATTATAAAATTTCCTAAGCATATTATGATAATGATAAACTCCGGTTTCTCTTTTTACTGAAATTCTTCCTTTGTAATAAGCACCTGATTCAAGGCCCTTCTGTACAAGCTGACAGATATTTATATCTTCCTTTTGAATTTCATCGCTGTACTGCAAATCTTCATTGATTTGTTTAATTGCTTTTTCTGATTCTATATCATCATAATAGTAATCAAAAATAACTTTTGTTTTATTTTCGGAAACAGGTAAGATATGATTTGTTTGTAATCTTCCTGGTACAATATTTAGCATAAAATTGGGAAAAATGAAATAATAAAATGCCTCACCATTTTCTGAGCCACTATATGGATTATCAACATTATTAAAAGGGCTATACTGTAATGAATGAAATTCAAAAGTTTCTGTAGTATATTGTTTGTAATTTAATAAACGTGATAAACCTGGATGCACATGAGGAAGGTGATACCCCTCAAGGTAATTATCCACATAAACTTTCCAGTTACAGTTTAGTTCATAAATAACCTTGGTATAAAACTTTTTTGTTGTCAGTTTTTCTGGTTTTATTCTTTCTGTAATTTCTGAAAATACTGAAGAAGCTGACATCATTGGCTTTTCCAGGCAAATAAAAATCATATTTTCGATGATTTCAAGGTTAACTGGAATAAGGCCAAAATTATCTTTTTTAAAATTTTCAACTCCATCAAATTCAGGAGTACCTTTTAGTTTTCCATAAAGATCATATGTCCATCCATGATATCTGCACTGAATAACACTGCATTTCCCGTTTTCGGTAGCCAGTGGTCCTGCTCTGTGCCTGCATACGTTATAAAAGGCTCTTAAATGGTTATCCTTACCTCTGATAATAAGCAAAGGAATTCCAGAAATTTCAGTAATAAAATATTCGCCGGATTCTTTAACCTGAGATGTATGACCAACGTATTGCCAGGTTTTTTTTAAGATATTATTTCTTTCATAAAGATAAAATTCTTTGGATGTATACCACTTTGCCGGAATAGTTTCAGCTATTTCCAGCGGTTTTATTTTTAAATTATCATCATTAAAATCGGGTAACAGAATCCTTACCTCAAAAAACTAATTCAAATAAATGTTAACATAAATTTTTGTGTAAATTATCAGTTTTAATTATAAAAGATGATAGATGTATTTTTAATAGTAATTTAATAAAGAATAGATGTACATTATTTAGTAAATGTTGTAAAATACCTAATAATAGTGCAATTTATAATTGCTCTTGCTCTTGCTCTTGCTCTTGCTCTTGCTCTTGCTC
>CAYRDV010000648.1:0-1530 GCA_964422885.1 uncultured Candidatus Sericytochromatia bacterium
CATTTGTCCCATCTATTATCTCAAATTCATATGAATTTCCTATAAAAGCATTCTCATTAAAGTTAAAGGAAAATCCTAATCCTCCAGTGGGCTTCCAACCCCCTTTCATAGCAGTAGAAAATTGTTCTGTTATATCTCTGTTATACAAGTATTTTAAATTATATGTTGTAGAAGTATTCGTATTATCTATGGTTAAAGGTGTTTCTCCTCCAAAAGTCCAGTTATTTGCAGTAGAAGTCCAGCTTGTTCCGGCTGCTGTATATGTAAGTCCTGGCTGTACCTGTGGCTGGTCCTGTACAACAATTGTACCACCACTTCCATCTACATACTCAAACCTGTCTATTGATATATTATTTCCGATATTTATACCAGTAGCTTCAATGGTTAACCTGTGTGTACCGAGTGGTAAAGTGTAACTTTTTATTATTTCATTTTTGGGATTACTTGAAGGCTGAGGATAATAAGTTGCTATTCTTGAAACAGCACCACCATCAATACTTACATCTACAACACCGCCATTGTTGTATTTAAAACCCCAATAATCTATCTTAGTACCTGTAAATATTACTTCTACTGAGTTAAATACTTTAGCAAAATCAAAGCTTAGATTTTTACCAGGAGTAGTATTCTCTATCCTTACCTTATGCTTACCAGCAGGTAATCCCTGAATTTTAGCTATCATTGCTGATGATTTGGTTTCCATATTAATATTAAGTATACTTTTTTCAGCTGTATGGCTATAGTTTCCTTCACCTTGAACAATCTCAGGGTAAATATATACGTTTAATGATGTGCTTTCACCTGCTCCATTCCTGCCCCATAACTCAACATTAGTTCCGGTAAAATTGAACTCTACTGCACTGACTGAATTGGTATTTGCCGGATTATTAGTATTAAATGAATAATTACCGTTTATTGACCATCCTCCATTTGTAAAATCACCATTCATGGAAGCAGAATAAGGCAGGCTTTGAACTGTGCTGTTATACCTTACATTATTATTTGTAATATTGGTATTCTGTACTATTATAGGAAACTCATTGTATGACCATGTTCTTGATGGCTCTCCGTTATTCTCACTTATCCAGGGTCCAGAACCGTTTCCATATGTAAGACTTGATGAAGGAGGAACATTATCTGCAAGCTGAATATTATTACCTGAAACTGCATAATTACCACCAATTGCATTGGCATCATTTGCTGGTGTACTCCATGCAGGTAGATATGTGAAAGCTGCATCATTATTATCCACATTATCAGGAAATGCTGAAGATATAGAGGTATCTGTTACAGAATCCCATGTTCCTGTTGTCGTTATAGCCGCATTATTATTCTCAATTCTGCTTAGTCCCTTTATGCCAAAAGTTAAGTCTTTATTAGCCTTTATATTCGGGTTAGTTATAGAAACATTACCATTTGTACATGAAGATAAAGTAAAAAGTACTGTAACTACACAGGTAAGAACATCTGTAAGTTTTGATTTTAGCTTCATTTTTATCAATGTTTCCTCATATTCTACAATATTTAAAG
>CAYRDV010000649.1:0-1516 GCA_964422885.1 uncultured Candidatus Sericytochromatia bacterium
TTTGTATTCTTCATACATGATATCCAGAATGGTTAGGCAAACATCGAGTCCGATTGCATCAGCAAGGGCAAGAGGACCAATAGGGTGGTTATAACCTAATTTCATACCCTTATCAATATCTTCGGCCGTTCCCACTCCTTCAAACAGGCAAAATGCAGCTTCGTTCATTAACACCAAACCCAAACGGGTCGTAATAAAACCCGGAAAATCTTCAGAAGCAGAAATTTCTTTTTTTAGGATACCTGAAAAACTTTTTACTTTTTCAAATGTTTGTTCACTTGTATCGAATCCTTTAATAACCTCAATCAATTTCATTCTGTCAACAGGTGAAAAGAAATGCATACCGATGAACTTATCAGTTCTTTTTGTTGCCAAAGCTAATTTAGTAATCGGCAATGAGGAAGTATTTGAAGCAAAAATTGTTTCAGGATAGCAAATATTATCTAATTTACCAAAAAGTTCTTTTTTTAACTGAATATCTTCTACTATAGCTTCAATTACCAGATTTGTTTTTGCTGCATCATTCAGATCAAGAGTTGGATGTAAAAGGCTTAAGGCTTTTTCGGCTTCTTCAGACGTAATAATATTTTTTTCAACTGATTTTGAAACAGTACTTTTTATTCTGCTTAGACCTTTTTGCAAAAATTCATCAGACACATCATATAAATAAACCGGAATTCCGGCATTTGTTATGACTGAGTGAGCAATACCAGAACCCATAAGACCGGCCCCGGCAACAAAAACAGCATTAAAATTTGTCATATTGAACCCAGGAGAAGATAAAAAATATTAATTTTAGTAAGGGAAGGTGCCAGACTTAATATTATCAACATAATCACCATCGGAGGATTTACCATAATTTGAAAAAGTAAGATAAATCCAGTAATTACTGTCTGTAAGAGGTGATCTTAAAGTAGCAAGGACAGGTTCCTCGGCAAAATCGACATTGGATACTTTAAATTTTATGGCTTTATCAACCTTATCAACCAGTTTGGGGTCATCCATTAAAAATTGGCCTTTAAACATAATTTTCATAGGAATAGGGCTGTCAGTAATTACCATTGAAGTATTACCATCAGCAAACCATAGTTTTTTTATTTTTACAGAACCTTCAATTGGTCCGGAAAATACTTGTTTAAACATTTCAGCAGCTTCTTCGGGTCCTGCTTTCTGTTCAATAATTTTAAATTTAAGATTTACCAATTTACTGTTTAAATCAGGATCTTCAAGGTTCTCATAACTTGCTTTGTGCATAGTCCCCTCAGAGGCACCCAAGAAAACAGATGTAATTACAGATAATGTAATTACAGATAATTTTGATAATAATTTCATATTCTTTCCCCAATCAAAACAAAAAGCAAAATTTACTACTATTTATCTAATATTTTTAACCGTCAGTGTAAATACTAACAGAGAAATTTTAGCATGAAAATAGCTTTTAAAAAAACTTTGAGTTTTTTTAGGGTGCATTAAATTTTAGTAGAAAACCTTAAGAAGCCCTTAAATCCCAGAACTG
>CAYRDV010000650.1:0-1506 GCA_964422885.1 uncultured Candidatus Sericytochromatia bacterium
TCACAATCAAGAACAAATATTACAGCATCAGAATTGGTAATAAAATCATAGGTAATTTCAATCTTTTGCTGACTGATATCATTAACACCCGGTGTATCAACAATATTCAGGTTTTTCAGTATTTCGGCAGGATAACCAAATTTTACTTCTTTAATTTCCGCAGGATCTAAGGTTAAAAGTGAATCATGGTCAATATTTTCAACCTTTTTAACATTACCATCATTATAGTGAATTTCTGTATAAGAGGTATCAGAATAGGATACCGAATTAATTGTCGCAGTAGTAGGTGTAATACCAATAGGTAAAAGTGCATGGCCAATCAGGCTGTTAATAAAAGAACTTTTGCCACGGTTAAATTCACCAAGAACAGTTACCACCAATTTTTGGTTTTTAAATTTTTGATTTAAAAAAGTTAGCTGTTCCTCAATATCATATTTTTTTTGCAGGGAAAATTCTTTAATTTCAGATATCTTATTTTGGATTTCATCCTTTAAGGAAAGGGTATTCTGGGTTAGCATAATAATTACCTATAAAATCTTTAAAATTTCTATTACTTTTCTGTCAACTTCCGTTAGTGATAGACCATTATCAACAACCCCTGTTTTTTTATAAAGATAGTTTTCGGATTGTTCATATAATTCAAGAGAAGCGACTCTCTTGGGCAGGTAAGGATGGCTAGACCAAAATTCATTTAATCTGCCAATATTTTCCTTTAGATCCTTTAGCTGAGACATATATTCTTCCATATTCACCTGTTTAAAAAGTTCTTTTGAGCCAAGAGCAGCTTTTACCATTACCTGCTTTGACTGTTCAAGATCCTGACAGCAAATCAGACCAGCTCTGTCAGCAGTGATTTCAGCCTGTCTGCTCCAATGTTTTAGTGCCAGTGAAAAGGGAAGAATTAAAATCCATAAAAATGAAGCTGCAAGTCTAGCCATAAGGTAGGCCATAAACATATAAGTTACATGACCATTTTGAATATGACCACATTCATGACCAATTACAAATCGTAGTTCCTCTTCACTCAGGCTATCAACCAATCCATTATTCAGAACAATTACAGCATCATCATTTGTGCCTATTGTAAAAGCATTTAATTCTACCTGTTGATGAACAAAAGTTTCAGGAATAGGTATACCCAAAGTTTTTGAACAATGAACAAGAGAATTATATATTTTAGGAAACTGGTCAGGAGTCACTCTGACACCTCCACCAAGCAAATCGGCCTTTACTTTATCCCTTTCGATACGTAAAACTGATTCAAGGGCAAGCTTCAACTTATCAAATTTGGATAAAATTTCTAAACCCTGTCGGTCTCCAATAAAAGAATAGTCAGTAATACTATCCCCATCAAGGTTAATAAAAGCTGATTTTTTCTGCTGGTCGATATAACTTCTAAAACTTAGATCAATTTGTGACAATTCGCCTGTAGACATGAAATTTACCTTTCAAAATCTATATTTTAAGTGAGGGAGAAGTGAGGCCCTAAAACTTTGTTTTAGTAGT